>CAZSPX010000320.1:0-1361 GCA_964608885.1 uncultured Anaerolineaceae bacterium | reverse complement strand
GGGATGCGGTGGCGGCGGTCCAGCAGGACGTACCCGAGGGCTGCCAGCGTCCCCAAAACCGCGCTGGCGATCCACAGGAAGTCCGGGTTGGGACCTTCCATGATGCGGCCTGCCAGGTAGGGTCCGATGGCGAAGGCCAGCCCCCAGGAAAGCCCGCCGACGGCCATGTAGCGGCCGCGCATCGCTTCGGGGGCGAACCCGGCCACCAGCGCCTGGCCGAACGGGGAGACGATCATCTCCCCGATGGTGATGACCACCATGGCGGCCACGAAGGCGGCATAGCCCGAGACGAACCCGTACATCCCAAACCCGACCGCGTAGAAGAGGCTGCCGAGCGCCATCATGAAGAAGGGCTTGAAGCCCTGGAGCTTGCGGGTGATCCAGAACTGGAAGAGCACCACCAGGATGGCGTTGATGCTGAGCAGCGAGCCGTAGCCCATCTCCGGCAGGCCGTGCCGGTCGCGCAGGAAGACGCCCAGGGTGGAGTTCATGTTCATGTAGACCAGCGTCATCATGAAGGTCACGAGCACGAAGCCGACAAAGGGGCCGTCCTTGAAGACCCGGCCGTACCCCGCGAAGGTCTGGCTGAGGCTTTCGTGGGCCGTCTTCTCCAGGTGCTGGGGGCGCGTCTCGGGCAGGGCGAAGATCACGATCCCGGCGGCGATGAGACTGATGATGCAGTCCACGATGAAGATCAGCAGGTAGGAGCGCGTGACCAGCAGCCCGGCGGTGGCGGGGGCGATGATGACGGCGGCATTGAAGATGACCCGGATGATGCCGTAGCCCTCGGCGCGCTTTTCCTCGGGGAGCAGGTCCGCGACGACCGCCTCATGGGCCGGCCCGCCGATATTGGCCAGGGTGCCGACGATCACCGACACGGCGATGAAGACCTCCAGCGTGGGAGCCAGCCCCATCCCCAGCGCGCTGAGCGAGGAGAGCACCAGGCTGAAGATGATCACGTTCTTGCGGCCCATGCGGTCGGTGAGGGCGCCTCCGATGGTGCTGCCGATGAAGCCCGAGAGGGAGAAGAGGGCGAAAACGGCGCCCACGGTCGTCATGCCGATCTCGAACTTGCGCGTCAGGTAGAGGGCAAAGAACGGGTAGAGCATGAACCCGCCGAAGCGATCGATGAACACGATCAGGTTGTAGACCCAGAAGGCGCGCGGGTACTCGTGGTAGATGGACAGGAGTTTGCTGAGTTGGTTTTTCATTCTTTTTTCCATGGTTCAGGGCGGGCCGGGGGAACGGCTGCTCAGCGGGCGAGACCGCCGGCGGTGGAGCGATGGCAGTCCACCGAACGGAAATTGTAACGGCAGCGCAGGGCGCGTTCCACGGCGATCATCCAATCGGCCAGCCGGAGC
>CAZSPX010000319.1:2299-3661 GCA_964608885.1 uncultured Anaerolineaceae bacterium | reverse complement strand
GTGGCTGCTGGGGGCTTGACAATAGAACACATGTTCTGTATAATGAGGGCTGGTTCCCTCTCTTCTCCCTCCCCGGTCAAGCTCTGCGAGGCTCCTGGCCGGGGAGGGCCGCGTTAAAGCCTTCGCGCTGAACGTCGCGAAACCCTGGCCGCAGGCCAGGGTGAGCGCAGATGAAGCGCAGGCGGAGGCGTTTCGCCTTTGGCCAACAGGGGATATTCCTCCCGAAAATTGGGTATTGACATTTCTAGTACGTTTGTTCTATAATGCTGTCATAGAACAGAAGTTCTAGAGCATGGGTACCGGTTTCGACAAGGAGGTCGAAATGAATGCGTATAAACGGAATGTTGGAGATGGACTGCTGGCGCTCTTCAAGGGCCGCAGGGTCACCAGCGGGGCCCTCTGGGGTCTGATGATCATCGGGGCGCTGATCGCCTTCGAGATCTTCAACTTCAGCACCACCCAGTTCGCCCTGCTGGACGTGCTCGGCGACCTGCGCTTCGCGGGCCTGCGCTGGGCCACCGTCCTGGCGATCGCGTTCTGCGGGATCGATTTTGCCGGCATCGCCCGCATCTTCACGCCGGAGCAGGGCCGCGACGAGCCTGCCGAGGTGTGGTATCTGTTCGGCGCCTGGCTGCTGGCCGCCGGGTTCAATGCCAGCCTCACCTGGTGGGGCGTTTCGGTGGCGATCATCAACCACAGCAGCGCGGCCGCCGGCGCGGTCATCAGCAGCGCCACCATGACCAAGGTCGTCCCGGTCTTCGTGGCCGTGATGGTCTGGCTGATCCGGGTGCTGATCATCGGGACGTTCTCGCTGGCCGGGGACCGGCTCTTCACCACCGCCCGCCAGTCCCAGGGCTACCGCCCCGCGATGCGGCCTTCCAACCAGCCGGTCTCCAGCACGGCTTCGCTGCGCCCGGCTTCCACGCTCAGCCGCCCGAGCAGCGTCCCCAACGGAGTGGGCACGGCCGCTTCCTTCCGGCCTTCGCCCAAGCCCGCCGTCCAACAGCAAGGGACGTTCGTCCGCCCCGAGCCCACCTACCACAACGCCTCGTTCGGCGAACGGAACAACCCGACCGATCGATACGAAGCCTGACAATTTAGTTTTCCCTCCCTCCTTTCGAGCCGGGTCCTTTGACCCAGAATGAGGATGCCACCCATGCCCCGAGCTCGTTCCCGAATGACCGACTGGCAGGCAGAGCGCCTGCAGGAACAGACAGCCGCTGCCGGGCAAACGCAAGGCAGCGGTTGTTTGTCTGGATTTGTGCTGCCGCCCCTGGCCGTGCTGCTGATCAGCGCGGTGCTGGCCCTGATGGCCCTGCGCGGTCCCGTGCCCGCCTCCGCAGTGGCGGCCTATACCGAGAC
>CAZSPX010000319.1:0-2199 GCA_964608885.1 uncultured Anaerolineaceae bacterium | reverse complement strand
GCCCAGGTCTATGACGGCGCCGGGCAGCCGGTCTCGCCCGATGTGACGGTGGGGCAGGTGCAGGCGGTGATCGTCGCAGAGGCCGCTCCCGAGGTGGAGCAGGCTCTGGCTTCCGCCCGGGCGGTGAGCGGGCTGGCGCCATTCTTCCGACCCGAGGTGCTGTACTGGGGCGAGGCGCTGGTGCGCTGGTCCGCGCAGGCGGGCGTGGACCCGAACCTGGCCGCCACGGTGATGCAGATCGAATCCTGCGGCGATCCCACGGCGCTCTCGCGCTCGGGGGCCATGGGCCTGTTCCAGGTGATGCCCTTCCACTTCCGCTCGGGCGACAACCCCTACGATCCCGATACGAACGCACTGCGCGGGCTGAACTACCTGGCGCGCTCGATGAACGCGGCGGGAGGCAGCGCGCGCCTGGCGCTGGCGGGCTACAACGGCGGCATCGGTGTGATCAGCCGCGGCGAGTGGACCTGGGCCGCCGAGACGGCGCGCTACGTCTATTTCGGCGCGCCGATCTACGAGGACGCCTCAAGCGGCCTCTCGCAGAGCAATGCGCTGGATGAATGGTACACGAAGTACGGGGTGAGCCTGTGCCGGCGGGCAAGCCAGCACCAGCAGTAGGGTCAGGCCGGGAGGGGGGCGCCTCCCAGCGGCAGCCAGATGACGAAGGCGGTGCCCTGCCCGTCTTTCGACTCGACCTCGATGCGGCCGTTATGGTGCTCCACGATCCAGTGGGCGATGGAGAGCCCCAGCCCGAACCCGCTGCTGCGCGTGCGGGTGCGCGACTTCTCGGCGCGGTAGAAGCGCTCGAAGATGTGCGGGATGTCCTCGGGCGGGATGCCGGGGCCGGTGTCCCGCACGATCATGCGGGCCTGGTCCGCGGCGCGCGCCAGGCTGAGATAGACATCCCCGCCGGCGGGCGTGTACTGCACCGCGTTGGCCCCCAGGTTGAGCAGGAGCTGCTTCAGCCGGTCACGGTCCCCCCGGACCTCCAGCTGGTCGATCTCCTTCAGATGGATATGCACCTTGGTGCCCGCCAGGACGCGCAGCTCCTGGAAGACCTCCACCAGCAGGGCGTCGAGCTGGACGGGCTTCATGTTCAGGCTGAGCTTGCCGGATTCGGCCTGGGCCAGCAGCAGCAGCCCGCCCACCAGCCGGGTGAGGCGCCCGGCCTCCTGGTCGATGCTGGTGAGCGACTCCTCGTCGATCTGGTTCATGCGGCGCATCAGGTCCACATTGCCCTTGATGACGGTCAGCGGGGTGCGCAGCTCGTGGCTGACATCCGCAAGGAACCGCTGCTGGGAGGTGAACAGCCCTTCCAGGCGCTCGAGGGTCTGGTTGAAGGATTCGACCATCTCCCCGATCTCGTCATTGGAATGGGCGCGCTGCGGGATGCGCCGCGAGAGGTCATCGGCGCGGTTGATCTGGTCCACGGTCTCGGTGATGGCCTGCAGGGGCGAGAGGGCCCGGCCCAGCATGACCCAGGAGAGCAGGGCCGCCAGGAAGATCGAGACGATGGATGAGCCGATCATGATATCGAGCAGGTCGCGGCGGGTGGCATCGGCCACCGAGAGGTTGATGGCCACCTGCAGCACGCCGATGCCGCGCTCGCCCACCTTGAGCGGCACGCTCAGCACGCGCAGATGCACCCCGCGCACGGTGTTCTCGCGGTAGACCGGGAACAGGGTGTTGACGGCCCCGGGGTCCAGCGATTCGCTGACCATGGCGATGCTGGGGGAGAAGGATTTGAGCTTCCCGTCGCGGCTCCAGACCTGCACGTAGGCGTTGGCGGTCATATCCAGCGGCGGCAGCGAGACATAGTTCAGCTCGCCGACCGAGCTGACGTGCGTGACCTGCATGATGTCGCGGGCCACGCTCTCCAGGGTCTCATCGATCTGGTTGAGCAGCAGGATGTTGACCAGCAGGAAGACGGCGGTGCCGAAGATGAGCAGGATGACCGCCACCAGGGTGGAATAGAGCAGTGTAAGCCGCAGCCGCAGGGACATGATTCAAGAAGCCGCCCTTTGCAGGGCGGCGGGTTCTCAGGGGTTCTCGCGCATCACGTAGCCGACGCCGCGCACCGTGTGGATGAGCCGCGCCTCCTGCTCGGCCTCCAGCTTCTGGCGCAGGTAGCGGATATACACTTCCAGCACGTTGCTCTCCCCGCCGAAATCATATCCCCAGACGCGGTCGAAAATGACC
>CAZSPX010000318.1:0-3661 GCA_964608885.1 uncultured Anaerolineaceae bacterium | reverse complement strand
AGATCTTTGGGGTGACACTGCTGGCATGCGGCTTTTACATCCGAGAGAGGCGCCACCATGCCCGTGTGGGCAGCGTCCTTATCAGTGGCGGTATTGTTTCCTGCATGGCAGATGTAGCAGAAATCGCCAAAGGCATGGGATTGGTGCCAGCCTGTGCCGTCAGCATTAACGGGGTCCTGACCCTGTACCTCGTGGCAGTCCTTGCAGGTGGAAGCCTGTGTGCCGCATTGTGCACTGACGCCGCGCGCCGAGCCCAGCCATACGATCGAGCCGAAAAGGAGCAGGATACCGGCATTGATCAGGATTATTGCGAACCGCTTATTTAGCATTTTTTTCCTCCGCGGGAAGACCTTCCGATTCCATTGAGCAAACATCGTTCAATAATGCCAAGGCTAGGAGCAGGCGAGGATCAGAGAGAGAATAGGTCACTGAGACGCCGTGCCGGGCGGAGCGCACCAGCCCGTGCTCGCGCAGGATCCGCAGATGGCGCGAGGTCATAGGCTGGGGGATTCCGAGTTCCCGGGTGAGCTGGTTCACATTACAAGGCTGGCGCTCGAGGACATGGATGATGTGGATGCGGGTGGGGTCGGCCAGGGCAAAGCACAGAGCCGCTTCGTGCCGGGTTAGCTCAGTAGTCTGAGAGATTTCCACTTTTGCGCCTCACTTTATGCGAAAAAACATATATTCCATCCCTATCCTATCATTGTGAGAAGAAGCACAATAGTGCCGCGTGTCACTTCCTCCCATAGTTTTCATTTATACGTTTGGATAAATATTTCGAATAGCTGTTTGTGACAACTGTCACTATATGGATGGATTGCAGGGTCATACACTTGTAGCAGTGGAATAGGATTTGGGAATCCGTCCCTGATCCATACATAGATTCAGGAGAAGAGCATGAATAAGAAGTCGTATCTCTCTCTGATCGTGCTGATCTTGATCAGCATGGTCCTGGCTTCCTGCGGGCCTGCCCCGGCCACCGAAGTGGTCATTGCGCCCCCCACGGAGGTCCCGGCGACTGTTGCGCCTGCCATCGAGCCCCCGGCCGCTGCTATCGATTTTGCAGCACTCTATGCGCAGATGATCGGGGCCCTCCCGCAGGGCTACGGCGGGATGAAGCCAGCGGACGTTAGTGCCGCCATGGCGGAAGCCAACCCGCCCTTCCTGCTGGATGTGCGTGAGGCAGCCGAGCTGGAGAAGGATGGTTACATAAAGGGGACAGTCCAGATCCCGGTGCGCGAGGTGTTGAAGAACCTGGATAAATTGCCCTCGCTTGATTCCAAGATCATTGTCTACTGCGGCTCGGGCCAACGCGGCGGCATCCTCATGGGTGTTCTGAGAATCCTGGGCTACACCAATGTCTACAATATGGGCGGCGGCCTGGGCGCCTGGATCAAGGCGGGTCTCCCGGTCGAGACAGGTTCGATGCCCGAAGCGGCCAAATCGATCAGCACTCCCATCATTGCCGACGAGATCCTCTTCAAGGCGCTGGATGAGAGCATGTCCACCCTTCCGGACGGCTTCCTTGCGTTGAAGGCTGACAAGGTCAACGAGCAGTTGTCCAGTGCCACCCCGCCCGCCCTGTTCGATCTGCGCACGGCTGCGGAAGTCCAGAAGGATGGCTGGATCAAGGGTTCAGTCAATATCCCGGTCGGTGAGCTCTTCACCAGCCTGGATAAGCTGCCCGCCGACAAAGCGGCAGCCATTGTCCTGTACTGCGGCTCGGGCCTGCGCGGCTCGATCGCGATCGAAGGACTGCGGCTGCTGGGTTATTCAAATGTGATCAATATGGGCGGCGGCCTGGGCGCCTGGAAGACTGCCAGCCTTCCCGTTGAGGGCGTTGTGGATTGGTCAGCAGTCTGGAAGGATTACCTGACCAACCTTCCGGCCGACTTCTACACCATCAAAGCAGATGTCGTCAACGGCCAGATCACGGCGGGAAGCGCCCCGTTCCTCATTGATGTCCGCGAGCCAGCTGAGATCGAAAAGAATGGCTACATCGCCGGTGCGGTTAATATCCCTCTGCGCAGCCTGCTGCAAAATCTCGACAAGCTCCCCGCCCAGGATCAGCCAATCGTGGTCTACTGCGCCATCGGTCACCGTGGGGCCATGGGGATGACGGCCCTCCAGCTCCTGGGTTACCAGAATGTTCGCAGCCTCGTCGGCGGTTTTAATGCCTGGTCCGCGGCCGGCCTGCCGGTCGAGACTGGAAAACCCACCGATCCGGTTGCGGGAACCGCCCCCACGGTGGATCCACTGCGCCTGCGCGACCTGGATGCCTTCCTCGCCGCGCTTCCGGATAACTTCGACGGCGTGGTGAACACTGATGTACTGGCTGCCATGGGGAGCGCAACACCGCCCATGGTCATCGATCTACGCACCGCTGAGGAGATCAAGTCCGGCGGGGCCATTGCCGGGTCGGTTGCCATCCCGATCAATGAGCTGCTTAACGATATGACCAAACTGCCCACTGACAAGGCCGCCTCCCTTGTAACAGTCTGCGGCATTGGTCACCGCGGCGCCATTGCCACGATGGGTTTGAGAATGCTGGGCTACACCAATGCCAACAGCATGTTCAAGGGCATGACAGGCTGGAAAGAAGCCAAGCTGCCCCTGGCTGAATAGTTCCTGCCCTGCTTCACAGACTGCCCGCGATCCCTCGCGGGCAGTTTTTTATTACATTTATCACTTTCAAAAACCCTGTCGGCAGGATAAATTAAGAGTGAATATACGTTTTCTCATATATAAAGGACAGCCATGTTGAATCTGGAGGCTCTCAAGGTATTCCTGGCAGTTGCCGAGCACGGAAGCTTCAGTGAGGCGGGCCGGCAGCTGCACCTCTCCCAACCGGCTGTCAGTCAGAGTATTCAAGGCCTGGAGAGGCAGTTGGGCACGCCTTTATTCGTCCGGCATGGGCGGGCAGCCCATTTGACCGAAAACGGCCAGGTCCTGGTTTCAATGGCGCGGGAACTGCTCACCTCCGCCCAGCGCGTGGAACAGAGCATGCTCTCCCTCCAGGGCGAGATTGCCGGGGAGATGTCCATCGGATGCTCGACAGCTTCGGGAAAGTATCTGCTGCCGGGCCTGATTGCCCGCTTCCGGAAGGAGTACCCGCATGTGCGCATTAATGTGTTGGTGAGCGGCCGGGATTCGATCATGGCGAAGCTGCTGGGAGGGGAGGTAGCTCTGGGAGTCTCCAGCAAGATCATCGAGCATACTGACCTGGAATATCGTGAATTCTTCAGGGATGATGTGATCCTGATCGCACCTTCCGGTCATCGCTGGGCACATTATCGCAAGGTCTTTCCCGACGACCTTCTCGACGAGCCCATCATCCTGAGGGAAGATGTATCCGGGACCCGTGAAGTCCTCATGGATGGTCTCCGCCAGCACGATATCAGCTCTGATATGTTGAATGTGGCGATGGTGCTGGGGAACGCGGAGGCGATCGAGATGGCCGTGGAGGAGGAGCTTGGCATAGCCTTTGTTTCCCGCCTGGCAGCGGCGCGTGGGATCGCGCTGGGGCGGGTTGTGGAAGTGAAGGTGGAGGGGCTTGAGCTCAACCGGAATATTTACATGCTCCGCAACCGCCGCCAGCCCCTGACAAGGTCACCGGCAAAATTCTGGGAGTTCGTGGGGACTTCGAAGGCCGGGGAAATGG
>CAZSPX010000317.1:0-3662 GCA_964608885.1 uncultured Anaerolineaceae bacterium | reverse complement strand
CCTATCCACTTGACCAGGACAAAACTCCCCCGGCGGCGGGGGAGTTTTTATTCCTCCGGTTCTATGATTTGATCTAAAGAACCAACAAGGAGTCCACGAATGACCCTCTTCAGAAGAATCCTTTACACCCTGCTGATCGTGCTGACTATCTTTCTTTCTTTGAGCGCGATCGGGGGCGGCATCAGCCTGCTAGCGGACCTGTATGCGCCTCCACTCGAGCAATTGCAGGGGTCGATCTTCACCGATTGGACGATTCCCGGCCTGTCCCTGCTCCTCATCGTGGGTGGGGGCTCCCTGCTGGCGGTCATCCTGCTGCTCCGTAGGAGCAGGTTCGCTCTGCTCGCCTCAGCTGCGGCCGGCATCGCCATCATGTTCTTTGAATTTGTGGAAGTGCTGGTCATCGGCTCGCCCGCCGGGGTTTCCCGCTTCCTGCAGATCCTCTACTTCGGAACCGGGACCGCCATCGCTGCGGCCGCCATGGGGACCTGGTTCCTGGACCTGCTTCCCAGTGAGCAAAGAACCAGCCAAAAGGCAGCGTCTGGTGGCGATCTTGCCGCCCTGCCCCTCGCCAAGTGATCGGGAAAACCGGACCAACGTCGCTCCCTTTCCCCGAAAACATAAAGGAGAACCAGCCATGAGAAGCATCCATCCCACGAAAAACCTCCTGTTCCTGTCGCTCTTCCTCATAATCGCTCTTGCGTGCGAGGTATCGGTACCGGCTGCGATCCCCACCCAAACGGTGCCTGCGCCGGCGGATACCCTGGTCCCGGCCTCTGAGACTGCCTCTCCCATCCCGCCCTCCGCGACCTCCCTTCCCCCCACCCTTCCGCCCGACCCGACCTCCACCCAGTCACAACCTGTCTTTGAGGGAGTCCAGGTCACCGTGGACCCATTGAGCATTGTCCTGGTCCCGGGATTGGCCTCCGGGGTCCGCGGGGTCCAGGTGCCAGCCGCGAGCGGTGATAACACCGCCCCGTGGGATGTCACGCCGGGTCACACCCGGATCAGCCTTGAGGGCTACGTTTTGCAGGGAAAATCCGTTGTGCCGGAGATCTATGTGTATCCCGCCATGGCCTATGTCGAGATGCGCCCGGCTGCGTTCGAAGCCATCCGGCGGCTGGATAATATCCTTTATCCTCCCCAGGGGCCCACCCTTAACGACGAGCTCCCTGCCATCCCGTTCTTCAATGCCCAGCAGCTTTTCGCTGCCCAGCCCCGGATCCTCTCCTTCCAGAATGGCGGCGGGGTGCGCTTTGTGACAGAATACGGACAGTATGCCGCCTCCGCCAACAATCATGACCTGTTCTACCATTTTGAAGGCCTGAGCCGGGATGGAACCTGGTACATTGTTGCGATCTTTCCCATCACCGCCCCCGTTCTCGCGGAGACCAGTGATGCCGGCGCGCCTCTTCCTCCCGGCGGGGTCCCCTATTCTTATTATGCCAACCCCGGCACGGACATGGCGCCCTATTACGCCACCGTCACCGAGGTTTTGAATGCCGTGCCTGCCGGGGATTTCACCCCCACGCTCGACCAGCTGGACCAGTTGATCCAGTCCATCCAGGTCTCCCCGTAACCGGTCTACGGCTTCCGGATGCACCGCCCGTGAAAGGAGAAGCAGCATGGAAAGAAGGATCGCTCTCTTTGCCCTCGCTGGCATGTTTCTGGGGGCCATAGCAGGCGCCGGGTTTGGTGCAGGCAGCGGGAATGCCCTCCCGGGGATGGGCTTCGGCGCTCTGTGTGGGGCGGGTCTCGGATGGTTCATCGCTGCAGCTGTCACTGAGCGCAGCGGAAAATAGGAAAGGCGAGGTGCCCCCATGACGCGGGAACAGAGAACGGATACTCTCATTCTGTCGGGCATGGCGCTGGCTGCGGTGCTGCTGCACGTCCTGCTCAACGGGCAGTACGGCTTCCACCGCGATGAGCTGGATTTCATCTTCAACGCCCGCAGCCTGGAGTGGGGCTACATCTCCTACCCGCCGCTCACCCCCTTCTTCGCGCGCCTTGGGCTGGAGCTGTTCGGGGAATCTCTGCGGGGGCTGCGCGTCCTGCCTGCCCTTGCCCAGGGGGTGGTGATGCTGCTGGCCGGGCTGATGGCCCGCGACATGGGCGGCAGGCGCCCTGCGCAGATCATGGCGGCCCTGGCTGTCTTCATCTCGCCCATGTCCCTCATGGCCGGCACCCTCATCATTTACTCCGCCTTTGATTATCTGTGGTGGGCGCTGGTGGCATTTTTCACCGTCCGGTTGCTGGCCACGGATGATCCGCGCTGGTGGCTGGGGATCGGCGCAGGCATCGGCCTGGGGATGCTCACCAAGTATTCGATGCTGTTCTGCGTGGCGGGCCTGGCCGTGGGCCTGCTCGCCACGCCGGCGCGCAAACACCTGCTGTCCAAATGGTTGTACCTGGGCGCCGCGCTAGCGCTGCTCATCTTCCTCCCCAACCTGGTCTGGCAGATCCGGCACGGCTTCATCTCCCTTGAATACCTGAGCTCGATCCATGCCCGGGATATCGCCTGGGGCCGGGCAGACAGCTTCCTGGTCGATCAGCTCTATACAACCACCAACCCATTCTCGCTGCCGCTCTGGACAGCCGGGCTGGCGGCCTGTCTTTTCGCCGCCTCCATGAAGCGCTTCCGGCTCCTGGGATGGATGTTCCTTGCCACGTTCATCCTGTTCATGCTCAACCATGCCCGCGGTTACTACACAGGCCCGGCCTATGTGATGCTGCTGGCTGCGGGCTGCACCTGGTTTGAGCAGTGGCTCGGGACCCGTTCGATGAATGCCCGCCGCGTGGGATATGGCCTCCTGTGGGGCTTCCAGGCTGTCGGAGCGCTGGTCGCGGTTACGCTCCTCAAGCCGATCGCGCCGGTCAATTCGCCGCTCTGGGAGATCACCTCGGAGCTCAACGGAGAGGTGGTCGAAATGATCGGGTGGCAGGACCTGGCCGCGCAGGCGGCGGAGATTTATCACTCCATCCCGGAATCCGAAAAACCCCGCACGGTCATCCTGGCTGGCAACTACGGCGAGGCGGGGGCGTTCGATCTCTACAGTGACCAATTTGGCCTGCCGCGTGTCATCAGCGGAGCGAACACCTGGTGGTATCGCGGCTACGGCGAGCCTGAGCCCGAAACCGTCATATTGGTCGGCTTTGATGGCGCCCGGGCCAACCAGTATTTTGGCTCCTGCCAGGCCAGCGGTTGGGTCAAGAATTCCTACGGCGTCAAGAACGAGGAATCGAAATTCCACACCGCACTGTACGTCTGCCGCGCACCGCGCCGGCCCTGGAGCGAGATGTGGAAGGGCATGCAGTCGTACCAATGAGTTTTCAAAAATGATCGGGTGAACTGCGGCATGAAGAAAATCGTTCGCTCACCGGGCACAACGTCTGATTTCGTCAGCCTTGAGCGCCTGACCTTCCTGGTGGACGGGATCTTTGCCATCACCATGACCCTGCTGGTGCTGGACCTGCGTCCACAGGAATCGGACCCGGGTGGTCCCGCTCAGATCCTTCCGGGGCTGTTGGCAAGGCTCCTCATTTATTTCATTGCCTTTTACTCGATCGCAAGTTACTGGCTGATCCATGAGCGCCTGTTCCGCTATATCACAGCCCTGGATGCAACCCTGACCTGGCTGGTCATGCTGGAGGTTCTTTTCATCACC
>CAZSPX010000316.1:0-3692 GCA_964608885.1 uncultured Anaerolineaceae bacterium | reverse complement strand
GCAGGGGCGTGGAACAGGTCCTCCACCAGCCGGTCCTTGCGGGAGTTGGGCACCACCCGCGTGACGCCCGGGAGCGCCGCAGCCCGTCCCGGCTCCAGTGTGGCCCAGCAGCCCGTGGCGATCACTTCCTTCACGCCGCGGCGGCCCATCGACCGGAGCTTGCCGCGCGAATCGGAGGCCGCCTCGCCCGTCACCGCGCAGGTGTTGACGACCGCCAGGTCGGCTTCCTCCGGCGAGGCGGTGATCTCATGCCCCGCCAGGCGGAAGCCGCGCGCCAGGCTTTCGATCTCGGCCTGGTTCAGCCGGCAGCCGACGGTGTCGAGATGGACTTTCATGGGAGGAGACTCTAGGGCTGCAAAGCCACGAAATTATCGAAGATGACGTCCACGCCCGGCTCGGAGAACGCCCCGGCCAGCACCCCCACATCGCCGTGCGTCAGCCGGGTATCCTGCACCTGCGCCAGCGGCTCGCCGTTCACGTACAGGGCCAGCGTGGAGCCGCTGCAATCGGCCCGCAGGTGATTGACGTTCGTGCCGCGGTTGATAAGCGGGCTGGCGAGCATCTCGGCCTGGCCGATCAGGTCCATGCGCCCGCCCGAGGCCTGGTCCCCTGAGAACATGCCGATGCCGTAGTAGCCGTCGTGCGTGATGAGGAAGAAATAGAAGTTGTTCCCCGAGTAGCGGCAGATCAACCCGACGCGGTTCTCGTCCGGGCCGCCGAGCTTGCCCTCGTCCACCTCCAGGCGCACATCGCTGAGGTCCTTCTGCGGCGTCGACCAGAAGTTGCCCTGCGCCTCATTGACCATGATGCGGAAGCCGCCGGCGTCATAATCCATGACACCCTCGGAGGCGGACTGGCGCGTCCAGCCGGTGAGGCGATCGGAGAAATCATCCTCGAAGAGCAGGTTGCCCGGGGCGGCGGAGGTCGGCTGTTGTACGCCCGGCAGGGAGGGCAGGTTGAAGGGCAGTTGTACGGGCAGGGTGGGGATCTGGCAGGCCAGCGAGGCCACGAGCAAGGCGATCAGCAGCAGGGATGAGGGGCGGTTGCGCATGCAGCGGATTGTATCATCATCATGGGAACTGCTGCTTTTTCACCTGTGCGGCCAGCGCGCCGGTGGGCCCCTGCGGATCGTACTGGATCGCCAGGTCCAGGTGATGCAGGGCCAGGCCCCGGTCGCCGATCTGGAGATAGACCAGCGCCAGGTGATAGTGCGCCAGCGCAAACTCAGGCTGCTCCTCCACCACCGTTTCCAGTATCCCCTGGGCGGTGAGGGGCTGGCCCACCCCCAGCAGCAGCCAACCCAGCAGATCCCGGTTCTGCGGGTCATCGGGCGAGAGGTCCACAGCCTTCTGAGCCGCGGGCAGGCCCACATCCTCGAGGTGTATGTTGTAGTCCGCGCAGAAGGCCGCCAGCAGCCGCCAGTAGGTGGGGTTCTGCGGGTCCATCTGCGCGGCGCGTTCATAGTCATCCAGCGCCGCCACCAGGTCGCCGAGCCGCGCCCGGGACTGTCCCAGCGAGACGGCCCAGGCAGGGTTGTCCGGTTCCAGGGCTGCCGCGGCTTCGAACTGCTCGAGGGCGCGGCGCTCGTCCCCCTGCCGCTGCCAGAAGAGACCGCTCAGGCCGCGCACCACCAGTGAATCGGGCGAGAGCGAGGCAGCGCGCTGCATGGCAGCGATCGCATCCTGCTTCAGCCCGCGCTGCCAGTAGGTCTCCCCCAGCCAGGCCCAGGCCTCGCCGCTCCCGGGGTCCGCATCCACCGCCTGCTGGAAGGCGTCCCGCGCCAGCCCCCACTCATTGATCAGGCCCAGCGCCCGCCCCACCGTGATGTAGCGCTCGACCTCCGTGGGCTTCAGTTCGGCCAGGACCAGTGCCGAGCGCAGGCTCTCAAAGACCGGGCGGTATTCCTCGTCCAGGCGCGAGGCCAGCTCCAGGTGGGTCAGGGCCAGGTCGATATTGGAGAACGAGAGCAGCAGCCCCAGGCGGTAATGCGCCCGGGCGTTGTCCGGCTGGAAGAGCAGCTGGTTCTGGAGGGCGGCCCGCTCGGAGGGCCGGTCTCTCTGCTGGCGGAAGATCTCCACCAGCCCGGCATAGATCTCCGGGGAGGCGCCCAGCTTGAGGGCCTTTTCATACGCCTGCCGCGCCGCATCCAGGTCTCCGAGGCGCAGGTGAGCCTGCGCCAGGCTGACCAGCCCGGCCTGCGAGGGCGCCGGGGACCTCTCCAGCAGCGGGATGGCTTCCTCCGGCTGGTCCGCGGCCAGGGCCTCGATGCCCGCCTGCTCCCAGAGCTCCGTGCGCCAGGGGAGGCGCTGCGCGGCGCGCTGCAGGTGCTGCGCCGCGGAGGCATGCCGGCCCAGGTCCCGGTCGCCCAGCCCGAGGCGCAGCTCCACCCAGCCGGAGAGCAGGGTGGGGACCGCGGCCAGCAGCGCCACGCCCGCCACGATCAGGAACGGGCGGGCAGCGTTGGAATATCGTTGCATATTCGTATTATAGCCGTCATAAATTCACAGAATCTTAAGACAGGCATTATAATCGTGAAACATGGACGCCCTGTTGAACCAGGTTTTTTCGTTCCTGACCGGCCAGCCGGGAAACGTTTTCTACCATTACGCCCTGGTGCTTTCCATCGGCATCGCGCTGTACGCAGCCTTCAACAACTGGCGTTCCAGCGAGTTCCCGCAGACGAAGCGCACCATGCTGGGACTGGGGCTGCTGCTGCTGGCCCAGTTCCTGATGTTCGCCTTCAGTGCATTGGGTTGGGAGGGGTTGATCAACCCCAGCGCCAGCCTTCCGCCCCTCGACCGGGCCTTCACCCTCTTCAGCATCGTCATTATCGTCTGGCTGTGGGCCTTCCCCGAGCCCAGCCGCGTCGCCGACTGGGCCACCCTGCTGCTTACTTTGCTCATCACGGTCGCCACCGTGCTGGGCCTGCTCACCTGGGCGCCGCAGGCCTCCCTCACCACCTATAACCTGACCTTCGATGAGCTGGTCTGGCAGATCGCCTCGCTGGTCTTCCTGGCGCTGGGCGCGGTCGTGCTGCTGGTGCGCCGCCCCAACAGCTACTGGATCGGGCTGGCGATGCTCATCCTGGCCTTCCTGGGGCACGCCGCGCACCTGCTCTACCGCACCGACAGCAACTACTCGGGCATCGTCCGCCTGGCCTACATGGCCGCCTTCCCCATCCTGGTGACGCTGCCGCAGCGCTTCCCCACGCCTTTCACCGCGCAGGAGCGCCCGGCTGCGCCGCGCAGCCCGGATTCACCCGTGCCCAACCGGCGGCGCTACAGCACCGACCCCAAGACCTTCCATGCCATGCTGGCGCTGGCCGCCGAGTCCACGCCCGCCCGCGTCAGTCAGGCCCTCACGCGCGCCATAGCCCAGAGCATGCTGGCCGACCTGTGCTTCCTGATGTTCCTGAGCGAGGACAAGAGCCAGCTCATCATCGCGGGCGGCTATGACCTGATCCGCGAGGAGAACCTGGAAGGCGGCAGCCCGACCCGCGACGGCATCCCCATGCTCACCAGCGCCATCCTGCGCGGGCGGCCCCTGCGCCTGCCGGCCAGCAGCACCTCCGCCGACATCAAGGGCCTGGCCGAGCTGCTCGGCATCAACAGCCCCGGCCACCTGCTCAGCGTCCCCATCGTCACCGCCGAAAAAGAGGTCCTGGGCGGGCTGATGCTGCTCTCCCCCTATTC
>CAZSPX010000315.1:0-3715 GCA_964608885.1 uncultured Anaerolineaceae bacterium | reverse complement strand
AAGGAGGGCCTTGGCGGGCGTGTGGTGCGCACATTGGGAGCATGGGATTACGCCCCCAACAAGCTGTGGTACAAGTTATACGCCGAGGTCATGCCGCGAGTGCTGGATATAATGCGTTCGCGCGGACGGGAACGGACACGCCAGGCGCTGGAGTGATCCATGGAAAGCGAGGACCGATGAGAGAAGTACCCCGCATCAGGCTGGCGCACCTGCCGACAGCCATCGAAGAGCTGCCCCGGCTTTCGGAGCATCTCCGCGGGCCGCGCATCCTGGTCAAACGCGACGACCAGACCGGGCTGGCCTTTGGAGGCAACAAGACCCGCAAGCTGGAGTTCCTGGCGGCGGAGGCGCGCGAGCAGGGGGCTCGTACTTTGATCTCGGCGGGGGCGATCCAGTCCAACCACTGCCGGCAAACGGCGGCCGCGGCGGCGCGCCTGGGCTTTGACTGCATCCTCGTGCTCACCGGCGAGGTGCCCGCTGAACCAAGCGCCAACCTGCTTCTGGACCGGCTGTTCGGCGCGCAGATCGTCACCGTGGCGGACCGCAAGGACCGCGACCGAATCCTGAGGGAGACCTTCGAGGAAGCGGAATCCAGCGGCCGCAAGCCCTACCTTGTGCCCT
Organism: uncultured Anaerolineaceae bacterium; assembly: GCA_964608885.1. GTDB lineage: Bacteria > Chloroflexota > Anaerolineae > Anaerolineales > Villigracilaceae > JACPVF01. Next base: position 3,094 of record CAZSPX010000315.1, on the reverse strand, counting down.
ATGGCGGATCCAGTCCTACCGGGGCGCTGGGATATGCTTTTGCCGTGCAGGAGTACATGGAACAGAATGTCCCTGCGGATGCGATCGTATTCGGCACCTCTTCCGGCGGAACCCACGCGGGACTGGTGCTGGGCCAACGGCTCTTCAAGTATCCAGGGCGGGTGCTGGGGATCAGCATTGACGAATCGGCGGACTGGCTTAAATTGCACGTGTCACAGCTGGCATCCACCGCCTCGGAGAACCTGGGGGAGCGCATCGAGTTCACGCCGGAGGATGTGCTCGCGGATGATTCATACTGCAAGGCCGGGTATGGCGTGCTGACCGCGGCCGAGCGCGAAGCCGTGGACCTGTTCGCAAAGTACGAGGGGCTGCTGCTCGACCCGGTCTATACGGGGCGCGCCGCGGCGGGGATGATCGACCTCATCCGCACGGGATATTTCAAGAAGGGGGAGACGGTGCTCTTCTGGCATACCGGCGGGCAGCCGGCGCTCTTCGCGGAAAAGTACTCGCAGGGGATTCTGGAAGGGTAACGGGCTATTCGAGGCAAGTGCGCGCCAGGCGGCTGCCGCCCTCGGGGCTGCACCCGGCCGATTCGTTCTGTTCCTTGAGCAGGTCGTCATAGAGACGCGTGAGCGTCACGGTGCGCCACCCGTTGGACTGCATCCACGGAAAGGCCTCGAGGCTGGTGTTGTAATCCTGGGTGCGGATGTGCATCAGGACAATATCTCCGTTGTGGGAATTCCGGGCAGCTTTGAGCCCCACCTGCAGTTCGCCTCCCCAGCCGGTGGACCACATGGTATTGACCAGGCGGTGCTCGCGGCAGACCGTATCAAAGGAGGCCGCCAGGGACCCATAGGTGGGCCGCCCAAAGCGCACATTGGGAGCGAACCCCAGCACACCTGTGAGAGCCTCCAGCCAGCGCGCATAATCCGCCAGGGCGGTCTCATCCGACATCACGCCGAAATTGGTATGCTCCCACGAGTGGTAGCCGATCTCGTGGCCCCTGTCATGGAATCGCTTCCAGATGCCGGGGTCCTTGTTTTCGTTGTTCAGGAGGGCGGTGCCCACGGGGAAGAGCGTGATCTTGAAATCAGGGAACTTGTCGAGCAGCTCTTCCAGCCCCTGCATACGGTTCACCAGGTAGCAATCGTCATAGGTCAGGGCAACATAACGGTGGTGCGTGGAGCCGCGCCAGATCAGCGGGGGAGCAGCCGAAGCCGCGGCGGCCCGGGAAGGGAGGCAAGCAGCGGCCGCGCCCAGCCCGGCCAGCTTCAGAAAATCACGCCTGGTCAGCATCGCGGCTCGATCTCCATTTGCGGCCCAGGGTGAACAACCCGATCCCGATCCAGGCGGCGTTCAGCCCGAGCGAAGGGTAGGCGCGCCAGTAGAAGGTGTTGATGACCAGCAGGACCCCGGCGAGGATGTTCATGGCCTGGTAGGTAAACGAATCGCCCTCCAGCTTTCGCATGGAAACCAGGAGGTACGCGATCAGGTAAAGGACAGTCCCAATCCAGCCGAGCAGGTCGATCCACAGCGATTGGTTCATTGGATGACCTCCACGGTCATTCCGGTCTCGAGATGACCTTCACCCAGCGGGATACCATTCTGTCCGAACATGACGCCACGCGGTCCCTTGCGGAAGGCGGCCAGGGTCTTGAGAGGCTCCTTGCTGCGTTCGAGCGTTTCCTTGTCGATGGTGGTCACCACGCAGCGTGCACAGCCCTTGACGATGGCGAACTCGATCCCGCCGATGCGGATGCGCTTCCAGCGATCCTCCTCGAAGGGCTCACAATTCCGGACCACCAGGTTCGGGCGGAAACGGTTCATGGGCAGCGGCTCTGTGAGGCGGGAGTTCAGGTCGGCAAGCGATTCTTCCGAAATGATCAGGAGGGGGTATCCATCCGCGAAGCCGGTGTGGTCATCTGGGTTAACTGCGTACTCCGGGCTCAGGCGGCGCATGAAGCCATCGGCAAAGTGAACCAATCGAGCGGGGCTTCCAAGCCATTGAGAGAACCAACCGGCGGCCTCCTCCCCCTGGTCGATGGCATGTACATCCCGGCTCTTCCAGATGTTGACGGGCCGGGGCATGCCGCCGGTGCGCAGCGGAAGGCGCAGGGAATCGCATCCGGGGGCGTGCAGGGTCAGCGTGTCGCCATCCAGCTCAGGGGTCACGAGCGCCAGGCGCGGCCGCTCGCGCTGGGTGAGAAAGTCTCCTTCGGAGGTGACCACCATCAGGCGGCGGTCGCGTGCCAACCCCATACGCTCCACGCCCCAGGCAGGCACTTCGAAGCCGCGGCAGCCCTTGATCGGATAATAAATGAGGCCTGAAAGGACAGGCGAAGACCCGCTCCTGGTCTGATCCATGCGGGCTATTTTACCCTTGATTCCCACTGTCCCATGCGGGCCGGGGCACCTCATACACCAGGCGGGAAATGCATGCCAGGTACGCCTCAATCCGCTGCATGCGCCATCCGGACATCCAGCGCGAGCGCTCCCCGGGCGAGGACGCGCAGCGGGTTGATCTCCAGCTCCCCGATCTCCTCATGCTCCAGAGCGAGACAGGATAGTCTCACCAGGACCTCCACTACTGCCTCCAGGTCCGCGGGAGGCAGATTCCGGTAACCGGCCAGCTTTCTGCCTGCCCAGGTCTGGTTGATCATTTCACGGGCTTCCGCCTCGCTGAGGGGGGCCAGGGCGAAGGCCACATCCTTCAAACCCTCCACCTCGATCCCGCCCGACCCGAACATCATCAGGGGACCGAAAAGCGGGTCGCGCACCATTCCCACGATGACATCCTGGCCTGGGGGGACCTGGGCCTGCACGCTCACGCCCTCCAGGCGCGCGCCAGGGCGGGAGGCTTTGGCGTTCTCCATGATCCTGCCATAAGCCGCGCGTACTGCGCTCTCATCCTTCAGGTCCAGCAGCACGCCGCCGATATCGGACTTGTGCGGGATGTCCGGCGAAGCGATCTTTAGCACCACCGGAAAGCCCATCCCGGCGGCGAGGGAGGCGGCTTCCTCAGGGTCATGGGCAAGGCGAATGGAGGTGACGGGTATGCCATAGGAGGCCGCCAGCCCCTCTGGACCGGCGGATG
>CAZSPX010000314.1:1241-3728 GCA_964608885.1 uncultured Anaerolineaceae bacterium | reverse complement strand
CGCCAGCCGGGCATCCTCCATCACGCGCTCGGCCGGCAGCTTGACCTCGCGATAGTTCACATTCTTGTACAACCCTTGGATCTCCCCCAGGTAACGCACCTGTCCATCGGAGAGGAACAGCACGCGGTCCGGCCGGATGCGCAGCACATCCTCCACCCGGTGCTCCACCATCAGCACCGTCATCCCCTGGTCCGCCAGCAGGCGCACGGTATCCAGGGTATCCTGCGCGCTGGCCGGGTCCAGACTGGCTAGGGGTTCATCCAGCAGCAGGATGGAAGGCCGCATGGCCAGCACTCCTGCCAGGGCCACCTTTTGCTTTTCTCCTCCGGAAAGATGGAAGGTTTCGCGATCGCGCAGGTGGGTGATCTTCAGGAAGCCCAGGGCTTCCTCCACCCGCTCGTAGATCTCGGAGCGTGGCACTGCCAGGTTTTCCAGGCCGAAAGCTACCTCATTGAGGACTTTGGTCCCGAGGATCTGCCGCTCAGGGTCCTGCAGGACGGTGCCGATCCTCTGGGAGATCCGCGAAAGCGGCCAATCCTTCGTCTCCTCACCCAGGGCCAGGACTCGACCGCTCATTTCGCCTTTATAGGAGCGCGGGATCAAGCCGTTGATGCAGCGGATCAGGGTGGTCTTGCCGCATCCGCTGGCTCCGGCGATCAACAGGATCTCCCCGGGGCGGGTCTCGAATGAAATACCCTGGATCGCCGCGCCCTGGCGATCGCGGTAACGGAAATTTAAATCTTCAACTACCAGTGGTAGATGGGTTGTCATGCAGGGCCGCTGGAAAAATCATGAGGTTATGCCTCTATTATCTGGATAACCGCGCGGCCTGTCAAGGAGTGCCGTCAAAAGAAAAGGCAAGGGCTTGAGCACCCTTGCCTTGACATTCTCAGGTCTGTTTATGCAAGGCGATGAAGGCGCCTTACCCGCCTCTGAACAGGCGGGTGAACCAGGTGATGATCCTCATGAAGAACGAGGGCTCAGGCGCGGGCGTGGGTGAGGTCTCGGGGGTGATATAAACGGTGGGCGTTGCCGGGACAGGAGCCGGAGTGTTGGTTGCGATTTCTGTAACGGGCGCCGCTGTCCCCGACGGGATAGCCGTTGGCGCTTGCACGGTGGGGCCCGCGCTGCCGCCCACACAATCGGCGCTCCCTGAATCGGTGAACGTGCCTCCCGGGATCGGGATGAACTCCCAATCATAGCTCTTGGCATGTAGGGTAAGCTTCAGCACTCCTGACGTGCTGCTGTCGCGCACTTCGGTGTTGGGCTCGTTGGTGACGAAATTGTACAGGCCCGCTCCGCCAGTGCCCACCACGAACTCCCGGATGCCCATCGGGTCCGCCTGGCCGTCAGGATTCTGGGGGGCAAAGCGCTGGTAATTATGGTCGTGCCCGTTCAGCACCACCTCTGCATGGTACTCATACAGGGCGTCCCATAACGGCCCCACGCTCTTTGCATCTCCATGCCTTCCCGAGTTGAATCGCGGCTCATGCCAGTATGCCAGCGTACAGACGGCCGGGTTCGCCTCCAGATCGGCGCGCAGCCACTGTTCCTGAGGCGAGCCTGCAGACACATCGATCTCGCTGTTCAATACGATGATATGCCAGGCCCCAAGGTTGTAGGAGTAATATCCCTTGCAGCCTGTCGTACAATTGACGTCCAGCGGAGAGGCCGCCGAGCCGAAATATCCAAAGTACCCGGCTGCCCCGCTGGTGTGATAATCATGGTTTCCGGGCGCGGGCATGGTGCGCGATTTGTGCCGTCCCCAGGTCGGGTCATAGCAATTTTTGAACTGTTCAGGGGTTCCATCAGGATAGGCGTTATCGCCCAGGGTGAAGACCGTCCCGTCAATGCTGTCCAGCAGCTTTGCAGTGGCCTCATCCTCCTCCCGCCGGCAGTTGGTGATGTCTCCTGCCCCCACCAGCACCGGGTCACTGTTTTGGGCCGCAGCCCGGGGGCTTGTTAACCCCAGGCCGAATAAAAGCACCGGCAGGATCGATAAAATGAATAGCTGCCTCCCCGGCCTCATGTTTCCTCCAAAGTTAAGCACCAATAAATGACACGGATATATGCTGTGAATGGCTGAGATTTATCGGATTATATCCCCCGCATATGACAACAGCGTGAAGCCGTCCCTGCGGGCCATAAATTGAATTCTATATACAGGCTGAAATCGCGGTCAACAATCCCCTAAAGGTCACCGGATTGATCTAAGGCTTGCCGCCAGCCCTGCCGGTAGGGAACATCACCGGAGGAACTCGGTAAAGGCCGCTTCCAGATCTTGTTCCGATTGGTACCCGATCATTTTCTTCAGGACATTCCCATCGGCATCCAACAGATACAGCTCCGGCTGGTAGCGGAAACCCAGCTCCCGCTGGAAATCAAAGGTCCGGGGGTCATTTGCATCCAGGTAGCTGAATTTGATCCTGCCAAAATACTTTGCTTCGAGCCCGTGGACCACGGGCGCCATGGCGCGGCAGGTCGCTC
>CAZSPX010000314.1:0-1141 GCA_964608885.1 uncultured Anaerolineaceae bacterium | reverse complement strand
AAATACTTTGCTTCGAGCCCGTGGACCACGGGCGCCATGGCGCGGCAGGTCGCTCAGGTAAAGCGGAAGAATTCGACCAGCTGCAGGCTGCCCGAGGCCAGCTCCACGGATCCCGGATCGGTGGCTTCCAGGTTGGGGCCACGGGAAGTTGCCTCTGGCAGTGGGCTTGCCATGGCGGTCGCGGTGGGCAAGTTGGGGGTTGGTGATTCCGATGAAGTGGCAATCGCTGCAACGGTGGCTGTTGGCGTCGGGATCACCGCTGTGGGAGCGGGGGTCTGCGCGGGAGAACAGGCGGCTGCCGCCAGCATCCCCAGCAGAACGAAATAGTGGAATCCTTTGATCACGACCGGCTCCCTTTCTGGAAATTTAGTAAAAGGACAGGTTTTGAGGCTGTATTCTTACGTAAATGTCGGGAGAATCGTCATATCCGAAACCGGACGGCTTTACTTTGACGATTGTGAATTTAACCGCTATACTATATTTAATCCAGAAAAGTGACAAAAAAGGCTGGACACCGGTCTGATCGATTCGAATCCTCAAGGAGTAACGGAATGTCTGATTTCAAACTCACCTACGCCACCATGTTTAATCCGCCGGAGGAGCTTCACGAGGGCTTCGATGGAGCCGTTGCAAAGCTGAAGCAGAACCTGGGCAAAGAACATGGCATGATCATCAATAACAAGGATGTGTTCGCGGATGACAAGTTCGACGATCACTCGCCGGTGAACACCGAATGGATCCTGGCCCGCATGCAGAAGGGCAATGCTTCCCATGCTGCCCAGGCTCTAGCCGCCGCCCGCAAGGCATTCCCCGGCTGGAGCCACACCCCCTGGCAGGAGCGTGTCGCTCGCATGCGCAAGGCTGCAGGCCTCATCGAGAAACGCATTTTCGACCTGGGTGCGGCCATGGCCATGGAAGTGGGCAAGAACCGCATGGAATCCCTGGGTGATGTCCAGGAGACCGCCGACCTGATCTATTACTCCTGCTACCAGATGGATCAGAACAACGGCTATATCAAGGAAATGGGCCGCGATCCGCTCGTCGGCTACACCTCCACCAACATCTCCATACTGCGTCCTTACGGTGTCTGGCTGGTCGTTTCCCCCTTCAATTTCCCCTTCGCCCTCACCGGCGGACCGGT
>CAZSPX010000313.1:2125-3753 GCA_964608885.1 uncultured Anaerolineaceae bacterium | reverse complement strand
GGACGCTTTCAGACGGGATGTGTCTCGTCTTCCAGCTGCGCATGACGGGGCGCCTGTTCTGGCTGGAGGGATTCGAACTCCCGCCCCATGCGAGGCTGGTTATTTCCTTCCGCGAAGGCAGCCTCGTCCTCTCCGACCCCAGGCGATTCGCCACGGTCGAACTGGGCCACCCCCCTGCCCCAAGTCCCGCGGCGTGGAACAGGTAGCGGCGCAGGTCACGCGTCCAGGCCGCCTGCCGGAGGTAGCGGGCGTGCCAGTCCATCACCCCTTCCAGTTGAGGATGTACTTCACCTGCTGGTCGGTCTCGGGGGAGCGCGGGTGCGAGAGGCGCTTGGGGCTGTCCTGCCACCACTCGGCCAGCTGCGCCACGGCCTGCTCGCCCGTCATGCCGTGACGGACGAGGTAGCAGCCCACCACGGTCCCGGTGCGGCCCACGCCGCCCCAGCAGTGCAGGTAGACCTTGCGCCCGGCCTCCAGCGAGGCATCCAGGCTGTCCAGGATGGCGGTCATCGTCTTGGCGGAGGGCACGCCCCGGTCCCGGATGGGGAAGCGGGCATAGACCGCCTCCACGCCGCAGATGCGGGCCTGGTCGTAGAGCAGGGGCTCGTAGCTGGGCAGCTCGCGGGCGTGGGTCAGGTCGAGGTAGGAGTTGATGCCCAGGCGCAGGAAGGCGTTCAGGCGCTGGCGTGTGAAGGTGGCATCAAAGCGGGCCGGGAACTCGCCGGCCAGGAACTGATCCGGGAGGACCCAGTAGGATTCAGCGATGGGACGTGCAGGGACATTGATCATTGAGGGACCTCACAAAAGGCCTGGAGGATCTGCCCGCGCAGCTCGACCAGGGCGGGGTATTCATAGAAGAATAGCACCTTCTGCTCCGCGATGGTATCCCCGGCGGGCCGGGCCCCAAAGACGAAATAGGAGAAGGTCTCGGCCATGTCCTCGGAGGGGTTGGTGGCGGCGTAATCGTCCACGAACTGGTCCTGGTGGGCCTCGTAGAAGGCGTAGAGCGCCTCGTAATAGCCTTCGATGTCATCACCTGCAGACATGTCGTCGATGGGCTGCCATTCTTCCGCAATGCCCGCCCAGAAGCGGTCATAGAAGGTGTTGATGTAGGAATCCGGCAGGCTGCAGCCCTCGCCGGGGAAGTAGGCGGTGCAGGCGTTCACCTTCTGATCATACAACGCCCGATCCTGCGGAGCGTTATAGATGTCCACATCGGGAGGGACCTGCGAGGCATTCAGGGTGAGCAGGTGGGCGAACTCGTGGACCAGGGTGAACATGAGCGAGGGGCGATCGGAGAGGTCGGCGGCGTCCACCTCCACGGACCACAGGGCCGGGTCGGTGTAGGACTGCTGGACGGAGGCCAGCAGGTTGCCGGGGCCGTCGGTGAAGACCTGGAACTCCGAGACCATGGACCGCTGCCCCGCGGGGATCAGGTCCGCAAAGAGCTGCCAGGCGGAGGTCTGCGAGGCGGAGTCGTGCTGGAGGGTCTGCAGGCTCTCGCGCACGGAGCGGTAGCGGGGCTCGCCGAGGGCATCGCCATCCACGGGATAGACCGCCAGCGTGATGGAATCCGGGTGGACGACATCCCCGCCGAGGCCGGGATCGGCCGCGTAGGTGCTCCCCTC
>CAZSPX010000313.1:0-2025 GCA_964608885.1 uncultured Anaerolineaceae bacterium | reverse complement strand
GCGGTCCTTCATTCCGCCTGCCATAATATCAGAAAGCGGTCATTCGGGGAAAGGTGACCAGTGGGGGAGGAAGACGGATGTCGCTGCAAGGCGCATGCCGTTCCGCCTGGAACGGCATGGCCGAAGCAGACTCCCCCATCAGCAGGTCCTTCGAACCTGTGGAGATCACCACGAGGGGCTCAGGGATGGATCTTCTCCCAGGGATCGCGCAGGAAGTTGCCCAGCACCGTCCCGGCCTGCCCCTGGGCGGGGAGGACATCGCCGTCCGGCTCGACGTACAGCCAGGCGCGGCCCGCACCGGGCGGCACGCGGTCCTCTTTCGTCTCCAGGGTCACGGGGTTGGCCTCGGAGTAGGGCACAGGCAGGTCCCAGCGCAGGGTGAGGTTCAAGGCAGCGGCCAGATCGTGCAGCTCCTGGAGCTCGGCCCCCAGCCCGGCAGCGGCGGTGCTGAGGGAGAGATTGCCCACGCCCAGCTCCTGCAGGCGCCGGATATACCCCGCGGCGTTCTTCACGTTGGCGGCCGTGACGGTGAGATGCACCGTCAGGAAGAGGTCGGCGGGCAGGAGGGTCTCCACGGCCTGCCAGGAACGGGGGTTCTCGGGCTGCAGCACCAGCATCACGTGATCAAGGCCGGTCTGGAGCAGGACGTCGAGGTAGGCCTTGTCGGCAAGCAGGAGGCCGTCGGTGAGCAGGCCGCAGACCTGGCCGTTGGCCTCGCAGTGGGCGATCAGGTCGGGCAGGTCGGCGCGCAGGGTGGGCTCGCCGCCGGTCAGGGTGATGTGCGGGATGCCCGCGGCCCAGGCCTTGTCCAGGACCTCCATCCACTCGGAGGTGGTCAGCTCGCGATCCACGCGCTTGACCGGGGAGTAGCCGCCCTTGGCGCCCTCGGGAAGCTCATAGGTGAGGGCGCAGTCCAGCCGCAGGGGGGCGTCCAGCTCCACCGAGTGGGGCGAGGCCCGGTCGAAGTCGAGGAAGGAGACCGGGTCGAGGTCGGGGGTGGAGATCAGCGCCAGGATGCGGTCGGAGAACTCGCGGTAATCGACCAGGGCCTGGGCCTGGGCCACGCGGTAGCGCCTCGAGACCTCGGCGGCGGCTTCCCCCGGCTCCGTGCCCCGGATGAAGTGCAGGGCGTACTCCGCGGCGGTGGGGTTGAGATGCAGCACCGTGGAGGCGTTGACCACCAGCACCCCCGAGCCGTCCCTGGCCAGGCGCAGGTGCAGGCGGTAGGGCTTGCCGTCCGCCAGGTCCTGGCGGTGATGCACGCCTTCGGGCAGGGGCTCGACCGGTGTGAACAGGCGTTTGATGAAGTTCATGCGTCCCTCCAGTTCATGGTTTGCGGATGAATTCTTCCAGGAAAAACAGGATGAAATAGCCGATCAGCAGGACGATCCAGCCGATCAGCTCCACGCGTTCCAGCAGGCCGGTCCAGGTGAGCGAGAAATTCTCCTGGATGGTGCGGAGGATGTCCTCCAGGCTGTCCAGCTTGTCCTTGACGGCGCGCTTCCAGTCCTCCAGGTAGAACTCGTCCCGGATGGCGTGGTAGAGCTGGGCGGTGTACCAGTCGCCGATGAGCAGCAGGTTCTGCTCGGTATGCTCGAAGTCGAGCATGATGTCGAGGCGGTGCTGGATGATGCGGCGGATCTGCCCGCGGGTGGGACCGGGGCGGAAGCGGCGCGGGTCGCGGCGGAACTGGCGGCTGACGAGCTGCAGGTTCTCCTCGAGGGTCTGGTCGAGCAGGCGGTAGCGCAGGAGCTGGTAGTTGCCGATCTTGAGCAGCTCGATGTCGGATTGGAAATCGCCCTGTTCGGCGATGACGACCGCGCCCTCCCAGTCCACCAGGGTCAGGTCGTCGCGCGAGTAGCGCACGCGCGAGATCAAGATCTGGTCCAGCTCGCCCGGATCGAAGCCCTCGCGCTGCGAGCGGATGAAGCGCCCCAGCGCCCCGGCGTTGGAGTCGATGAAGCTGTCCGGGGAGGTCTCCAGCCCGCTCACCAGCAGGATGACGTACTGCTCGAACATGCCGCT
>CAZSPX010000312.1:0-3780 GCA_964608885.1 uncultured Anaerolineaceae bacterium | reverse complement strand
ATGGGCGCATAGCTCAGTTGGTTAGAGCGTCTCTCTTACACAGAGAAGGTCGAGGGTTCGAGTCCCCCTGTGCCCACTATTTGCCTGACGCACTCATCGTCAGGCTTTTTTCTTCAACCATGCCCAAACTTCTGCTCGCCTCCAAGAATGAAACCCAATACAGGTCCCTGCTTGAGGCAGCCCGCTTGCCCGACCTGGAGATCGTCACCTCTCCTGCCGCGGACTGCGAGATCGCCTTCGGCGAGCCGGACCGCCTGCGCGAGGCGCTCCCGCAGCTGCCCTCCCTCCGCTGGGCGCAGGTCACCTGGGCCGGTGTGGAGATGCTCCTTGATCCTGCGCTTCGGCGGGACTACACGCTGACCAACGCGCGCGGGGTCTTTGGCCCGCTGATGTCGGAGTACGTCTTCGCCTACCTGCTGCTGCACGAGCGCAAGATCCTCCAACGATTGGAAAACCAGCGCAAACACCAATGGGACAAGACGGTCACCGGCACGCTGCGCGGCAGGACGCTCGGCCTGCTGGGGGTGGGCTCGATCGGCGCGCACCTCGCCGGCACGGCGAAGCACTTCGGGATGACCGTCCACGGGTACACGCGAAGCAGCGAATCCTGCCCGGAGGTGGAGGCTTACTTTCACGATGACCTGCCTGCCTTCGCGGCGGGATTGGACTATCTCGTCTGCGTGCTGCCGGGCACGCCCGGGACGCGTCATATTGTGGACGAGGCGGTGCTGAGGGCCATGCGCCCGCACGCGCTGCTGGTCAATGTGGGGCGCGGGTCCGCCCTCGACGAGCAGGCGCTGGACTTGGCGCTACGCCTCGGCAGGCTGAGGGGCGCGGTGCTGGACGTGTTTGAAGAGGAGCCGCTGCCTGCGGGCCATATCTTCTGGGATACGCCGAACCTCTTCATCACCTCGCATACGGCCGCGCCGAGCTTCCCGGGGGATATCGTCAAGGTGTTCATCGAGAACTATCATCTGTATCGCAATGGAGAGCCGCTGAAATACCGCGTGGACTTCGAGGCCGGATATTAGCAAAGTAGAGGATCTTATGGGGGAGAAGAGGGCTTCGGATACACGCATTCCAGGTGTGACAAAATCGAGTCCGCGAGACAAAGGCTATAATTACCGGATGCGTTTCCAGCGACTTCTCGCCGGGTGCCTGCTCCTCGTGCTCGGGACGGGGGCATTCGCCTCCCCACAGCCTGCAAGGGCAGCCCCGCCCGGCCAGGCCAGCGCCTATGACCTGATCCTGGCGATGAACACCCTGAGGGTCTCCAACGGGTTCCCGCCGCTGATCGAGGACCCGATCATCGATGCCGTGGCCCAATCCACCGCGGCGATCATGGCGGCCAACAACATGTCCTGGCATATCGGCGATGTGCGCGGGCGGATCGCGGCCGCCGGTTACGGGGCGGGCGGCACCGTCTGGGCCACGGAAAACTTCGCCGTGGGCTACGGAGGCATGGGCATCGATGAGATCATGGCGGTGTGGGCGGACCCGGACCACATGCGCCCGGCGGTGAACGGAGCCTACTGCAATGTGGGGGCGGGCACGGCCTCGACCTCGGATGGAAAAATCTACTACATCCTGCAGGCGGCCTATGTGTCCGAGCAGCCGTGCGGCAGCGTCTCCTCCTCCCCTCCGGGCGGCACGCCGGGCGTGGTCGGAGTCCCCCAGTTGATCGTCCCGGTCAAGGTCGCCACGCCGGACGCGGAGGGCAAGACCTATCATATCGTCCAGGCGGGCCAATCCTACTGGTCGATCGCCATCGCCTACCAGATCACCATCCGCGACCTGGAGGCCTGGAACAATACCTCCCGCACCATCCCGCTGCGGACCGGGCAGAGCCTGTTCATCCCGGGCAAGAACACGGCGGGCTATTCCACGCCGACCCCCTACGGGATGTTCGCCCTCGAGAAACCCGATGCAGACGGCAGGATCGTCCACACCGTTCAGCCGTACCAGGCATTGATCACCATTGCCGATGCGTACAAGGTCCCGCTGGACCGGTTATTGGCCTTGAACGGCTTGCAGGCGGATTGGCCTTTGCAGATCGGGCAGAAACTTCTGATCTCGCCGGGCAATGTCACGCCCAGTGCCACCCTCAGCTCCATCCAGAAGCTCACCCCGGAGGCGGATGGCAAGTACTACCATACCGTCCGGAGCGGCGAAACGCTCTCATGGATCGCGGGCCTGTATGACGTTCCGCTTGCATCCCTGATGGCCTGGAACGGGCTGAACAACGCCTCCGTGATCCGCCCGGAGCAAAGACTGCTCCTGCTCGTAACACCGCCCGCGACCGCCACGCTCATTCCCAGCCCGACTGTGGTCACGCCGACCCTTGCCCCCTCCCTGACCCCGCCACCGCCGCCAACCGCGACCGCGCCTCCCGCGGCCCCGGAAGACCCCCCGCGCGGCTCCAATCTGCCTCTCATCCTGGGTGCGGCGATCCTTGTGCTTGGCGGGTCGCTGTTCTGGTGGAGATTCTCGCGTAAAGGCCAGGCTCCGCCAGAGCCATAAGGTCAGCCGGACGATATATATAAAAAGGAGAGAGGCGGCCACCGGGCCGCCTCTCTCGATCTGTTTACAAGGGGTTATCAGGGTGGAAAGGACTCAGCCAGGCTGCATGGACCTCCTTTCCATAGATTGTTCCACTTCAGGGAGTCGCTGTGGGGGCTGTCAGAGTAGCCGGGGCGGTCTGGCCATCCATTGGGGGCGGGCCGCCGTGGCCGCCGCGCCCGAAGCCAAAGCCGAAGCCGGGCCCGTCCAGGAAGCCTTTCTCAAGCCCTTCGAGCAGCCAATCGGCCTTTTCCTGCGTCATCGTACCGTCAGAGACCTCCTGCTCGATGCGGGTGCGCATTTCTTCGCGGTGCACGGTATTGATCGCATCCTGCACATCCTGGATGTCCACACCGGCGCTCGTCGCCAGCTCTTCGAGGGTCTTGCCCTCCTGCAGCGCCGTGGATAGCTCGTCGGCCGTCATGTTCAAGGCTTTGGCCGCAGCTTCCAGCTCCGCCTGCGGCAGGCCGCGCCTTCCGCCCGGGCCGCGGCCATCACCGGGCAGGCCTGCCGGCGGGGTGGAGTCGTCCGCGTAGACCGTGATGGCGCCCACGGTCCCCACCACGAGCAAAGCGGCCAGCAGTCCCGCGGACCACATCAGAAACTTGTTTTTCATCAAATTCACCTCCTTTGAGTGAATGGCTGGATCCGTTCCAGCACCCAAAGGATAGTGCGGGGCTGTAAAGCGCCTGTCATGGGATTGCGGGGAAACTGTGGGGGGGCGCAGGATGCGCGGTTCGCAGGCAGGGATCAGAGATACCTGCGGACCCGGCGGCAATACTCCCGGTATTCTTCGCCGTAATGGCTCTTCAGATATTCCTCTTCACGCAGCACCTGGCGGTGGAACAGCCAGATGCCCCCGAGCAGAAAGACCAGGAGAAGCCAGTTGGGGAAGATCAGGAACTGCCCCAGCAGGATGGAAGCGAAAGCCACATAGATGGGGTTGCGGCTGAAAGCGAACGCACCATTGGTGATGAGCCGGTCCGGGCGCTCGGTATCGATGCCGATGCGAAAGCTCCGCCCGAACGAGACCAGGCTCCACAGCAGCAGAATTAATCCGGCCAGGCAAAAGAGGACCCCGATCCATGCGAGGACCGCCGAATGGAAAAAAACCTGCCTGGCCGGGGTAGGCCAGCCGAAGGCACGCGCGAACACGAGATAGAAATAGAAGAGGGCGAAAGGAGGCAGCAGGAAATCCGTTTTATCGAGCTGGCCGAACTT
>CAZSPX010000311.1:0-3830 GCA_964608885.1 uncultured Anaerolineaceae bacterium | reverse complement strand
TTCCGGTAGCTGCAGGCCGCGGAGGTGAGGATGAAATCGAAGAATCCGTCAATGCGGAAGCGGCGTGCCAGGGTCTTCACATCCTTGTCGTCACCGGCATTGGAGACCAGGCCGAGGCGGTAACCGCCGGATTCCAGCATCCTGAGGGTGAGGACGGCATCATTTTCCAGCTCCCAATTTGATTGAGTGATGGCGTACAGGGCATCCAGGGATGAGCGCACCAGGGCATCGTTAAGGGGGGCGGGGTTGTGCTCCGCCAGCATCTCGCTCAGGACCGAGAAATAAGTGGTCTCGAACAGGCTCTGCTCACGCTCCCGGTAATAGCGCGAGAGCCTCCAGCGAAAGCCCTCTGCGAATCCCGGAGGGACCTGAAACCCGTTTTGCAGAAGCGCCTCAAGCAGCGCGTGGTCTGCACGGGCTTCCACCGGCTCCCAGGATGCGCGGGGACGCATCAGGGTGCCACCGAGATCGAGCAGGACTGCGCGGATAAAACGGCTCATGGAATCAGACTGCCTCCTGCAATGATAACGCAGAAGGCAGTCCCAAGTTGTGCCGGAGGAGGGGGCTATTCTGACGGGACGATCAACCACATCAGCAAATAGGTCAGGATGCCAGGTACTCCGCCCGGGATTAGGGCGATGAGGAAGGCCAGGCGAAACCATGCAGGGCTGATACCAAAGAACCGGCCGAGGCCGCCGCACACACCTGCAACCATACGATCGCTCCGGGAGCGGCGTAGAACATTTTTCTCTGAAGTCATGGGGTTACCTCCAATTGAATAACGATCCATCACCAATGTCTACGCTTTTGCCCTGCGAAAGTTGCGGGCCTGGTCAAGCTCCGCCCTTGAGGTAGATGCCGCCGGGGTCCAATTCCTCGCGCAGGATGCGCAGCTCGTTCTCTGTGATCGGATCGGTAACCCTCAGGCCGCCAGCCACCTTGAGATCCCAGCCGGTGTTGCTGCGGGCATCTTCGGCGGTCTTTCCGGCGTGGAGGGCGGTCAGCACCAGCTCGCCGGTCGCATCCGGCTCGAGGATACCGATATCGGTGACAACAGCCAGCATGCCACCGCCGCGCACACCAGTGGCCGTACGTTCTGCGCGCCCCCGCAGGAAGCCCGCGGAGGTAAGGAAATCCACCTTTTCTGGAAAGCGGCGCTTCTGGTGAGGGGTCATAATGTAGCAGCGATTGGCCCAGGCAGCGATTTCCTGGGAGCCGCCGGAGCCAGGCAAGCGAACCTTCGGATGCGCATAGTCACCAATGACCGTGGCGTTTATATTCCCAAACCTGTCTATCTGGGCGCCGCCCATGAACCCCACGTCCACGTTGCCGCGCTGGAGATAATTGGCGAAGATATCGTACATGCTCACCACGGAGAGTGAGCCGCTCACCAGGGTCGGGTCACCAATGGAAAGCGGAAGGCGGGCCGGCTCGGCGCCAATGACGCCGGCTTCATAGATCATCACCAGGTTGGGAGCATGGGTCCGCTTGGCCAGGTTGCAGGCCAGGTTGGGCTGGCCCACGCCAACAAAGACTGCATCGCCATCGCGCAGAAGGCGGGCGGCGTTGATGATCATGAGCTCTGCGGAGGAGTAGGTCAATTCGCTCATAGCACCTCTGTCAAAAATGATCGGATGATCTCGTTCACCTGCCGCGGGCATTCCAGCGGAAGGAGATGGGTGGAATTTTCCAGAGTCTGGATGCGGATATCAGGCTGGCGGCGGTGTACCAGGCGGGCGCTGCCGGAGAGGAAGGTATCGGTCTCGGCGCCGCGCAGGATGAGGGTGGGTACCTGGAGGCGGGGCAGGTCCCGCCAGAGCTCCAGGTCGCGCCAGACCCCGGTGTAGTAGATGTGCGACTCCCACTCAGGGGAATAGGCGAGCTCAAAGCCGCCCTCCGGGCGGGGCCGGGTGAGGCCGGAGATCAGGATGCGCAGATGATCGTCACTGAAGAAGCGAAAGATGGACCGCCGGCGGTAGCCCTGGAAGACCGTCTCCAGATCGTCGAAGGTACGGCGACGCCTGAGGGCGGTGGGGATCAGCGGATGGGTGCGGTGCCCCAGGCCGACCCACCGCATGAGGTTCCACATAACAATAAAGCCGGGCGGGAACAGGACGGGGTCAAGAAGCACCAGGGCCTTGAACCGCTCCGGCTCGCGCAGTGCCAGGCGCAGGGAAACAATGGCTCCGATGGAGTGACCCACACCGATCACCGGCCCAAGCCGCAGCTCATCCAGGAAGCGGCGGAGATCTTCGGAAAGGGGGTGCCAGTCCTGGATCTCGTCTGGCCGCGACCCCGGCCACAGAGGGCGCAGGAGCATGCCCAGAACGTGATGGCCCTGGCGCAGTTCCCCGATCAGGGGGGCATAACAGGAGGGAGGATAGCCATTGGCATGCAGGAAATGCAGCGTATCGCCGCGGCCTCCGTGATCCAGGTAAGGGATGCCTGAAGGCAAGGTTTCGACCGCCCTCACCAGGCTAGTATTGACCATAATTGATCGGGGCGCTCATCTGCGGCCGGATCTTAAGCCGCTCGTGGGTCTCGTCCCCGAGATTCTCCCAATACTGCGCTCTGTCATTGACCCCATAGACCCACTCATCCAACCAGGCCTGCACCGCCTCCGGAGATTCGCTGACCTTGTCCCACTCCAGGTAGAAGGCATTGTCGCGATCATAGTAGCCCTGGGCATAGGAAGGATGGCAGGCGAAGGGCACATGGCACACGGCATCCACGATCAGGCCCGGGATCATGGTGCGGTTCGGATCGGAGCGGATGACCGAACCGTCCACGATCTCCTCAGCAGTGAGGATCACTTTGCGGGCGGCAAAAGCGGCTTCCTTTTGCTCGCCGATGATGCCCCAGAGATGGGCATTCCCCTGTTCATCCGCCCGCTGCACATGCACTATCGCCACATCCGGGTTGAGGGCCGGCACCACGATCACATCCTTCCCTCCGTAGGGATCGGGGATGCGTTTGATCTGCGGGTTGGCGTTCTCCAGGCCGGCGGCCGCGGTCTGGTTCATGGGGAGGAACGGCAGGCCGGAGGCGCCAGCTTGAAGGCGCGTGATCATGCCGAAGTGCGAGTATTCCTCCCATTCCAGCGCGCCCTGCTCCAGCGCGCGGCGCACGATGCGAAGCGAGCCCACCCCCGGGTTGCCCATGTATGAAAAGATCACCTTTCGGGCACAGCCGGCCGCCACCATCTGGTCATAGATGAGATCAGGCGTGGCGCGCGCCAGGACGAGATCGCGCTTCTTCTGCCGGATGATCTCGTGCCCGGCCGCGAATGGGATCAGGTGGGTAAAGCCCGCTGCATACAGGGTATCCCCGTCATTCACATATTGAGCGATGGCTTCCTTCAATGACATCAGTTTGGACATGGTCAGCTCTTCTTTTCCCGGGATTTGCGCCGGTTTTCCTTCATGGAGGTGCGCGTTTTATTGAGCCAGGCGAAACGGCCGGGGGAGGCGCGCGCCGGCCGCCGGCGGCGCAGGTACCAGCCCAACCCCAGGGCCAGCATGGAGAGGAACAGGTAATCGAAATCGGCGCTATCGGCCAGATCGGAGGAGACGAACAGGACGAACAGGAAGACCCCGATTACCAGGAAAAAATCCCCGATGCGCGCGATGAATTCCTTGTAGCCTTCCATGAGATTATTTTACCCTGCAGGCGCAAGAAAAGCCCCTTCCCCGGTGGAGGAAGGGGCTTTGCCGTGCGGAATGCCTACTTGACGTGGGTGCGGATCTGCTCGTGCATGTAGAGCGGCACGTAGTAGTGACCGCCGCCGTTCTTTCCGGAGGAGCCGGAGCCCTTCCAGCCGCCAAAGGGTT
>CAZSPX010000310.1:0-3855 GCA_964608885.1 uncultured Anaerolineaceae bacterium | reverse complement strand
GATGCAGCAGATCAATATTGTCCATGAGGGCCAGGTGTATCACGGCCTGGATGAGCTGCCTCCGGAAGCACGCGCAAAATACCAGGCTGCCATGCAAAAACTCGACAAGGACGGGAACGGCCTTCCTGATTTTGTTGAGGGCCTGGCAAGCGTATTCCCCGGCGCCATCCGTGCCGAACCTGCCTCTCCGTCCGCTCCGGACCTCCCTCCCGCGCTTCCACCGGCGGAGGCTTCGCCGGTCATGGAGGAAGTGGGTATCAATTGGAAGGTGATCCTCATCGGCCTGATCGCGGGCGGTCTCCTTCTGGTTGGCGCGGCCGTCATATGGATCCTCCTCAACAGGTGAAACAGATTAGCATTTGATTAGAGTCTGGGCGCCTGCTTGACTTTGCCCTCCAAATTCTGTATATTTATTTTCGGTTCAAACAACGGCACAGCCCGTCCTCAGGCTGCTGTGCCGTTTCTCACGTTTGCACATCATCTGTCTTTATCAGGAGAGCAAATGATCCGAGTCAATAGTCTTACCAAAGACTATGGAAGTCGCCGCGCCGTGGATCATGTGACTTTTGAAGCCCAGCAGGGGGAGATCCTCGGTTTCCTTGGCCCGAACGGGGCCGGGAAAACCACCACCATGAGGATCCTGACAGGCTTTATGCCGCCCACGGATGGAGAGGCCTTCGTCGGCGGGTATAACGTGGTGGACGAATCCATCGAGGTCCGCAGGCGGGTTGGATATCTTCCCGAAACTGTGCCACTGTATACGGATATGGCAGTCTTCGATTATTTGAAATACATGGCCGACCTGCGCCAGCTCCCCGACGCGGCCGAACGGGTGGACGAGGTCCTGGAAATGATGGGGCTTGGAGACCGCTCGTCAGGCATGATCTCCAACCTCTCCAAGGGCATGCGCCAGCGGGTGGGACTGGCCCAGGCCCTTCTGCACCGCCCTGAGGTGCTCATCCTGGATGAGCCGACCATCGGCCTTGACCCGGGGCAGGTGGTCGAGGTCCGCAACCTGATCCGTGAGATCGGCAAGGAGCGTACCGTTCTGCTCTCCACGCACATCCTTTCCGAAGCACAAAACATCTGTGACCGCGTCCTCATCATCAACAAAGGCCGGATCGTTGCGGAAGACACACCTGAAAAACTCCAGGCCCGCCTGCTGGGGGCTGAGAGAGTCTTCCTGCGCGTCAGCGGGGACGGCGACGGGCTGTCTCATTCCATCTCGAAGGTAAAAGGAGTACAAAGCGTGGAGCCCAGGAGTGAAGGCGCGGTCGAGTTCCAGTTCGCGCCCGGGCAGGACATCCGTCCGCAGGTGGCCCGCAGCGTGGTTGAGGCGGGTTTTGAGCTGCTTGAGATGCGCCCGCTGGGGATGAGCCTGGAGGAGATCTTTCTCGAGCTGACCCGCAGCGAAACAACCAGCAAGGAGCAGGGTGCCAAATGAGGAACGCCTGGACCATCGCCAAGCGGGAGTACAGCCATTTTTTCAACAGCGCCATTGCCTACGTGGTGGCGTTCATGATCCTGCTCGTCCTTGGCATCATCTTCACACTGATCGTCCGGAGTTACATCGACAGCGCCCTCCAGTCCTACGGCTCGGCCCCGGACATCAGCGCCATCACCGGGAATATCGCCTTCCTGCTGGTTTTCTCCGCTCCCGCCATCACTATGCGCTCGATCTCGGACGAGAACCGCATGGGCACGATGGAGCTGCTGCTGACCGCGCCCGTCCGCGACTGGGAGCTGATCCTGGGCAAGTGGCTGGGGGCCTTCCTCTTCACCTGCACGGTGATCGGCATCACGCTGGTCTTCCCCATCATCCTGAACAGCCTGATCACGCCGGGGCTGGATCAGCGCCAGGTATTCACAGCCTACGTAGGGGTGATCCTCGTGGCGGCTGCTTTCCTGGGGATCGGCGTGGGTATTTCCTCCATGTTCAGCAACCAGATCGTGGCGTTCTTCCTGACCCTGGGAATCATCATCATGCTGTGGTGGCTGATCGGGTTCCCGGCGGACATCCTCCCGGTCGGCGGCAGCGTGTTCCGTTATCTGGATATGAAATCACATTTCTATGATTCCCTGAACGTGGGGATCATCAACCTGAGCGATATCGTCTACTATCTCAGCCTGACAGTGCTGGGCCTGTTCGTTGGCACTACCGCGGTAGAGATGCGGAGGTGGCGCTGATGAGCAGCCAGCCCAGAAACGACAGACCCGGACGGTACGCGCTCATCACACTCATCGTGGCGGGCCTGGCCTTTGCCTCCACGGTAGTGACCGCTCTGCTCCTGCTGCTGGTGAATATGCAGCTCTTCACCGTCGCAGATGTGGAGAAATGGAAGACCGCAGCCTGGATCAGCCTGGGCATACTCGTCATCGCCATCTCGGTCTTTGTCATTCTCGACCCGGAGCGTGTCCGGCGCTTCCTGAGCGGCAGGCAGGCACGCTACGGCTCGAACTCCCTGGTCCTTACCATTGCGGTGCTGGGCATCCTTTTTGTTGCCAACATGCTGGCCTTCCAGAACCCCAAATCGGTGGACTTTACCGAGGATAAGGCTCACACGCTTGCACCTGAGACCCTGCAGGCTCTTTCCGGCCTTCCAGACAAGGTCACGGCGGTGGCCTTCTTCTCCCAACGCGTTTCCACGAACACGGCCTCCGAGCTGCTGCAGAACTTCAAGGTTAACAGCGGCGGGAAGTTCGATTACCAGTTCATCGATCCTGACAGCAACCCGGTAGCGGCGCGGCAGGCAGGCGTCACCGGAGATGGCAAGATCATGCTGGTCATGGGAGATAAAAAGGAGATTGCCTCCTACGCCGATGAGACCGAACTTACCCGGGCGTTGATCCGCCTGATCAGCCCCGCGGCGCGCACCCTCTACTTCCTTACCGGGCATGGGGAGCGCGATATCACGAACGCCGGGGATGCGAATCTCTCGATCGCGAAAAGCACCCTGGAAGGCAAGAACTACACGGTCAAATCCCTCAACCTGCTGGCTGAAGGCAAGATCCCCGAGGATGCACAGGCGGTGATCATTGCGGGTCCCACCAAGCCCATCTCCGCCAGGGAAGTGACCCTGCTCGACCAATATATGGCTGCCGGAGGCGGACTGGTAGTAATGGAAGACCCTGCGCCGCTGACTGATTTCGGCACTTCCACAGACCCGCTGGCAGATTACCTCAGCTCCAAATGGGGCATAGGCTTCCAGAACGATCTTGTGATCGATCTGACCAACAGCGGCAACGAGCTCTATGCCACTTCGGCTTCACTTTCCACTGACCACGCCATCACCCGGTCCATGACGCTGGCTGCCATCTTTCCGCAGGCACGCAGCCTGGTCATTGGCACGCCGCCCGAGGGAATCCAGGCGGTTCCACTCGCCCAGACCACCTCACAATCCTGGGGTGAGACCGACTTCAGCAGCCTCACCGGCCAGGGCGTGAAATTCGATGAAGGGGCCGATATCCCGGGGCCGCTGGTGCTGGCAGCGGCAGGCGAAAACCCAACAACGAAGGGAAGGGTGGTGGTCTTTGGCGACAGCCCGTTCGCTTCTGACCAGTTTTTTGACGCCTATGGCAACGGTGACATCTTCATCAATTCCGTGGACTGGGCCGCTGAACAGGAAAACCTGATCCAGATCACCCCCCGCCAGCCCGTGCAGCGGACCTTCAACCTGCCCTCCCAGATCCAATGGCTGATGATCCTGCTCGGTTCGGTGTTCGTGATCCCCGGGCTGGTCCTGCTGGCCGGGGTATCGAGCTGGCTCTCGCGGCGCAGCCGGGGTTAAGCCATGTTACGGCGATCCACCTGGTTTGCACTGATCGTCCTGGCAGCGCTGATCGGTTTGGCAGTCT
>CAZSPX010000309.1:0-3868 GCA_964608885.1 uncultured Anaerolineaceae bacterium | reverse complement strand
GCGATCCAGTAATAATTCACGAACCCTGCGAAGTAGATCACCTGCAGCGCGAACCAGACCGCCCGCAGGGCATCATAGGCGCGCCGGTCCTCCAGCTTGTCCCCCAGCAGGATGAAGACCGGGAAGATGATGGCCATGTACCGCGAGACCGATACCAGCAATCCGGTATAGACCGGAAGGATACACAGCAGGATGGAAAAGATCCCGAACGCCTTCCATTTCCATTTCCACAGCAGGTAGAGGCTGCACAGCAGGAACAGCACAAAGAGCACCAGATCGATCTTGAAGACATCCAGTCTGGCGCTTTGCAGGTTCCTCATCGGCTCGGAAAGGTTGTACACGCTGATCCTCCCCCACGCCGACATGGCCTCGAAGATCGCCAGCGGTCTTCCCGAGATCCGGTAGAGATGGAAGAAGTGCGCCAGCAGCGCCAGCGGCGCAAGAGCGAACCATCCCGCTGAGGGGCGTACATCCCGCAGCCGCCAGTTCCTCTTCTCCATGTACAGCCAGGCGAGCGCCAATAGCAGAGCCACACCTTGTGATCGCGTCAGCACTCCCAGCGCCGCGGCGATCCCGGCCCCCGCCCAGTTCTCACGAAGCGCGAATGTGAATCCAAGCACCGCCAGGAACAGGAACAGGCTTTCGGTGTAGAAGCTCGCGAAGAAGAAACCCGCCGGGAAGACAAAGATCAGCCCCAATGCGCGCCCGGCTGCCGCCGCCTCGAAGCCCAGCTCCACAATGATCAGCCGGTACAGCAGCGCCATCGCCGCGAGGAACAGCAGGTTGGAGAGCAGCAGCCCGACCAAGATATAAAAGGCGTTCGGCAGGTCGAGTCCCAGCCATCCCAGGCTCTTCACCAGGGTTGGATAAAGCGGGAAGAACGCCAGGTTGCTGTAATACTGCGTCAGGTCCGCCGAGGGCTGGTAACCGTCCCGGATGATCGAGAGGTACCAGCGCGCGTCCCAGCGCGCGAAGATGTCCAGGATGAAGTATTTGGTGAGGAAGAACCCCTGCCTGTAATATTTCTCATAGCTGGGGTTGGTCACGTAATTGCCGTACGCAAAATGCCCCACCAGCACCCAGATCGCCCGCGTCAGCACGAACGGCAGGAGGACCGAATCAAAGAACCAGCGCCGCGGCGCCTCCGGGACCTCGAAGAAGTGCTGCAAACGAGCCAACGCTGCCCGCATGTTGATTGTCAGGGATTATACACAATCACCCCCCGGGAAAAAATACCGGCCATCAGGGTGAGGGGGGCACCCTGGTGGCCGGCAACCAGATTTATATCACAAACTGCATAAAGCGCAAGTTTACAATCTTGTAGGTTTCTGACACCCCGGCCCCGGGATCACTTCTCCTCCACCGCGTTCAGCCTCCAGGCCGCCAGCAAAAAGAAGGCCACCGCGTAGACCGCAAGCGCGGCCGATGGCAGCAGCACCGACTCGATCCCCAGCCCGCGGGTGCAGATGTTCTTAAACCCATCCATCGCCCACGCCACAGGCGAGAGGTGCCCGATCGCCTGGAATGCGGGTCCCGTGATCTCCAGCGGGACCCAGGCCCCTCCCAGCCCCGCAAATACGAACATTGGCACCAGCGAAAAAACAACCGCCTGCTCCTCCGTCTTTGCCAACACACCGATCAGCAGGCCCAGTGCTGAGATGCACATTACCGCGCTTAATGCCACCAGCAGCGTTGCAATGGGCTCGCGCAGGTATTCGACCTTGAGAATGAACTGCCCAAAGGTGATCAGGATCACGAACTCGGTGAGTATCAGTGCCAGGATGGCAAGGTAATGCCCGAAGAGGATATGAACCCGCCGCGTGGCTGTGGTCAGCAGCCGCTGAAATGTGCGGGATTTGCGCTCGACCACAATGACCTGTGCGGCGGTCAGCAGCCCTGCGATGGCAAACTGAAGCATCATTCCGGGCGAATTATGAGCAAGCGCATTGTTCCCCTCTGCCTTCTTCACTACGGTACTGGTGGTTTCCTTCACGGCGATGGGTGGGTCCTCCCAGGCAGCCAGGTCCTGCCGGAAGGCATAGCGCAGGGGCATGCGCTCCGGGTCGATGGAGTCCATAATGGAAGCGGTACGGATTGCGCTGTCCACCTGGCTGGTGACCCTCAAAAGTTCCGCCTCGATCGTCGTCCACGCCTGCGAGCTTTTATCGGCGATAACGGTCAGCCGCGCGGTCTTGTCCTTGAGCACTGCCTTGCCATAGCCCTGCGGCACAATGACGACCGCGGCCAGGTCCCCATCGCCCACAAGTTTCTCCAGTTGCGCCTGCGTGCGGTTCCCTGCCTCCTCAAGCCGGATGACCTCCGAGCTGTCCAGCATCTCGTGCAGTGAATCCGTCACCCAGCTTTCATCCAGGTTCAGGTAACCCACAGGCAGCCGCGAGTCCGCGATCCCCTTGCTGAAGCCGCCGGAGGCGAACCCCAGCAGGAAGGTGAACGCGATCGGCATGATCAGCAGGAAAAGAAAGGTCTTGAAATCGCGCAGCAATTGAAGCAGGTCTTTGAAGGTGATATCGAGGATGCGGGTCATGGCTGGCTCCTAGGCATAACGGCGGTTGAAGCGCCATACTCCGGTGAGGAAGAAAACTGCGCCCCATGCCAGCAGGACCAGCGCCGTCACCAGTACCGCGCTGACCGGCTCGGCCCTCATAGATTGCGTCAGTCCGCGCACCCCCCAACCTTGCGGCACGAGAAGCGAGACTGTGGTCATCAACCCGCTGGAAGGCGATCCCATGCTGAAGGTGGGGATCATGCCCAGCATCCCGGTCACGGTCAACACGCCGCCGAATATCACGCCTCCCTGTTTGGTGTCCTTCAGGAAGGAGTTGATGAAGACCCCGAAGGACGATGCGCTGAAGATGATCCCTGCCGCCGTCAGCGCCACAGGGGCCAGGTCCCCCCAGCGGATCTTGAAGATCAGATTCCCTGCGAATAGAAGCACGATGATCTGCACAGCCACCATCATGAATACTGCCAGAAACTTGCCGGTCAGGATGGTCGCCTGGGGTGTAGGCGTTGTGAACAGCCGCGGCAGGGTGCGCTCTTCCTCCTCGCGCAGGATGCTCTCCGCCGTGGAGGCTCCGGTATAGAAGGCGTAGAAAACCATCATGCCTCCCATGATCCTTCCCACCATGGTGAGCAGAAGGTTTTCGCTCTGCTCTGCCTGGCTCTGCATGGAGCCGGGCGCCTGTACAAGCAGCAGTTCACTTTTCGGATCCTCATTGAGGATGAGCGATTCGTCCAGGTAGCGCTGGATGACCAGACCCGTCTTTCCAAGATCCGGCTCGGCAGCCTCGTCCATGAACAGGTTGGCCGCGATCTTCACGCCTGCCATCCCGTCCATGAAGCGGTCCAGGATCGAACGCATGATCGCTGGGCCGATTGTCAAGGTCGGGTCTTGATAAAACTCAATGACCGCCTTGCCCTCCAGGTCCGCAAACTGCTTTGAGAAATCCTGCGGGATAATCAGTGCCACCTGTGCCTGCTGCTGGTCCACTGCCGAGCGCGCGGAGCCTGCATCTGCCGCGAACGAGACCTCGATCAGGTCGGCCATCTCCTTGCTCTGCAGGATGTTGACCACCAGTTCCCCCATGGTCTTTGCCTTTTTATCGCCGGGGAGGTCTTTCGGGTTAACCTGGATCCTCGGACCGCCTTTATCCAGGTTCGCAATGATCACCTTCGTCTTTGGCAGGTTAAAACCGCCGTTATCCGCGATGTTCCCAAACATGACGTAGAACATCCCTGTGACCAGTAGCGGGATGCCGAACATGAAGACGATCGCAATCGTGCTGCGGAACGAGCGGGTCAGATCCTTGATCGCGATATCAATGGCCTTCATGAGATCAATCCCTCA
>CAZSPX010000308.1:0-3873 GCA_964608885.1 uncultured Anaerolineaceae bacterium | reverse complement strand
TTCTTCTTTGCGCTCAAACAGTCGATCAGGAACGCCTTGACATGCCCGATGTGCAGGTAACCGTTCGGCTCGGGAGGCAGGCGCGTGCGGACATAGTTGTAACGACCCGTGCGCAGGTCCTCGGCCACGGCCTCGCGGATAAAATCAACAGGTTTGGTCTCTTCGGTGCTCATTGGATTCAGCCTTTGCTCAATGATTGCTTTAGTATGGGGAGCATTTCCCGCCCATTATAACAAATGGCCGGATTGTTTTATAATTCAGGGGAATCCAAACCCGGACAGATCAGTTTATGGAGGAGAACCATGGCCGAAAATGAGCAAAAATCCACGCGCTACCTGGGCACCTATTTTGACCCTGATCTTGTCCTGAAGGTCTCGCGATGGGCGGAGATCCTCTCGTGGGTGGTGGTGGCTGTATATGTGGTGGACCTCCTCCTGGCGATCACAGTGTTCGTCCTGCAGGCCGTCCGTGGATTTATGGCGGGATGGGGGCTCACGGATATCCTGAACCAGATCGTCTACATCATTGAGAGGCCGTTCCGGGGGATCGTCTATTTTGTTGCCCTGCAGGCCATCAGCAAGGCGCTGTTGATCCTGATGGATATGGAGCAGAACCTGCGCCCGGGCGCGAGGAAGTGACGAGGCAGACTTGATGGAATAGGGCGCTTATGCTACAATACCGCCCGCTGGAAAAATTGGGGAGTGGTGAAATGGTATCACGTCACACTCTGGATGTGAAGTTTGGGGTTCGAAACCCTACTCCCCAGCCTGAAAGACCCCCGGAAACGGGGTCTTTTTGGTTTCAGCCGCTGCTCAGTCCGCGACTCAAGTAGGTGCCTCCCTGTAGAACCTTCTGGATTGCGAGAATGATGCCAGGGACATCCTCCTTGAGCACATAGCCGCGGGCACCGGCACGCAGTGAACGTTCGACATACTGTGGAGAGGCATGACCCGAGAGCATCAGGCAGGGAAGCCGAGGGTATTTGCGGCGGATCTTGGAGACCAGCTCGATCCCATTCATGCGCGGGAGCGAGATATCCACGAGTACGAGGTCTACCTTCAGGCGCGGGAGCTGCTCCAGGGCTTGCTCGGCGGAGCTGGCGACTTCCGGGACCTCATAACCGCCATGCTCCTGAAGGAGCCGAAGCAATGCACTGACCAGAAGGCTGTGATCTTCCACAATGAGGATGGAGGTCAATTCCTTTTGACCCTCCCGGCGGAGGGAACCGGTACCAGGATCTCATCCTGGTCGTCAGTGCCCTGTTCGGGGCTTATGTCACGTGTCAACTGGATCATGTCGAAAACCAGTGCCTCGATTATGCGGAGGTCCATGCCTGCCTTGTAGGAATCGCCATTTTTAACAGCCTCGATGACCAGGGAAAGGTGCATACGAAGGGCGAACAAGCGCTGCTGAATGTCTTCGATCTGCCCCAATCCCTGCGCCGCGAGCGCGGGATGAATGCCCGGCGCCTCTTCGGGGCAATCCGTTTCAATTCCGGTTTGTTTCCGGAGGGGCATATCTGATACGAACCGGGCAATAGGAGCTTTTTTTGGCATGCTGCGTTAAAGGACGGATCCCATGAATAATGGGAATCCCGGAGCCGCTGGGGCTGATAGCGGCATTATACATTGAGGGACCCTGGAAGGCTGTATTTTACAAATGGGCAAAAGTATGGCTTTAAGAGGGTAAAGACGCATGCACCCGTCAGAGGAGGAACTCATGATAAGATTCTTCCCAATCTCTGAATCATGAGGCTGGCAGATGTTCAAAATATTCAAACGCCGGGACGAGGTTTTCCATCGCCTCATCGAAGAGCAGGCGGAGGTCACGCTCCAGGGGCTGACCCTGCTGTGCAAATATGTGGAAGGCCAGGACCACGAAGTGGCGGAGCAGCTTTCCCTGAAAGAGAAGGAGGCCGATGAGGTCCGGCGCATCCTGATCGATGAGCTGAACCGTACCTTTGTGACCCCCTTCGACCGCGAGGATATTTTTACGCTCTCGCGCACTATCGACGACGTGCTGGATTACGCGTACTCCACAGTGAGCGAGATGGAGATCCTGAAGGTAAAATCCACCCCTTATCTCCAGCGGATGGCCTCGCTGATCAAGGAGGCAGGCTACGAGATCCACCAGGCCGTGCTGCGCCTTCGGAAGCATCCCGGCGTGGCCATCGACCACGCTCAGCGGGCCAAGGCGCTTGAAAACCGGGTGGAGGCCGTGTACCGTGAAGCGCTCGCAGACCTCTTCAGCGGGCCGGAGAGCATCCAGCACGTGATGGAAATGCTGAAGATGCGCGAGGTCTACCGGCACCTGAGCAATGCCGCCGACCGTGGGGATGAGGCGGCCAATGTGATCGCCGACATTGTTGTGAAGCAGACCTGATGCAATGGCTGGCTCAGGTAGCCATCGGACTGTCGCTGGTCTTTGCGTATCTGGTCGGCGTGCACGGCGCGGGGAATGTGGTCTCGACGGTCATTTCATCGCGGGCATTCGGTCCGCGAACCGCATTGGCCATCGGCGCCCTGGCGGAATTTATTGGCCCATTCCTGTTTGGGACCGCGGTGGCACGCACCGTCGGCGCGCAGATCCTGCAGCCGGGGCAGGTGACCCTCGAAATCCTGATCGCGGCGCTGCTGGCGGCGATCGGCTGGCATGCGCTGACCTGGTATCTTGGGATCCCGAGCAGCTCCTCGCACGGACTGGTGGGAGGCATGGCCGGGGCGGCGTTGGCCGGATCCGGGCTGGAGGCGCTTCAATCAGCCGGGATCTGGAAGGTCATCCTTGGCTTGTTCCTCTCGCCAGCCATTGGTTTTGCGCTCGGGTTCGGGCTGCTGCGGCTGATCTTTCTTCTCACGGCCAATTCGACCCCGCGAGTTAACCAGACCTTCCGGCGCGGGCAGCTGTTCACGGTTTTCGGGCTGGCGCTCACGCATGGCGCCAATGACGCCCAAAAGGCCATCGGCATCATCACGCTGACGCTGGTCCTTTCAGGAAGCATCCCGTCCTTCCAGGTGCCTTTCTGGGTGGTCCTGGCGTCCTCGGGAACGATGGCGCTGGGGACGGTGCTGGGGGGCTGGAGGCTGATCCGGACGCTGGGGGGTAAATTCTACAAAGTGCGGGCCGTCCACAGCTTTTCGGCCCAGCTCTCCTCGACCGTGGTGATGTTTTTTGCCTCCCTCTTTGGCTGGCCGGTGAGCACTGCGCAGGTGGTCAGCTCCGCGATCATCGGGGTGGGCTCGGCGGAACGGGTCAATAAGGTGCGCTGGGGTGTGGCGCTGGATATCGTACTTGCCTGGCTGCTGACCATCCCCCTCACGGCGGGGTTCGCGGCAGCGATCTTCTTGATCCTGAAGCAGGTCCTCAGTTAGCGCCGGATCATGGCCTCGCGCTCGGGCCCCACGGAGACCCATTTCACCGGAGCGTCGCTGGTCTTCTCGATAAACTCCACATAAGCCTTGGCCTCGGACGGCAGGGCGTCAAAATCCCGGACCTCACGAATATCCTTTTCCCAGCCCTTGAAGGACTGGTAGACCGGCTCCACCTCACCCAGGCTGTAGCTATCGAGGTCCGCGTACTCGACGTGCCTCCCGTTCAGTGAATACCCGGTGCAAACGCGTATCTCATCGAGCCCTGAAAGGATATCGAGCTTGGTGAGGCAGATCTCCGTGGCTCCGCTGAGGGCAGTGGCGGTGCGGACCAGCTCAAGGTCCAGCCAGCCCACGCGGCGGGACCGGCCGGTCGTAGCGGCGGTCTCGGCAAAGCGCTTGTACACAGGATCGGCTGTGTCCAGGATCTCGGTGGGCAACGGGCCTGCACCGACCCGGGTTGTGTAGGCCTTGGTCACGGCGACAATGCGGTCGATCCGGCGCGGCG
>CAZSPX010000307.1:0-3876 GCA_964608885.1 uncultured Anaerolineaceae bacterium | reverse complement strand
GAAGAAACCACTCGTAAAGAAGAGCACCTCCAAAAAGGCTCCCGCGCGAAAGTAAGAAGCCTGTTTGAAGATCGGGACCCCGGCTTTTAGCCGGGGTCCTTTCTTATGAGAACTGGAATATGCACCTGCATCATCTACCGGGCTTTTGCGGACTTATTGATTAGACTACACGCAAGTTTCCTGCACTCTGAGAGTCACTGCGAGACTCTGCGAGCCGCATTGCAGTATGCTGGCCTGTATAGGAGCCTCCCATGAACAAATTTAAGAATACCCTTCGGCGTTTCCTCCCTTTTGCGGTCGTGATCTCGGCGTTCTGCGCGCTGGCTTATGCCACAGTTCAGCAGGCTTACCGGCAGGGCGCCAATGATCCTCAGATCCAGATGGCCAACGACGCCGCGGACGCCCTCGCGGACGGGGCCTCAGCCCAGTCCTTACTGCCCGCCTCACACGTGTCCATTGCAAAAAGCCTCTCCCCTTTCCTGATCTTCTATGACGCGCAGGGGAACGTCACCGGTTCCTCGGCGGTGCTGGATGGGCAGACACCTGAACTTCCGGCGGGCGTGCTCGACTCGACGCGCAAGCTGGGCGAGGACCGCGTCACCTGGCAGCCGCGAGAGGGCGTGCGCATCGCCTCCGTAGTCGTCAGTTACAAGGATGGGTTTGTGCTGGCTGGACGAAATATGCGGGAGGTGGAAGCACGCGAAGCCCAAACCACAACGTTCGCGGGCCTCACCTGGCTGCTGGCAATGGCGGCCACGCTCACCAGTATTTTCCTGGGGGAATTCTTCCTGCAAGACAAGAGCTGAAGACCCATACGGTGCAGATCAAGGGCGCGGTGCAGCCGCGCCCTGATCTTTTTACTCCTGCCACTCCAATTCGAAATCGCCCACGTGCACCGTATCCCCCTCCTGGATGCCGGCTTTGCGCAGGGCCTCATCCACCCCGAGCTTTTCCATCAGCTTCTGGAAGCGCCGCACCGAGCCGTCATGCTCCCAGTAGGTCATCGCCGCTGAGCGCTCGATGGCCGGGCCCGAGATGCGCCAGCTTGCATCGTCCTCACGCGTGATTGCGAACTGGTTGGGATCCACCTCAGGCCGGTAAACCGGCAGCTGCGGCTCCACCTCTTCCAGGGCGGGCGTCTCGGCCAGCCGCTCCGCGGCCTTTAACAGAAGCTCGCGCGTATTGGTGCGAGCCAGCGCCGAGACCGTCATCAAGTCCACCTTCTTCTTCTTGAAGGCGGCCTTCAGCTCCTTCAGCCGGGCCTGGACCTCGGGCTGGTCGATCTTGTTAAGCGCCACAATCTGCGGCTTCTTCGACAGGTTCGGGTCGAACAGCGCCAGCTCCGAGTTGATCTGGCTGAAATCGGCCAGCGGATCTGCGCCCAGCCCGTCCAGCAGGTGGATGAGGACCCGCGTGCGCTGGATATGCCGCAGGAAATCGTGCCCCAGCCCGGCCCCCTCGGCCGCGCCCTCGATCAATCCCGGGATGTCCGCGATGACCAGGGTCGTCTCCTCGTTCACCTGTGCGACGCCCAGGTTGGGCTCCAGGGTGGTGAAGGGATAGGCAGCGATGCGGGGCTTGGCATTGGTCAGCACGCTGAGCAGGGTGGATTTTCCCGCATTGGGCACGCCGATCAGGCCGATATCGGCGATCAGCTTCAGCTCAAGGCGCAGGCGCTTCTCCTCCCACGGTTCGCCGCGCTCGGCGGTGCGAGGAGCCTGGTTGCGCGAGGTGGCAAAGTGCTGGTTGCCGCGCCCGCCGCGCCCGCCCTTGCAGACGGTTAGCCTCTGGCCGGGATGCGTCAGGTCGCCCAGCAGGGTGGGCGCGCCCAGCTCATCGAACTGGAAGATGACCGTGCCGGGTGGCACCGGGATCACCAGGTCCTTGCCGCCGCGTCCGGTCATCTGCGAGGCTCCCCCGTTGGCCCCGTCCTCAGCGGCGAATTTCTGGTTTTGGCGGAAAGCCGAGAGCGTGTTCAAGGTGGGTTTGACCTCGAAGACCACATCCCCGCCCCTGCCTCCGTCGCCCCCATCGGGACCGCCGCGCGGGACAAACTTCTCGCGGCGGAAATGCACCATGCCATCCCCGCCCTTCCCCGAGCGCACTCTGATCTCAACCTGATCGACAAACATGGGATGTATTATATCGTAGGGCGCAGAGGCTATAATGCGGGAACATTCTCAGAGGAGGTGTTCATGGGTAAAGGTAGACTGGAAGCATTCAGCGACGGGGTCCTGGCGATCATCATCACCATCATGGTGCTGGAGTTACAGGTCCCACATGGCGATACGCTGGAGGCGCTTGCCCCGCTCCTCCCGGTATTCCTCAGCTACATCCTCAGTTTCTTATACATTGCCATTTACTGGAACAACCATCACCACATGCTGCACACTGTCCACCGGGTGACAGGCTCGGTCCTGTGGGCAAACCTGCACCTGCTCTTCTGGCTCTCGCTCTTCCCTTTTGCGACCGGGTGGATGGGCGAAAATCACTTTGCCCGGCTGCCTTCGGCGGCCTACGGGGCGGTCCTGTTCATGGCCGCGGCGGCCTATGTCATCCTCCAGCGGGTCATCATACGCGCCCAGGGAGAGGCCTCGGTGCTCAAGCAGGCCATCGGAGGCGACTGGAAAGGGAAGGCCTCGCCTCTCATATACCTGACCGCCATTCTGGTCGCTTTCTGGTCTCCCTGGGCGGCGCAGGCCCTGTATGCAGGCGTGGCGCTCATCTGGCTGATCCCCGACCGGCGCATCGAGCGCGTCATGCCGGACGCCAGGGAGTAAAGGTCCCGCGCCTGCGGCGGGAAATGATATACTTGCCATTATCACCGGGTGGAATGAGGGGAACCCACGTTCGAAAGTCGCCTTGCGCAGATGGTGTGAACATGCGGATCAAAAAAGCTCTCCAGGCAGACCAGGATACCATCGCACGCTTCATGGCCGTGCTGGGAAACGGCCTGACCATCGCATCGCAGAGCAAGCTGGCCAAGCCGGGATTCTTCTTGTACGCGGGCCAGTTCATCCACGAGTTCATCGAACGGGTCTATTTTCGCAAGGAAGAGCTCCTGCTGGATACGCTTGTGGACTGCGGTTTTCCCAATGACCAGGGACCGGTGGGCAACATGCGCCTCGAGCATACCCGCAGCCGCGGCAATGCCAAAATGCTGACGGAGGCGGCGCAGCTCTGGCAGAAGGGGGACATGGACGGCCGCGCGGACGTGGTCTGGGCCACCAGCGAGTACACCAACCTGATGCGCCATCACTTCGACATGCTCAAGAACCTGATCTACCCGCTGCTGGAGCAATCCGTCACCGCGGAGGATGAGCAGCGGCTGGCGGCGCGCCTGAACCACCTGATCTTCGAGGACACTGGGGCGCGCCCTCCCGAGCAATATCTGAAGATGATCGAGGCGCTCGAAGAGGAAGTGGACGACTGGCGATAGGAAATGCAGAACAAGAAAGAAACGAAACTAATTGTCAGAAGGAGAAGAGCCGGGAAAACCCGGCTCTTCTTTTCACATAACAGGCTTCAGGAAGCTATCTCAGGAGAGATTGCTTCGTCTTTGTCTGGTCTCTATGAGACCGGACAAAACTCCTCGCAATGACATTTATTTCCCGAACTTCGCCTTGAGCAGGTCCGCCAGGGTGGGCTGGCCGATCTCCTGCAGCTCGTAGCGGACGCGCTGGTACGGCTTGTTGAACTTGATCACCCGCGTCAGGTCGATGGGCGTCCCCACCACGACCATATCCACGTCGGAGCGGTTGATGGTCTCTTCCAGGTCTTTCATCTGTGCATCGCCGTAGCCCATGGCAGGGAGGATGGTCCCGGTCCGGGGATACTTCTCGTACGTCGCCGCGATCGATTTGACCGCGAACGGGC
>CAZSPX010000306.1:0-3899 GCA_964608885.1 uncultured Anaerolineaceae bacterium | reverse complement strand
GCTGCGATCGAACGCCTGCTCGCCTATGTTCCCCGTTATCAAAGCGTGGTGAAGCTGGCCGGGATGAAGGCCGCGTTCGGGGCCCATCCCGGCGTCGAGGTGGTCGGGCAGTATCCGGGCACGCCATCCACCGACTTCTGGGGGATCTCGTTCGCGTTCTCGAGCATCGACCGGCAGGCCATGCCGGTGAAAGAATTGGAGCGTGAATTGACGCTGATGCGGGCGTGCTGGGCTGTTTTCGATGAGGTGCGCTCGCGCGTGTCGGCAGAGCTGCGGCCCGGTCCGCGCGGCGGCGGGCGGGACCGGGACAGGATCATCCGGCATGTGCTTGGCGTGGAGCAGGATTGGGGGAAGGGGATCGGAATCCCTGCGCCTGAGGACCCGGTGCTGCCGGAAAAGGCCTTGATGGCCTGGCGCG
Organism: uncultured Anaerolineaceae bacterium; assembly: GCA_964608885.1. Classification (GTDB taxonomy): domain Bacteria; phylum Chloroflexota; class Anaerolineae; order Anaerolineales; family Villigracilaceae; genus JACPVF01. The sequence goes on along the minus strand of CAZSPX010000306.1, from coordinate 3,481 downwards.
ACACCTACTGCGAGGCGATCCGGGATTACCACTCCCAGGGCAGGCCGGCCGGCAAGGTGGCGAAATGGCCGCTGCGCTACCTGATCCGGCACACCGCGTATCACACGCTCGATCACGCCTGGGAGATGGAAGACAGGGATCTGACTGCCAGACCAGCCTGAGGCCGGGCGCAATATCCGGCAGCACCCACATTTACAGGAGTCAATTTATGCCATCCGCCCAAACAGATATCGCCGCACTGAGCGCTCTCAATAAACGGTTCATTGCCCAACTCACCTCGGTGGCGCCTCAAAACTACCCGCCGGATGACACCATCGTTTTAAGATATCTTCGCGGGGTGCTCCAGGAAGAGTAAGCATGCCGCGCCCCGGCGCTTTGCTTCGCGAACACCAGCCTTTCAGCATCCACTTTGCAGGATGAGCACAAAAGGATTATGCTTGATGGAACTTTAGAAGGATATGGAGAATGAATTCCAAAAACCACACTCGTACTCACAGTATTATTGGTATGGCCTCAGCTGTACTCTGGCTGATCGCGCTTGTCATAGAATATCGTTACGGTTTGCAGCCCCCCGGCAATGGCAGTATCCTGTACTTTGCTGACCAGGCGATGTTTTTCATTGCCCTGGCTGGCTATTTGATCATGCTCCTGGGGTTGTGGAAATCGAAAGCCGCAGGCGAGGGTGTCTTCGGAAAGATCTCCCTGGGTCTCTTCATTGCAGGGTTGGTTTCATTACTCATCGCCCAGATCGTTCAATGGTTGACCAAAAACCCTGATTTTTTCCTTTTCCCCATAGGTGGAATATCCCAACTACTGGGTGGATTTCTTACAGGAATCGCGGTGATCACCGCCAGACGCTGGACCGGCTGGCAAAGATTCGCTCCGCTGCTGCAAGGGTTGTATTACCTCTTCGTGCTTTTTCTGCCTATCGCAATCTCCAATCAAGCTCCTTCCCAGTTAACCGAGTCATTATGGCAGGTAACATGGTTTATCACGAGCCTTGCCCTTTTTACCCAATCTGGCAATCCGTGAAATAGTAATTATGTAAATTTCGCACACAACCACGCGGCCCGGGCGGCACATCCCGGGACCACCCTCGGCAGGAAATCGAACACCTTACCGGTATAAAGGAGATGAAACATGGCAGAGCTGAAGACGAAGGTCAACAAAGGCAGCGTCACGAAATTCCTGGATGGCATCGCGGACGAGGCCAAGCGCAAGGATTCCCAGGTGCTTTTGAAAATGTTCCAGAAGGCGACCAAAGAGGAACCCAGGATGTGGGGCGACAGCATCGTGGGCTTTGGCGAATATCATTATGTGGGGAAGAGCGGGCGCGAAGGAGACTGGTTCGTGGCGGGCTTCTCGCCGCGCAAACAGGCGCTCACCCTCTACATGCTGGGCCACTGGGAGCAGCAGGGCGAACTGCTCAAGAAACTGGGCAAGCACTCACTTGGCGTGGGATGCCTGTACATCAAGCGCCTGGCTGATGTGGATATGGCGGTGCTGGATCAATTGGTCGTCGAAGCCGTGAAGCGCGCCAAAAAGATCGCCAAAGAGGAAGCCGGGAAGCAGGCAGCCTCGAAGAAATAGCGATCCGGGACTGGCACGCTTCGCTTCCTACGCATCCGGAGAGATGGCAGAGGAGACCCTCAGGGTCTTCCCATCGCCTCTCAGCAACAGGATCCCCTGCCAGAGGCCCAGGATCACGGAAACAAGGACCCCGAACCCCTCGTTGTCAGGGCGGAGATAGATGAAGAGGAATACGACCCCGGAAAAAAGGTACAGCCCGCTCAGCGCGCGCGGCAGGAGGCGGGTGGTCCACCCGGCCCACCCCACCAGGATCCACACCCAGCCCAGCAGGTGCCAGGCCGTCCCGATCAGGCCGGCGATGAGGGTGGTCCACACCACGAGGGTGGTATAGGAATTTTCCAGGTGCAGCTCGGGATGCATCAGGTGGTAGCTGCGGTTGGAGGCGCGGATGAAAGCCACCGCCAGGAAGACGGCCCCCGCGAGCAGGGCGACCAGCAGCGCCAGGGAGAGGCGGCGCGGGGCCGCACCGCCCATGCGCTCACGCAGCGCCAGCAGAGTCATCACCAGGCTGGCGCCCCACACCGGCCCGTAGAGCAGGTCAGCGAGGGAATAGGACACCGCCCCGAAGGCATCCCGCAGGTTCCCTGTGAAGTAGAGCATGGACGAGATGAAGATGGCCGCGGCCATCACGAAGGAGGCGGCCGCGCCCCATTTCTGAAGGCTGGCGGATTCTGTGCGGTCGAGGGAGATCAGGGGGTCAGACATGGCGTCGGCTCCTCGCGATCTGACCGGCCCGCAATAGTGGACCGATCCTTGCGTGCGCTGACCCTCACTCCTTGCACGCGCGGTGGAGGGGAAAGTATAACCTTTTTATTGTCTCACTTGCAGGAGATGGGGCGCATCAGGGCGGGCCGGATTCCTGTCTTATTTGATCTTTTTGGATCGTCTGTCGAGAACTGCCTGCACCGAAGGGCTGATCGCTTTGTCCTTGCGGTGAATGCAGCCCAGCCAGCAGCACGGCCGGCGCATCCCTTCCTTGAGCTCGGTGATCGTCCTTGTCACATGTTCCCTGCGGGTCTCGTCCTTCTTGACGAAGGTGACCCAGCAGATCCACTCGTTGCGCGCGAGCGGCGTGAGACCCTCCCAGACCGCCAGGGCCGCTCCATCGGAGGAGAGAGCCTGTCGCAGGTCCGCGGGCAGCTTGTGTACGGTCCCGGCTGAGATCGTTTTGCTCAATGGATGATCCTGTCAGAATGGCGAATTCGGGAAGCGGGTCGGGGCACGCCTCGACCGAGGCAGCTCCCGGTCAATGAGGAGATTGCTTCGAGTCGAAGCCGTGCCAGGGCACGGCTTCGACTCGAAGCAATGACAAATTCTATCCCGCGGCTTTCTTGACGAGGGCCGTGAGCTTGGCCTCGTCCGCGGCGGACAGCTTCTTGAGGGCAAAGGAGGTCGCCCACATATCGCCGTCGTCGAGCATGGCCGTGTCGTTGAAGCCGAAGGTGGCGTAGCGGGCGTTGAACTTCGCGGCGGCCTGGAAGAAGCAGACGATCTTGCCGTCCCTGGCGTAGGCGGGCATGCCGTACCAGGTCTTGGGCGCGAGGGAGGGCGCCGCGGCGGTGACGAGGGCATGGATGCGCTTCGCCATGGAGCGGTCCGGCTCGGGCATGGCGGCGATCTTGGCGAGCAGGTCGGCCTCTCCGGCGGCGCGGTCCTGGCTGGCGCGCGCTTCGGCCTTCAGCTCGCGGGCGCGCTCCTTCATGGCGGCCTTTTCATCGGCGGTGAAGCCTTTGTCCTGGCTTGAAGTGACAGCGTTGGTCTGGGATTTCTTCGGGCTCATGGGTACCTCCTAATACATGCCTGGGACGGTGGGAAAGCGGGGCTTTCTCCGGTCCAGAGTGCGATTATAGAACTGATTTTCTATCCGGTCAAGACAAGATTTGTCCGAATT
>CAZSPX010000305.1:0-3927 GCA_964608885.1 uncultured Anaerolineaceae bacterium | reverse complement strand
CTATACCTATGATGACACCGTCCCGTTCAGTTGGATCAGTCCCAACATCAATCTATGGGTCGATGGCGATGATGTATCCTCCGGTCCCCTCGATATTGGCTTTCCGTTCCCTTTTTACGGCGTCACGTACAGCCAGCTTTATCTGAGCGGCAACGGGGTGGTCAATTTTGGCGCGCCCAACAGTTCCAAATGGAGCTCCCAGCTCCCCGATCCCGAGGGCCCCAACAACCTGATCGCAGCGTACTGGAGGGACCTGCTGCCCGATGGGAGCCGGGTCTATTTTAATTACGGCCGGGGCGGCTCCGCGCCGAACCGTTATTTCGTTGCTGCATTTGGCGGCCGCATCCCGGATACCGTTCAGACGGTCAGTGTTGAAGTCATCCTGTACGAGAATGGGAACATTTCCGTCCAACACCAGGCAAGCGTTCCGCCCCTGGTGAACGGGCAGGTGACCGTTGGGATCGAATCCACCTTCGGAGAGACGGGGCTGCAGTACCAGTCCAGCGGCAGCGCACCCAGGAACGTGCTGTTCACCTACCATGCGCCCACCACGGCCCGGCTTTCCCTGGGTCCGGTGAACAGCAGCCGGTTCGTGACCCCCGGGAGCGCCGCAGATTTCCCGTTCACGCTGTATCACACGGGCGGCCTGGGAACAGACACCTTTGACTTCGAGATGGACTCGGACTGCCCCTTCACACTGCTCTGGGACAGCCCGGGGAATCCCGCGCTGGCTGACACGGATTCGGATGGGAAAGTGGATACGGGTCCGCTCGCCCAGGGCGCCGCGGCCCGCATCATTACCCGGTTCACGCCGCCTGCCGGCGGCGCGGTGGGCGACAACTACACGGCCGCCCTCTCCGCCTCCTCCTCGCGCGACCCTTCGGTCACGCGCACCGTCTCCATCCGGATGGCCGTCCCCTCCCGCCTGGCCAGCGTCTTCGGCTCCGTCACGGACGGCTCGGTGGACCTCCTGCTGAACCGGGCGGAAGGCAGCAGCCTGTCCCTGCCCGGTCCCATCCGCACCTTCGGGCACAACCCGACGGTGGCCGAGCTGTTGAACGGCAATTACTGGGTGGCCTGGGACACCCTGCACAATGTGCAGGGCAACTGGATGAACTGGATCGAGTATGCCGTGCTGGACCATGAGGGAAATATCCTCGTGCCGTTGACCGGGATGGTGAACAGCCCGAACACGCAATTCCAGCACCAGGACGACAGTCCGTCTGTAGCCGTCGCACCCGACGGCACAGTGGGCATGGTCTGGCATCGCCGCACGCGCGACGCCGGCACCCTGACCTATAACAATGACATCTGGTTCGCCACCTTCAACAACAAGGGCGGTCTGGTGTACGGGCCGGTCAACCTGACGCTCGACCCGTCCTGGTTCTTTTCCGAGGACGTTTCGATCGATACGTTCTTCTCAAGCCCGACCATCGCCGCCACCACCACCAACCGGTTCGTGATCGGCTGGCAGTCCAGGACGACCGGGGTCAACACGATCCGCTACACGGTCCGCTTCACGTCCGGCGGGATCCAGTCCATCCCGGCCACTCTGCCGCTGGTGGGGTCCTGGGGGTCGAACCCGGAGGTCAACTGCCTTGCGGGCGGCAAGGCCATCTTCACATGGACCAGCGGCCTCGGCGGGCCTTACTATGCAGTGGTGCAGGACAACGGCGTCATCGTAAAAAGCGCCACCCGCATCCCCACTTCCTTCCCCTTCCTGTCCACGGATGCTGTGCAGCTGCCCAATGGCCGGGTCGCCGTGGCATGGTCCTCAGGCGAGGGCGTGGAATACGCGGTCCTGGACAATGCCTATGCCCTGGCCTACGGGCCGACGAGGTCGGATTCCATCGAAGCCCAGACCGACCAGAACGTCATCTCCGTCATTGCGGACGAAGCCGGGCGGGTGATCATGGGTTGGACGAACCTCGTAAGTGGTTCCCATGATCTGGTGTACGCCCTCGGGAACGATCAGGCCCAGTTCCTGACCCAGCCCATCAGCTACCACACCGCCGCGGACGGTTTCTACCCGGTCACCAACAGCCCCGGCATTGCACCCTATGAGCAGACCCTCCCGCTGCCCGGAGCGTTCGGCAAGACCCCCCCCGCCAATGGCTCCACCGGCATGAGCCTGAGAGTGACGCTGTCCTGGGGGTCTGATCGCCGTGCGTCGACCTACCAGTATTGTCTGGATACGGTGGATGACGGGGTGTGCAGCACCGCCTGGAGCGATCCCACTCTGGAAACCTCGGCGCAGGTCTCGGACCTGTTGAACAACACCACATACTACTGGCAGGTCCGCGCCGTGAACGTCGGGGGTACAACCTATGCGGACGGCGCCGAATCCGCCGGGTGGTCCTTCACCACCACGAACGTCATGCCCGCGCCCTGGTATGGCAGCGTTACGATCACCTCGGACCGGCCGGTGGTGGCGGTGGGCCGCCCTCATATCGACAAAGAGGTGACCTCCTATGTCGGCTTCACCTCCGGTTCCTACTACCTGGGTGTACCCATGCTGTTCAAGAAAGCCTGGGGATCTTACAACTCGGCGCTGTATGTGCAGAATGTGGACCCGACCCATGTGGCCCCCATCAACATCCGCTTCCTGAACACCAACGGGAGCCTGGCCTGTAGTATTGACGACACCCTCCAGCCGCTGGCCTCCAAAGGCTGGTGGCTGCCGGCCGAGGACTGCCTGCCGGATGGCTGGGTGGGCAGCGCGCAGGTCCTGGCCAGCTATCCCAGCCAGCCCATTGTCGCCGTGGCCCGGCCGCATGTGGGCGGGGAGATCATGACCTACAATGGTTCCCCATCCTTCGAACAGACCTCCTACCTGCCGATGCTGTTCAAGAACGCCTTTGGCGGGGGGTACAAATCGGCTTTTTACATCCAAAATTCCGGCGGTGGGCCATACCAGATGTTCGATGTGGAGTTTTTTGACAGCGCCGGGCAACTGACCTGTGAACTTAAGGATGAATACATCTATCAAGACCACTCACGCGGCTTCTGGCTGGCCAACATCCCGTGCCTGCCGGAGGGGTGGGTGGGCGGCGCGAGGATCACCTTCGATAGCTGGTTTGCAGCCCTGGCCCGCCCTCACGTGGGATCGCAGGTGACCACCTACAGCGGGTTCTCCAGCGGCAGCACCACCTCATACCTGCCAATGTTATTCAGGAAAGCCTTCGGCGGCTCCTATAACTCCGCCTTCTATGTGCAGAACGTGGACCCGGCTCACACGGCGGCGGTCTCGCTTAAGTTCTACGACAGCTCCGGGACCCTGCTGTGCGTGATGAACGAGTCGATCGCGCCGCTGGCCTCCAAAGGCTGGTGGACCCCGGACCTTCCATGCCTGGATGACGGCTGGGTGGGCGGCGTGGTGGTGACCTCGGACTACAACATCGTTGCGCTGGGAAGGCCGCACCTCGGCTCCCAGGTGACCACCTACACGGGCATCCCTTCCGGCAGCACCGTGCAGTTCCTCCCCATGCTGTTCCGCTATGCCTGGGGCACCTATAACTCGGCGTTCTACGTCCAGAACACGGACGAGACCAACCCGGCGCATATCAGCATGAAATTCTATGATGTGGACGGAAATCTGAGCTGCACGCACTCGGACACCATCCCCGCGCTGGCAACCCTGGGCTACTGGCTGCCGAGCATGATCTGTGAGCCGTAATTATCCTTGAAGCAACCATGAACTGGAGAGTTCCATGCACCGAAGATTCATGCCTGTGATCGCCCTGCTGGTCCTGCTCAGCCTTGTGCTGGCCCCCGCTGCGCCTGCGCAGGCCGCACCGCCGCGTCAGGGGAGCCAGCCCGGCTGCCCCGAGATCGACCCGCGCCTTGCCAGCCTGCCGGAATATCAGAAAACCCTGCCGCCGGAGTGCATCCCGCAGTACAAAGCGCTCCTCGTTCCGGCGGGGGAGG
>CAZSPX010000304.1:0-3928 GCA_964608885.1 uncultured Anaerolineaceae bacterium | reverse complement strand
CCGGGCAGCGCCCGGGGCAAGCCCCCTCGCGAAGCACATGTGCCCGGCAGGGTATCCCCGAAGCACCGCGCAGCTTTCCCGGAATGGAGTGGAGGGGAAAGCGGAGGGGGCGAAGGGGTCCCGGAGTGGGCCGCACAGGATCCTACCGGGCGCAGGCCAGAAATGTAGAGGCGGGTCTCGCACCCGCCTGGGCCCTGCATCTTCCCACCTTTGGTCAGGCACCTTCGCGGCCAGCGCCGCATCGCGCGGTGCCGATTGAAAGCCGTCACGAGTGTCTCGGGGCGTATTCGTTCCTCTACACGAACGGCCAGATCTGGCTTTTTTCATCCATTTTCTGGCGCCTACCCCCATATCTGGGGGTGGGAGGGTTCGAGGCAGATTTGTTTTTTCGCGTTTCCAATCCCCCCATCTACCTCGATCCATTTGGCCTCCTGCTCCCTGGAGACTTCTTTCCATAGCGTCTTCCCTGGGGATTCGCGTTCTAAGGTTTGTCCGCTGCATGTCCCTTTGTCTGTTCATTTCATCCCTCCCTCTGGGTATAATTCCCTCATGGAGGCGAAATGCTGAACCGTAAGATTGCATTTATCGGTCCCGGCGTGATGGCCGAGGCCATGCTGGCAGGGCTCCTGCGCCAAAACCTGGCCGCCCCGGCCTCGATCACTGTCTGCGGCCCCCGGCGGGAGCGCGTCGAGGAGCTGAGCAAACACTATGGCGTGCAGCCCGCCGTGGATAACGCCGCTGCAGCCCGCGCCGCTGATGTGGTCGTGCTCTCGGTCAAGCCGCAGCGGTTGAGCGAGGTCCTCAAAGGTCTGAAGGAGATCCAGCCCGAAGCACTGGTCGTTTCCATCGTGGCGGGGGCCAGCCTGAAAAAGATCGGCGCAGCCCTCAAGCACAAGGCGTTGGTGCGTTCCATGCCCAACACCCCCGGCCAGATCGGCAAGGGCATCACCGTTTGGACCGCCTCCCGGGAGACCTCCGCCGAACAGCGCGAGGCCGCCCGTCTGATCCTGGGCGCCCTGGGCCGCGAGATCTTTGTGGAGGATGAAGCCTACCTCGATATGGCCACCGCTCTTTCCGGCACCGGCCCCGCCTACGTCTTTCTCTTCACCGAGGCGCTCATTGATGCAGGGGTGCACATGGGTTTCCCCCGCCGCATTGCCGAGGAGTTGGTCCTGGAGACCCTGAAAGGCTCGGCCGAGTTTTACGAGCAGGCCGGGCGCCATCCTGCCACCCTTCGCAACCAGGTCACTTCGCCGGGCGGCACCTCCGCTGAGGCCCTCTATTACCTGGAGAAGGCTGGCTTCCGCACTGCCATCTCGCGGGCCGTATGGGCCGCCTACCAGCGCTCCCTGGAGCTTGGACGCGAGCAGCCCATCCACATCCCGGATTCGCATGGAGAGACCGGGTAAGCCGTCCGGGTAAACTGCCGTATGTCCCTGATCACCGTCACGTCGCTCTCCAAATCCTTCGGCGCGGAAGACCTTTTCGCCGGTGTGACCTTTTCCGTTTCCAGGGGCGCGCGCCTGGCGCTGGTCGGTCCCAACGGGATCGGCAAGACCACCCTCTTGCGCATCCTGGTGGGGGAGGAGGAGCCCTCCGGCGGGCAGATCACGCGCGCTCGCGGTTTGCGCCTCGGCTATCTCACCCAGGAGGCCGACTTCCAGTTGGAGGGTGCCCTCTGGGACGTCTGCCAGGAGCCTTTCGCCGACCTGCTCCGCATGCAGGCTGAGATCGAGCGCCTTGAGGAACAGATGTCCGATCCTGCCCGGCGGGAGACCGCCCTGGCCCGCTATGGTGTCGTCCAGCATGATTTTGAGCGCCGCGGCGGCTATTCCTATCAGGTGCGCATCCGCCAGGTCCTCAGCGGCCTCGGGTTCGATGAGACCGATTTCCATATGTCCCTCGACCATCTCTCCGGCGGGCAGCGCACCCGCGCCCACCTGGCGCGCCTGCTCCTCTCCAACCCCGATCTGCTGCTCCTGGATGAGCCCACCAATCATCTCGACATTGCCGCCGTGGAGTGGCTGGAAGGATACCTCTCCCAGTGGGAGGGCGCGGCGGTCATCGTCTCGCACGACCGCTATTTCCTCGACCGTTCCTGCAACCTTCTCCTGGAGATGTCCCTCGCCGGCTCGGAACTGTATCGCGGCAGTTACAGTACCTATCTCGTGGAGCGTGAGAATCGCTGGAACCACCGCGTGGAGGTCTTCGAGTCGGAGAAGGCCAAGCTCCTCAAGGATGTCGAGTACATCCGCAAGAACATCTCCGGGCAGAATGTCCAGCAGGCCAAGGGCAAGCTTCGCCGCCTGACGCGCGTGGTGCAGGCCATCGAGCAGGTCGGGATGGATGCGGTGACAAGTTCCAACTGGTCCCGGCTCGATGTGGAGACCACCACCAGCCCTTTTAGTGTGGAGGAGGCCGAGCGCCGGGTGCGCGCTCTGCGGCCCCCGGTTCGTTCCACGCCTGACCTGCATCTGCATCTGCATACCGCCGGCCGCTCCGGCGACCTCGTGCTCCGCACCCGCGAACTTCAGGTGGGCTATCCCGGCCGGCTGCTCTTCAGCGCCCCGGATATTGAGCTGCGCCGCACCGAGTGTGCCGCGCTGATCGGCCCCAACGGCGCGGGCAAATCCACCTTCCTCAAGACGATCCTCGGCCAGCTCGAGCCGCTCTCGGGCGAGGTCCTCCTGGGCGCCAGCCTGGATGTGGGCTACTTTGCCCAGGCGCACGAGGGTCTTGATCCGGAAAAGGAAGTGCTGGAGGAGATCTTGGCGGCTTCCCCCGGCATGCTGCCTTTCCAGGGTCGTGAGTACCTGGGAAAGTACCTCTTCTCCGGCGATGACGTATTCAAAAAGGTCTCCATGCTCTCGGGCGGCGAGCGCGGCCGGCTTGCACTGGCAAAGCTCGCTCTGCAGGATACCAACCTCCTCCTGCTGGACGAACCCACCAACCATCTCGACATCACCTCCCAGGAGGTGCTGCAGGCTGTCTTGGATGCCTACGCCGGGACCATCCTGCTTGTCAGCCACGACCGTTACCTCATCGATGCCCTCGCCACCCAGATATGGGAGGTGGATCCCGATGAATCAAGCCTGGCTGTCTTCCGCGGCACCTACTCGCAGATGAAGGAAGAGCGCGAGAAGGAGGCAGCCCGTCTTGCCTCAGGGCAGGTCGCCTCGCAGGTCATCCGTGAGAAGCGCCTCGCGCGCAGCCCTGCCGCAAAGGAGGAGCGCCGCCGCATCGCCCAGCTCCAGGAGCTGGAGAACGCCATCGCCGAGCTGGAGCGCCGCCTCGCAGACCTGGGCGCGCAGCTCGAGAACCCCCCTGCCGACCCTGCCCGCGTCACCCGCCTTGGACGCGAGTACGCGCGCCTCCAAAAGGAGATGGATGAGAAGCTCGGCGAATGGGAAAAGGTGCAGGGATGAGCTTGAAGTCGAGGGCGATCGCGTGTAAGCTGTTTATATCGAGGAGGCTGCCATGTTCCTGAACGATGCGCAGCGGGGCGATCCGCTCCCCTGGCTGTTGGAACAGGATGAACCCGGTCCGCGCTACCTCGCGCTTCGGGATGTCGTTGGTCTTTCTGATGATGATTCGGCGTTGAAGCGTGCCCGCCGGAAAGCCCACCGCGAAGGTCCCATCGCCGTGGTGCTCGACCATATGGAGGCCGAGGGCTGGTGGGTCAAGTCCGGGCCGGGCTATAACCCCAAGTACCGTTCCACCGTCTGGGCCATGATCCTGCTGGCGCAGTTGGGCGCCCGCGCGGAGGAGGACAAGCGGGTTGCGAAGGCCTGCGATTACATCTTGGATCAGATGTGCGAGGGGGGCCAGTTCACCTCCATCACCTCTGGCACTCCCGCCGGGACGATCGACTGTCTGCAGGGCAACCTGTGCTGGGCGCTGGCCGAGATGGGCTGCGAAGACCCGCGCC
>CAZSPX010000303.1:0-3961 GCA_964608885.1 uncultured Anaerolineaceae bacterium | reverse complement strand
GCAAAGGTGTCGTTGCGAGCGCAGCGAAACAAACCCCTTGTTCCTTGTATTTTGTTGCGGAGTCCGTAGGGGCAGGTCCCGGAGACCCTTGCAGGTTGGCTCGCTCTTTCATACCCGATGGATCGCTGGCCTTCCCGCTCTTCCCGTGACCCGCCCGCAATCCTAAAAATATAAAAAGACCCGGGCACAGGCCCGGGTCTTTTTTTCGCAAGATCTTTACTGCGCCTTGACGATGCAGTCCACCGGGCAGGCGGCCACGCAGCGCGGCGAATCGAAATGTCCTTCGCATTCCACGCAAGTAGCCTGGTCGATCACATACAGGGTGCCATCGCCCTCGCTGATGGACTCGGTCGGGCAGTCGGGGACGCATGCGCCGCAGGCGATGCAGTCTTCAGTGATTTTCATGGTCATGTCGGGTTCTCCAGTGTGTTTTTACGGATTGCGCACTAAAGATACCCGATGCCCCTGTGCGGGTTTAGTGACGAATGTCGCTGATTTTCCTAGGATTTGTCATACATCTGAAAAAAAAGGAGGTCGCATGATGGAAAATGCGACCTCCCAAAACGATCCTTGAGGCTTGTGATCTAGAGCGTGTAAAGCGCCCCGTACTTCTTCGTCAGGTACGCGAGATATGGCTCGATCGTCAGTGGGGAGCCGGTGGCGCGTTCCACCACCTCGGCGGCGGTGAACTTGCTCCCGTGCCGGTACAGGTTCTCGGTCAGCCAGCCGTGCAGCGTCTCGAATTTTCCCTGCCCGATCTCCTGCGGGATCTCGGGGTGTGCCTTCAGCGCCGATTCGAAGAACTGCGCCGAGAGGATATTCCCCAGTGTATAGCCCTGGAAGGCGCCGCCGATCAGCCCGGCGTACCAGTGGACATCCTGGAGCGCGCCGTCCTTGTCGTCTGGCGGCACGATCCCGAAGTCCTGCTCAAAGCGCTCGTGCCAGGCCTCCGGCAGGTCGCGGATCGCCAGCGTGCCCTCCAGCATCTGCAGCTCGAAGTCGAAGCGCATCATCACGTGCAGGTTGTACGTGACCTCGTCGGCGTCCGTGCGGATCAGTGACTTCTGCACCTTGTTGATGGCCGCGTAGAACTCGTCCAGCGGCACGCCCTGGAGCTGCTCGGGGAACTTTTCCTGCAGTTTGGGGAAGAAGTATTCCCAGAAACCGCGGCTGCGCCCCACCAGGTTCTCCCACAGCCGCGACTGTGACTCGTGTACGCCTGAGCTGGTCCCCCCGCCGAGCGGCAGGCCCTCGTAGGCCGGGTCGATGCCCTGCTCATACATGGCATGCCCAGACTCATGCATGTTGCTGAACATGCACTCACCCAGGTCGTTCTCCTTGATGCGCGTGGTGATGCGCACATCGCCCAGCGAAAACTTGGTCATGAAGGGATGGTGGGTCTTGTCAATCCGCCCGCGGTTGAAGTCATACCCGAACTGGCGCACCACGGCCTCCCCGAAGGCCAGCTGGTCCGCCTCCGGATAATGCTTGTGTAGCGCCGCATCGTCCGTGGGCGGCTGGGAGGTGATGGCCTTGACGATAGGCACCAGCCTCTCGCGCAGCCGCGTGAACAGCTCCCGCACGCTGGAGGCCTTCATCCCGTAGTCCGAGAAATCGATCAGCGGGTCGGCCAGGTGTTCGTAGCCCGGGAAGAAATCCGCCATCTTGCGGCTCAGGTCCAGGGTTTTCTCCAGGTTGGATTGCACCGAGGCGAAGTTGTTGGCCGGGCGCGCTTCCATCCACGCCTGGAAGGCCAGGGCGGAATGTTCGTTCAGCTCGCCCAGGAATTCGGGCGGGATGCGCAGGGCGCGCTCATACTCGCGCCGCGTCACGCGGATCAGGCTGGCATCGTCCGATTCATAGGGCAGGCCCTCCTCGTAGCTGCGCAGGTCGTCCAGCAGCTTGCCGATGCGCTTGTCGATGAACTTCTCCTGGGTGATGCGCGCCAGCAGCGCCGACTGCCGCCCGCGCGCCTCCGCCCCTCCGGGCGGCATGTAGGTGGACTGGTCCCAGCCCAGCAGTGCATTGATGTGCCCCAGGTCGCCCACCTCCAGCAGGCGGGTCTTCAGTTCCTGCAGTTTCTTTTCTGCTCTAGCCATTCGCTCTCCTTCTGTCTGGTCGGTGCCGTTGCGGGGAGGGTGTGCTTCCCGGTGGAGCGATGTCTGGCTTGTCCGGCCGGCTCCTCGCAAGGATAAGTTTTAAGCCTCTCTCAGTTGTTCCCTGATTTTATCAGCGGTTTGCCGGAAGGCCGCCAGTTTCTCGGCCTCTTTCGCCACCACCTGCGGCGGGGCCTTGGAGGCGAAATCGCTTTCCAGCAGTTTTTCCAGCCGCTGGATCTGCGACCCGGCCTCGGAAAGCTCTTTCTCCAACCGCTGGCGCTCCGCCGCCGAATCCACCGCCCCGGCCAGTGTCAGGTGGATCTCCGCCGCGCCGACCACCAGTGCCACGGCGCCCTCGGGTTTCTCGCCGCTCTTCTCGGTGATCTGCAGGGCCGCCGGGTCCAGCCCCGCCAGTGCGGCCAGCACGGCGGCCTGCTCCTTCAGCAGCCCGGTCTTGTCCCCGCCCGCCAGTGCCGCTGGCAGCTTCTTCGAAAGCGGCAGGTTCTTCTCGGCGCGCAGGTTGCGGATGGCGCGCACGATCTCCTGGATCTCCGTGAAGTCTTCGATGCGGGCTTCCTCCCAGCCCTCGGGGTCGCGCGGCATGGGCCAGTCCGCAGTGATCAGTACCTCGGTCCAGTCCCCGGCGATCTGCGCCAGCGGGGATTCCTTCAGGGCCCGCCGCAGGTGGCCCCAGATCTCCTCTGTGACGAAAGGCGTGAAGGGATGCAGCAGCCGCAGCGCCAGGTCGAAGACGCGCGCCAGGGTGTCCGCCGCGCGGCGGCTCCTCGCCCCTCCTCCCGCCAGCTCCTGCTTGGCGATCTCCACGTACCAGTCCGCGAAATCGGACCAGATGAAGTCATAGATCTGCCGCCCGGCCTCGCCATACTGGAAGGTTTGGAAGAGCCGCTCCACGTCGCGCACCAGTTGCTGCAGCCGCGCCCAGATCCACGAATCCGCCAGCGTGTATTCGCCCGGTTCTGTTTCGCCCTCCTGGCTCTCGATCGCGCTGATCACGAACCGCCCGGTGTTCCAGAGCTTGTTGGCGAAATTGCGGTTGGATTCGACCTTCTTCGGCGCAATGCTCATGTCGTTGCCCGGGCTCGAGCCCACCATGAGAGTGAAGCGCAGCGCGTCGGTGCCGAACTCATCCATGAGCTGTACCGGATCGATCACGTTGCCCTTGGTCTTGGACATCTTGTGGCCCTGCTCGGTGCGCACCAGGCCGTGCAGGTACACGGTGTGGAAAGGAATATCACCCGTGAACTCCAGCCCCATCATGATCATGCGCGCCACCCAGAAGAACAGGATGTCGTAACCGGTCTCCATGTAGGAGGTGGGATAGAAATATTTCAGGTCGGGCGTTTGATCAGGCCAGCCAAGCGTGGAAAAGGGCCACAACCCCGAAGAGAACCACGTATCCAGGACATCTTCATCCTGAAGGATATTCTTCGAGCCACAGGTTGCACATTGGGTTGGGTCTTCGCGCGTCACCGTCATGTGGCCGTCGGGACAATACCAAACAGGGATGCGGTGCCCCCACCACAACTGTCGGCTGATGCACCAATCCTTGATGTTTTCGAGCCAGTTGTAATAAATTTTCTCGAATCGTTCCGGCACAATTTTGATGTGCCCATCGCGCACCGCTTGAAGCCCGGCCTTTGCAAGCGGATCGATCTTCACAAACCATTGCTCGGAGATCATTGGTTCGACAATCTCCCCACCGCGCTGCGACCGTGGGATGGTGGTGACGTATTTCTCTTCTTTGATGACGAGACCGGCGGCTTTCATATCAGTCCAGAGATGCTTCCGCGCTTCGTATCTATCCTGACCTTGATATTTGCCTCCGTTTTCGTTGACCTTGG
>CAZSPX010000302.1:0-3963 GCA_964608885.1 uncultured Anaerolineaceae bacterium | reverse complement strand
GGGATGATGAGATCGACAAGGTGCTGGGGTTGGAGCTGGGCGCGGACGATTACCTGACCAAGCCCTTCAACCCGCGCGAGCTGGTGGCGCGCGTCAAGGCCATCCTGCGGCGCAGTGAAAGGGGGGCGGCTCAGGGCTCCCGATCCATCCGCCTGGGAGACCTGGTGATCGATGCAGCCAGCCGCGAGGCGCGCGTGGGCGGGCAGGTCCTGGAGCTGCGCACGCAGGAGTTCGATCTGCTGCTGGCCCTGGCCGAGCACCGCGGGCTGGTGCTCAGCCGCGAGCAGCTCCTGCAGCTTGCCTGGGGGTTCGACTTCTATGGCCAGACGCGCACCGTGGATGTGCACGTTGCGCACCTGCGCCGCAAGCTGGAAGGGAGCCTTGTGCACATCGAGACCGTTACAGGGGTGGGGTATAAGCTGGTCCCGCGGCCCGAGCCATGATGTCCTCGCTGCGCTCCCGACTCTGGTTGAGTTATGCGCTCCTGGTAGCCGCCGCGCTGATGGTCGTGGCGGTTTCCATGTTCGTATATCTGCTGCGCAATCCGGCCATCTTCCGGCAGACCCAATCCCGGCTGCAGGCGGCGGAGGGCCTGCTCCAGGCACGGGGAGGCGACCTGGCCTCCCTGGCCGGGGATCGCAACGGCATGCAAGCCCTGGCGCAAAACCTCCAGGTGCGGGTGCTGGTGTTCGGGCCGGATCAAGCTGTGCGCCTGGATTCTGATCCCGGGGGGGCGGCGCTGCCATTCCCGCGGCCGCGCCGGTTCTTTCAAAATTCTCAATGGCTGCGCGATTCGAGCGGGGGCCTCTGGTTCTTCCATTCCAGCGCTTTGAAGGATGGGAATACCCTGGTCGTGGCCGCGCCCCGGCCGCCAGCCCTGTTCTACAACGTTTTCAAAGACGAGCTGCTGAGACCCGTGCTGCGCGCCGGCGTCATCGCGCTGCTGCTTTCGCTCCTGCTGGCCCTGTGGGTCTCGCGCTGGGTGGCCGGTCCACTGCAAAGCCTGCTGCGGGCCGCGCGCGGCTATCCGGCGCAGGGCGTGGACAGGCTGCCCGAGCAGGGTCCGCGCGAGGTGAAGGAATTGACACGGGCTTTTAATTCCATGATCGACCGCGTGCAGAGCGCCCGCGAATCGCAGCGGAAATTTGTGGCGGATGTCTCGCATGAGATGAAGACGCCGCTGACCTCCATCCAGGGCTTCGCGGAGGCGATCCAGGACGGGACGGCTGATACGCCCGAGAACCAGCAACAGGCCGCGCAGATCATCCACCGGGAGGCCGGGCGGCTGCACCGCCTGGTGCTCGACCTGCTCTCGCTTGCGCGGTTGGAGGCCGGCACCGCGGACCTGAAGATGGACCCGCTGCAAGCCGCGGCCCTGCTGAACACCACCGCGGAGAGGTTCGCGCCGCAGGCGCGGCAGGCAGGGGTGAATCTCGGGGTGGAACTGGCTCCCGATCTGCCGGTCCTGCTGGGAGATGGCGACCGGCTGGCGCAGGTATTCACCAACCTTGTGGATAATGCCCTGGCCTACACGCCCGCGGGAGGCATGGTCACGCTGCGCGCGGCCCCGGCGCCGGGAGCCATCCGGTTCGAGGTGGAGGATACCGGGCAGGGCATCCCGCCCGAGGCGCTCGGGCGCATCTTTGAGCGTTTCCATCAGGGAGAACCGCGCGCCGGGCGAGGGGGGACAGGGCTTGGACTGGCGATCGCAATGGAGATCGTGCAGGCACACGGTGGTAGAATTGCCGTCCGCAGCGCCATTGGGGAAGGGACCACCTTCGAAGTGACGCTTCCACTCTGGCAGGGGGGAAACCTCACCCCGCCGGGCCGGAAAGCCTAATCTTACAGATTGGCTCCGGCTTTTGTATAATGCGGATGGCGCGTCATGATACCCACAGTCTCGATAATTGTCCCATGTTACAATGAACGGGCGACCATCCGTCTCCTGCTGGATTCCATCCTGGCGCAGAGCTACCCGCTCGATAAGCTGGAGGTGGTGATCTCAGACGGGCTTTCGGTGGATGGGACGCGCAATGCGATCGCATCCTTCAGCGCCGACCATCCCGAGCTGAAAGTGCAGGTGGTGGACAACTGGGCGCGCACCATTCCCTCCGGTCTCAATCGCGCCATCGAGGCAGCCTGCGGCGAGATCCTTGTCCGGCTGGACGCCCACTCCATGCCGCACTCTGAGTACGTCCGCCGCTCGGTGGAGGCGCTTCAGGGCGGCCTGGGCACGAATGTGGGCGGCGTGTGGGAAGTGCGCCCCGGCGCAAAGACCTGGATCGCGGAGGCCATCTCGGTGGCGGGCTCGCACCCGCTGGGGGTGGGGGATGCGATGTACCGCCTCTCCCCGCAGGCAGGGCCGGTGGATACGGTTCCCTTTGGCTCCTTCCGGCGGGATTTTATCGATAAAATTGGCAGGTTTGACGAGAGGCTGCAAAGCAACGAGGATTACGAGTTTAATACGCGCGTCAGGCAGGCGGGCGGCACCATCTGGCTGGATCCCGAGATCCGCTCGGTCTATATTGCCCGGGCAACCCTGGGAGCATTGGGCAGCCAGTACTGGCGCTACGGGTTCTGGAAAATGCGGATGCTGCAGCGGTATCCTGAAACGCTGCGGTGGCGGCAGGCCCTTCCGCCCCTGTTTACCGCGAGCCTGATCGGCCTGGGGGTGGCAGGCCTCTGGCTGCAATGGCCGCGCCTTTTGCTGGCGGCCGAACTGGTGCTGTATTTCATCGTTCTTCTGCTGGCCAGCCTGGGGACGGCCATCAAGCAAAGGAAGGCCTCGCTTGTCTTCGGCCTGCCGCTGGCCATCGCCAGCATGCACATCTCCTGGGGCGGCGGATTCCTCTGGAGCCTGCTCACCAGCCCCGCACAAAGGTTCATGAGCGAATCGCATTCACAATTCCGGCTGCGTCCCGGCGAGCAGCGTTCGATCCTGCTGATCGGGGACCTGATCGCTTCCGTCGGGGCTTTGTTCGCCTCGGTGTATCTCTGGTACCAGTATTCGCTTTACCAGTTGGTCCAGAGCGGGATGACCCAGGCCAGGGCAGAGAAGCTCATCCAGGTGGTGGTCCCGTTCTGGTTCTATGTGCTCCCCCTGGTCTGGCTGCTGCTGATGGTGGAACTGTATGACCCGCACACTTCCGCCAACTGGCGCAAGACGCTGAGGGGCATCCTGGCGGCGGCCTTCATCGGGCTGCTGGCTTACTCGCTCCTGTTCACCATCCGGGTGGACCCCAACGCACTGCCCCGCATCGGCGTGGGAGCCTTCCTGGTGCTGGCCTCCGTGCTCACGCTGCTGTGGCGGGCCGCGTATATCCGGGTGTACACCTCCACGGGGATGCAGAGGCGGGTGTTGATCGTGGGGGCGGGCAAAGCCGGGCAGACGCTGGCGGAGGTATACCGCACGCTGACCCCGCCGCCTTTCCGGCTGATCGGCTTCATCGATGACGACCCGCGCAAGGTGGGGCGCTCCGTGATCGGCTTCCCGATCATCGCCACCAGCGATCAGCTCCTCAAGGTAATTGAGGATGCCAAAGTGACCGAGGTGGTGGTGGCCATCACCGGACTGATGCGCGGGTCCACCTTCCAGATCGTGCTGGATGCGCAGGAACGCGGCACCGAGGTGGTGCGCATGCCGACGCTCTATGAGGAGGTGGCCGGGCGTGTCCCGATCCACCACCTCGAGTCGGACTGGATGCTGCGCTCCTTCATTGACCAGGCGCGCAGCAGCGGGTTCTATGAGCTGTTGAAGCGGCTGATGGATATTGCAGGCGGGCTGGCGGGGCTGCTGGTCATGCTGATCACCTTCCCCTTCACGGCGCTCGCCATCCTCATTGACAGCGGCATGCCCATCTTCTACTCCCAGCCCCGGCTGGGGAAGAGCGGCAAATCCTACCTCATCTACAAGTACCGCTCCATGCAAAAGGACGCTGAAGCGGACGGGGAGGTGAGGCCGAC
>CAZSPX010000301.1:0-3963 GCA_964608885.1 uncultured Anaerolineaceae bacterium | reverse complement strand
CGGGGAGCATCGCCGCGAGCCGCACCATGATCTCATCGGTGTACTTCCGCAGGGCCTCGTCGCGTCCCTCCCGCGGGAGCGGCGGCAGCCGGAACAGCGCGCCTGCCTGGATCTTGATGGGTGACCTGCGCAGGCGCTTCAGGTTGGACAGGAAGACGCGGTCTTCCGTCCCGCTGAGCGCCACCGGCAGGATCGGCCAGTCGTAGCGGGCGGCCAGGTACGCGACGCCCGGTTTCCCCTCCGCCAGCTGCTCGGTGCGGCTGCGCGTGCCTTCCGGCGCGATCACCAGGGTCTGGCCTTCGTTCATCCTGCGCATGATCTCGCGCATGGCTTTCATATCCAGGTTGAAGCGGTCGATGAAAATGAAGTTCAGGTGCTTCCCCAGCCAGCGCAGGAAGGGATTCTCCTCCCATTTCTCGGCCACCGGGATGAACAGCTTCAGGTCGCTCAGGGCGTAGTAGGCCAGGGGCGCGTCCACGATCCCCAGGTGGTTGGTGGCGATGATGAACCCGCCCTCCTTGGGCAGATGCTCGTAGCCGCGCACCTCCACCCGGGCCACGAGGTTGACGACCTTTGGCAGCAGCCAGTGGATGATTCCCTGCATGCGGATATTTTACGTTAAAAAACAAGGGGTGTTCAAGCTGGCTTGAACACCCGGCGGCTCTGGAGCGGGACGGCCTAGCGCCAGAGATAATCGTGACTGGTCTTGTCGTTGTTGGATTTGGTCCCGTACACCTCGAACATGCGCAGGAAGATCTCGCCGTCGCTGGGCGACATCTCGGTGATCTGGAAGCCCACGTTGAAGGAGGTCGGGTCGAAACGGTCTGCCCGGCACCAGCGGCTGATGGCCCGGAAGACCATGGTCTCCTTGTTGGCGACATCCGGGGTCAGGTCGAGACGCAGGCGGAAATGGGTGTTCGGCTGGATGCTTTTCAGGCAGTCCAGCTTGAAGCCGGCGGTGCTGATATCGGTCAGGTGGCCGACCAGCTCACCCGTCTCATCGTTCATCACCCGCATGTAATAGGAGAAGCTGCGGCGGTCAACCCTGCGCCTTTCAACCATGTTGATCTCCTTTCCGATATCGCTTAATTATATAACACACCGGATACTTGGGGGAGGCTGAAATTTCCAGCCTCACCCGGCGCGCAGGATATGGGTGAGGATGGTGGCCCCCGACCCGCCAATGTTCTGGGTCATGCCCAGCGCGGCCCCCTCCACCTGCGTGGGACCACAGTCCCCGCGCAGCTGCTGCGCCACTTCCACGATCTGGTACATGCCGGTTGCGCCCACCGGGTGCCCGCGCGCCTTCAACCCGCCGCGTGTGCAGATGGGGATGCGCCCGCCCACAGCGATCTCGTTCTCCAGTCCCAGCCGGGGACCCTGGCCGCGCTCCGCAAAGCCGCAGGCTTCCAGCGAGAGCGCCGCCATGATCGAGAACGCGTCGTGCAGCTCGAACAGGTCGATCTCCTCCGGAGAGCAGCCCGCCATGGCATACGCGCGGCGGGAGGATTCATTGGCCGCCTGCAGGAAGAGCGGCTCCTTCCGGCTGTGGATGGCGATGGTATCCGTCGCCGCCGCCGAGGCCGCCACCGTGATGCGCCTCCGCCCGGGCCCGCCCGTGACCTTCTCCGCGGGGACGATGACCGCCGCGGCCGCCCCGTCCCCGATGGGGGAGGCGTCCAGCAGGCTGATCGGCGTCGCCACCATGCCCGCCTTCTCGAACTTTTCCACGCTGATCTTCTCATGCAGCCGGGCAAAGGGATTGTGCATGGCGTTGGCGTGCGCGTTGACCGGGAAGGAGGCAAAGTCCCCGTGCTTCCAGCCGTATTCGTACATGTAGCGCCGCATGACCAGCGCGTTCAGGCCCACAAAGGAGACTCCCTGGTCCACCTCGTAGTCGGCATCCGCGGCGGTCGCCAGCGCCGCGGTGATATCGTGCCCGGCCTTGTCGGTCATCTTCTCCACGCCGACCACCAGCGCCGATCCCACATCGCCCGAGGCCACCGCCATCAGTCCGGCCCGGAAGGCTGCCGCCCCCGACCCGCAGGCTGCCTCCACCTTGACCGCCTCCTGGCGCCACAGTCCCACCCAGTCGGAAAGAAAGGCCCCGAGCTGGTTCTGCCCGCTCACGATGCCCGAGAGCATGTTGCCCACGAACAGGGCATCCACCTTTTCCACCCCCGCATCCTGCAGCGCGGCAAAAGCTGCCTCGCCGCCGATCTCGCGCAGCGATTTTTCCCAGTGCTCATCCACCCGGGTTTGACCGATTCCAAGGATCGCGACTTCGCGCATGTATGCCTCTCAGGGTAAACTTGTGGTATTGTACTCGAATGTACTATCAGGAGCTATCGGATCACCGGAACAAAGCCCCTGCAGCTCTCGTCCTATTGATTGAAACTGTACGAAGGAGCATGATATGTCACGAATCTTGATCATTTTGATCGCGGCGCTTCTGCTGGCCGCCTGCGGAGCGCGTCCCGCAGCGCCGGTGGGGGAGCTGCTTCCGACCCCCTCCGCGGCCGGCGGCGATGAATGGACGATCCATTTCACCTACACGGGCGGGATCGCCGGATTCAACCGCACAATGGATGTCAGCAGCAACGGCGAGGCCGTGGTGACCGATGTGCGCACCGGAAAGACCGCCACGATCCAGCTCAGCCCGCAGCAGATCGCGCAGCTTCACGAGCTGGCCGCAAAGGCTGTGTTCAAATCGGAAGCCAAACCCGGTCCCTGCGCAGATTGTTTCGTATATACCCTCGAGATCGACCCTGGGACCGGCACTCCGTTTTCCGCCCAGGTGGATGATACCAACCTGGAGGCTTCCGGCCTATCCGCACTGGTGGATTTTTTACGGACGACCGTGGACCAGGCGCTCAAACCCTGATCCAATTGCATAGACAAAGATACTCACAAAACTGCTAGAATCTTTTAATGTATCCGTCTGCGTTTTGTTATATGATGGATTCGTGGAAAGGAGGCAGCCATAGACAATCCGCCTGAGAAGTTCGAGGAAGGGAAGATCTCGGCGCCCTGACTGGACTGGAGTTTAGCAAGTTCCAGACGTTCACCACACGAAAAGAAGGCAGCGATCCGATCTGTCCCTTCAACAATCTAGAAGACCTGTAGTTTGACGGATGGGTAACCCCCATCCGTCTTTTTATTCCTGTATGTCATTGCGAGGAGTGAGGCCGGAGGTAAAGCCTCCGGCTGAACGACGCGGCAATCTCCTCTCAGTGTGTCATTGCGAGGAGTGTGTCCAGTCACGGAGTGACTGGACACCGACGAAGCAAACTCCTCCTAAACGAGATTCACCTTTCGAGTGGATCACCTTTTCAGGCGGGGGTTGCTTCTCGTAGATCGCAACGACACCATCTTCCTCTATATCATCTTGCTCACGATTGCCAGCAGGATGCCGCCCGCCATCACGCTTCCCAACTGACCCGCGGTATTCGCCCCCATGGCATGCATCAGGATGAAATTGTCGGGGTCTTCTTCGGCGGCCATCTTCGCGGCCAGCCGCCCGGCCATCGGGAAGGCCGAGATTCCCGAGGCCCCGATCAACGGGTTGATCCTGCCGCGGCTGATCACCGACATCAGCTTGCCGAACAGCAGCCCCGCCACCGTGTCCAGCGCAAAGGCCAGCAGTCCCAGCAGCATGATCTTGAGCGTGTCCGCGTTGAGGAACGCCGCCGCGCTCATGGTGGCCCCGATGGCCAGCCCCAGGAACAGCGTGGCGATGTTGATGATCTCGTTCTGCGCGGCCTTGCTCAGCCGGTCCACCACCCCCGAGACCTTCAGCAGGTTGCCGAGCATCAGCATGGAGATCAGGGGCGTCGCCTCCGGCACGAGCAGCCCCACCGCCAGCGTGATCACGATGGGGAAGGCCACCAGCGTCCGCTGCGAGATGGGCCGCGGCGCGTACTCCATGCGGATCATGCGCTCCTTGCGGGTGGTCATCAGGCG
>CAZSPX010000300.1:0-3978 GCA_964608885.1 uncultured Anaerolineaceae bacterium | reverse complement strand
CGGTTCATTCCCATTTCCGAAAGGGTTTCCATCATCTGTTTCAGTGGCTCGCGCACCTGCGGGAAGGAAAGTGCGCGCATCATGCGCTGGGCCATCCAATTCTGGTAGCGGAGGTCATCCGTATTATTCAACCCCGTCATCTGCGCCAGCTGCTCCAGTTCCTCCGGGGAAAGCTGCTTTCCCTGCATGAGCCGTTCCATCTGCTTGCGGAGCCGGTCTGAGAGAGCGTTGAGGGCATCCGCCAGCATCTGGGCTTCCTCAGGCGATAGGTCCGCAGTCGGATCACCACCCATGGGAGGCGTCTTGCCGGATCCAAAGAAAAGCGGAAACAGCTTGTCAAAGATGGGAAGGTCGCGTGCGTCCTTGATCAGCGTGGCGCGCAGGGAAAGCCGGAAAGCCTCGCGGTCCTGGATGCCCATCAGGTCCACGGCCGAAAATGCTTCAGCGCTCTCAGCCAGCGAAACGCGCACGCCGGCCGCGCGCAAGGCAGAAATAAGCTGAAGGATTCGGGATTCCATGCTGCTTCTCCTGGGCACCTACTGAATTGATTTGAGTCTGCAGGCAGCCGGGAAGGTGCTAATTGCCGGAAAAACGGCTGAACTCATCCGGGCGCTGACGTCCCGAAGAGGGCGGTTCCAGGAACTGGCGGCGCGCTTTCTGGAGATCCGCCTCATGCTTTAGAAGCACTGAAAGGGTCTCATCCAGGGTGGATTTATCCAGATTATGTGCATTCAAGGCTACCAGCGCGTTGGCCCAATCCAGTGTTTCGCTGATGGAGGGTGACTTTCGCATATCCGTCTGTCGGAGGCGCTGCACGAATTCCACCGCCTGCCTGGCAAGTTTTGGATTCAGATCGGGAACCTTGAGTCTCACGACCGCCAATTCTTCATCCAGGTTGGGGTAATCAATGAAAAGATAGAGGCAGCGGCGCTTAAGGGCCTCGGAAAGTTCCCGCGTGTTGTTCGAGGTCAGGATCACAAAGGGGCGGTGTTTTGCCTCCAGGGTGCCAAGCTCCGGCACCGAGACCTGGAAATCGCTGAGGACCTCCAGGAGGAATGCCTCGAATTCGGCATCCGCCCGGTCGATCTCATCGATAAGCAGGACGCTGGGTTGGTCGCTCAGGATCGCCCGTAATAACGGGCGCTGTAAAAGGAAGCGCGACGAAAAGAACACATCCTCCTCACAGGCCAGCATATCTGCGGCCTCCGCCAGTGACGAAGCATTTCCGAGTGTGGCATTCAGCTTGTCGCGCAGCAGCTGGGTATAAAGGAGCTGCTTGGAGTATTCCCACTCATAGAGCGCCTTGGATTCGTCCAGGCCTTCGTAACATTGGAGGCGGATCAATTCATGACCGGTTGCGCCCGAGATCGCTTTTGCAAGCTCCGTCTTCCCCACACCCGCGGGGCCCTCTGCCAGGAGCGGCTTCCCGAGCTTCTGCGCGAGATACACGATGGTGGCGATCTCGTTGGAAGCGATATACTTTTGCTTCGAAAAAGCTTCTTTTACCGTCTCAGCCGAATTAAAAATAGTGGTCATGGGTGCCACTCCTTGGGAATCAGTATAGCGAGCACATGTTAAGCATGTATTAGAATATCGACCAAATCGGGCCGCCGGGATACTAGACATTTGTACAGGAAGGTCCGGGATAAAGTTCCATCCTGCCAGTGGCATTGTTCCTTGCTGTCTGTCATGATTTAGACGCCTTGCAGTCGCTTCGCGTTACGGGAATATGGGATTACGGATGCGCCTTAAAGCAGACCTGACACTTCTATTGGTCGCCATCATCTGGGGGACCGCATTTGTGGCGCAGGCATTTGCCGGCCGCACCGGGAGCGTGTATCTCTTTAATGGGCTCCGATTTCTCCTGGCGGCCTTGATCGTTCTGCCTTTTGCCTTGAGGGCTGGCCGGTCCTCTCCTGAAACCTGGAAGCGCGAAAGCCGGGAATGGTTGTGGATGGTGGCCGCTGGTCTGGTGCTCTTTTCAGCGGCAGCCTTTCAGCAGCTCGGCCTGCTTCAGACCACAGCCGGGCATGCCGGCTTCATTACCAGCCTGTACGTGGTCTTTGTGCCGGTCTTTCTCTTCATTTTCTGGCGCGAGCTGCCCCACTGGTTGAGCATCCTTGCGGTGGTTCTGGCGGCGCTTGGGGCTTTCCTGCTCTCGACCGGCGGGACGGGCCTGACCCCGCAACCGGGTGATGTCCTGGAGTTGTTGGGGGCTTTCCTGTGGACCCTCCACGTGATCCTTTTGGGAAAAGTTGCCTCCCGTTATGAACCAATGGCCTTCTCGGTGGGACAGTTCGTCGTGTGCGGGCTGCTCAACCTGGCGCTGGCCTTCATCATTGAAGATCCCGGGAGTGTGGATCTCCAGGCCCTCATCGCTCCGATCCTGTATACTGCGGTGTTTTCCGTGGGGCTGGGTTATACCCTTCAGGTCTGGGCGCAGCGCTACACTCCGCCCTCCGATGCAGCCTTGATCCTCAGCCTTGAATCGGTGTTTGCAGCGCTCTCCGGGTGGATCATTCTGGATGAGCGTCTTTCTCTGGTCCAGAGCGCAGGGTGTGCCCTGATCTTTTTTGCGGTGCTGCTCTCGCAGACGAAGCCGCGGGTTTACGTGTAAAATCAATCCGTTCGCTGGATCAGCCCCCGGAAATCCTGCAGGTGGGGACGGGCGGGTCTTAACAGATCATCGCAGCAAATCCGTTGGAGGAAAATCTTGACAGCCAAAGTGGTCCTGAACCCCTATTCGAACCGCTGGAGATCACAGGCACGTTGGCCTGAGGCCGAGAGCGCCCTGAAGGCCGCAGGTGTGGATTTTGAGCTGGCTGTATCGCAGAAAAAGGGTCAGGTTACTGATCTGGTGGAAGAAGCCGCGCGGGCTGGTTTTTCACCCATCCTCGTCGCGGGCGGCGATGGCACGATCGGTGATGCTGTCAATGGCCTGGCAAGGGCGGCTCCCGGTGACCAGCCCGTCGGACCCCTGGGGATCATACCGCTCGGCTCTGCCAACGACCTGGTATTCTCGCTCGGCCTTCCAACCAGCCTGACGCAGGCCGCCAGGGTGATCGCGGCAGGGAAAGTAAGAGCGATCGATCTCTGCCGGTGCAATGACAGGTACTTTGCCAATAATTCAGGCGCCGGCCTCGAGCCTTATGTCACAACCCGACATGAGCGCATCCACTGGATCAAGGGCGCCGGGCGTTATGTCGTGGCTGCGGTCTGGGCGATCATGGATAAGCCCGAGTGGCAGGCAGAGCTATCCTGGGATGGCGGCGAATACAAGGGGCCGATCTCGCTGATCTCTATTGGGAATGCCCGCCGCACAGGGGGGTTCTTTATGACCCCGCATGCCGACGTCTCTGACGGAAAATTGACCCTCGCCTTCGGCTACCGTCCCACGCGGCTGGGGCTGATGTCTGCTCTGCCCCGGGCTTTCAAGGAAGACAAGGGCAGCTATGTGGAAATGGAGGGCATGTACGAGGTCGAAACGTCCAAGGTGAACTTCCATCTGGACCATCCCTCCCCTGCGCACACGGATGGAGAGTTGTTTCCCGAGTACATCCAGGATTTCCACTATTCCATCCAGCCGGGGCGGCTGAAGGTCCTGGTGTGAGGCGGCTTTCCGCTCCTCCGGGGGGCAGTCTGTGAGACAACGCTTCTCAAGGCGCGAGATCTTCTTTTTGGTCTTTGCGCTGGCCGCGGGATTGACCATCCTGGGAGCTCTCATCGCCATGAATGCAGCCGTGGTTCCGGGCCTGCAGCGCGGAGGGGATTTTCTGCTTCCGTGGCAGGGCGCGCGAGCGCTTTTCTTCGAGCAGGCCCAGCCGTACTCGGGTTCGGTACCGAACCTTGTCCAGAAGCTGGTATACGGGCGGGAGGCATTGCCCGGTGAAAAACCCTATATTCTGGATATTCCGCTTTTCCTTCTTATTCTGTATTTCCCTTTCGGGGCCATGGGCTCCTCTCTCGTTGGGCGCGCTG
>CAZSPX010000299.1:0-3990 GCA_964608885.1 uncultured Anaerolineaceae bacterium | reverse complement strand
ACCCGGACTCTAAAGGTCTTCCTCGGCAATAATCAGGTCTGCCCGCCAGTGTCTTCCCGGGCTGCAGGGCGGGCACCACACATAAGACCCTGGGGGTTTTTGGTCCGTGATTGGAGGTACAATAAAATCAGGTCGATGCAATACTGCAACCAATAAAGGAGAAGACATGACACAGAAACGAACCAGCCGGGGCAAGGCTCGCAGCCGCGCAGCACAGCCTGCAGCGCCCGCAGAGCGGGGGCTTGATCTTTCATCGCTCTTCGGGGTGGCCGCGCAGGCCCTGGCCGCCAACCAGTCCGGCCTGAACCAGGCCGATACCGAGAACCAGAACCACGGCGATAACATGGTGCAGGCCTTCAACATGATCACCCAGTCGCTGGCGGGACAGAGCGGCACGCCCAGCCAGCAGCTCAACCATGCCAGCCAGGTCCTGGCGCAGAACGCGCAGAGCGGGTCTGCCCACGTCTATTCGCAGGGATTGGCCCAGGCCGCGCAGCAAATGCAGGGGCAGAGCGCGGTCACGCCGAACAATGCCGGGATGCTCATCCAGGCGCTGCTGGGCGGCAGCGAGGCCAACCAGTCGGGCGGCGCGGACATGCTCACCTCGCTGCTCACGGGCGGGCAGGGCGGCCAGCAGGCCGGGGGCGCGGATATGCTTGCCTCACTGCTCGGCGGTGCGCAGCAACAACAGCAGCCGGCCCAGCCCGGCGGGGCGGACCTTCTCGGGAGCCTGCTCGGCGGAGGCCAGCAGCAGGGCGGCGCGGGCGACCTGCTCGGCAGCCTGCTGGGCGGGGGCCAGCCGCAAGGCGCGCAGCAGCAGCAGAATAACGGCCTCGATCTTGGCGATGTGCTCAACGCCGGGATGGCCTTCATGAACGCCAAGCAGCAGGGGCAGGGCAACCTCCAGGCGGCGCTTTCGGCCATCATGGCCACCGGGCCGATGGGACAGAGACCCTACCGCCAGCAGTCCGGCCAGCTCGTGGCGAACGCGCTGCTCCAGGCGGTGGCGGGCATGGCGCGCCGGTAGAGACCGGCCATCCAGAAAAAAAACGACCTCCGGGACGAGCGTCCCGGAGGTCTTGATTCTACGAACGGATCCTGATGGGTGGTCGGGTTACGCGACCTTGATGTAGGTCTGGCCGTTGTAGACGATGGCGGCCCATTTGTCCTGGCCGAGCTTGGCCCAGGTGTTTTTGCCGTCGGTCCAGGTCTCGAGGATGGTGACCTCTTCGCCCTTGGTCAGGCCGCCGACCTCGGCGGAATTGGCGTCGTGGTCCTTGCGGATGTGCAGGCTGCGGGCGGTGACGGTGCCCTTCTTGGGGGCGGCGGCCGCGGCAGCCATCTTCTTCATGGCTTCCTGCTGGGAGGCGAGCATCTTGGCGGCAGCAGCCTTGTCGGCGGCGGCCTTGTCGGCGGCAGCTTTGGCAGCTGCGGCTTTGTCCATGGCAGCCTTGTCGATGGCAGCCTTGGCGGCGGCGGCCTTGGCAGCGTCGGCCTTGGCCTTGTTCTCAGCGGCGAGCTTGGCGTCGGCGGCAGCCTTGGCGGCCGCGGCAGCCTTCTCATCCCGGTCGGTCAGGGCGTCAATGGCCTTGTCGAAAATGGATTTCTTTTGGGTTGGCATGATCTTCTCCTTGTTGATCCGTTGTCGCATGGTTATTATAGTCGGCTGTGGAAGCCTGTCAACGATTAGGGGCGGAATCCCCCTTTTTTTGAGGATATTTTAAGGCTGGCTGAAGGAAGCTGCAGAAATCCGGTATCGATAAGCCGGCCCCTCTACTCCGCCGCATACCCGCCGGCCTGAAATGATATACTGCAAGGAACTTCTGAAATCCGCCGGGGTTAATGTTTGCACAACCGGCGGTAAAGGGAACCGTTTGCCCAACCCGCAGCCAGAGCCGAAGGATGAAGAGGTCCTGAGCCTCGCCTCGCACGGCGACATGGAGGCCTTCGGGGCGCTCTACGAGCGCCATGTGGACCGCATCTTCAATTACGTATATTACCGGACGGGGAACCTGCACGATGCGGAGGACATCACGGCGCGCGTCTTCCAGCGGGCCATGAACCACATCCACACCTACACGGACCGCGGTGTCCCCTTCTCGGCCTGGCTGTACCGGATCGCCCACAACCTGGTGGCCAATTGGCACCGGGACCGCAGCCGCAAGCAGGAGATCCCCATCAATGACCTGCCCGTGCTGCCTTCCCGGGGCGACCACCCGGAGATCAAGCTGGTCCACTCGCAGGACCAGGACTCGCTGCTCAGGCTGATCCGCAGGCTTCCCCCCGACCGCCAGCACCTGCTGATCCTCAAGTTCGTGGAGAACCTCTCGAACGCCGAGATCGGGCAGATCATGGGCCGCAGTGAAGGCGCGGTCAAGAGCCTGTACCACCGCACCCTGCTGGCGCTGCGCGAACAGATCCTTGACCAGCAGATCACGCTCGACGGAGATCAATAAATGCTGCGGATCGTCACCGACGGCGCCACCGACATGCCCCCCGCGTGGGAAAAAGAATACGAGATCCCCATGATCCCGGTGAATATCATCTTCGGGGACAAGACCTACCTGCAATTTGTGGACCTGAGCAACGAGGGCTTCTACCGGATGGTGGATGAGACGCGCAGGATCCCCAAGACCTCGCAGCCCTCCCCGCACCAGTTCGTAGAATTCTACAAGTCCATCGCCCGGCCGGGGGACGAGATCATTTCGATCCACGTGACCAGCCGGCTCTCGGGGACCTATGCTTCGGCGGTGAAGGCCGCCGAGGAGGTGCGGGACCTGTTCACCGTGTACCCGGTCGATTCAAAGGTCGGCTCGGCAGGCGTCGGGCTGATGTGCCGGGAGGCGCGCCGCATGGAGCGGGCGGGCAGCAGTGCACCCGGGATCGTGCGGTATCTCGAGGGGGTGCGCGAGCGGGTCCGTCTGTACCTTACACTTGACACGCTGGACTACGCCCGCATGAGCGGGCGCGTGGGGACGCTCCAGGCAGCGCTGGCCTCGGCCCTGAACGTCAAGCCGATCGTGGAGCTGCGTGACGGCCGGCTGGATATGGCCGAGCGGGTGCGCACGCGCAAAGCCGCACTGCAAAAGGTCATCGAAAAGGCAAAGCAGGAAGTGGGATCAGCCCCGGTGTACCTGGCAGTGGTGCAGGCGCGCGACCCCGAGGCGGGACAGGTGTTGAAGGAAGAAGCAGTGCCTCACTTCAACTGCAAGGATGTGATCATGACCGAGCTGTCCATCTCAGTGGCGGCGAACCTGGGGCCGGGGACGGTGGGGCTGGTGCTTTACCCGGCGGATTGATCGAGAGCAGGAATGACAGGAATGAATCGTAGCAAAGCAAACCACATCGAACCGGACGGCCTGTATGACCTGGAGGCCCAACTGGCGGGGACGCTGCGCCCCGTGCAGCCCTCGCGGGCGCTTGTGCAGCGACTGAGGGGGCGCATCCGCTTCCCGAAAGGGGAGCAGATCGTGCGGCGGCTGAACGACTGGAACTCGCTGTTCTTCGCCCTCGGGGGGGTGCTCTCCGGGCTGCTGCTGTTGATCACCGTGGCGCGCGCCCTCTACAGTCTCGTGGGGCGGCGGGCCGGCTAATCCTCGTCTTTCCAGTCCGGCAGGAGGGCTTCGCACAGCGTGCGCGCCTCCTGAAGCAGGTCCACGCCCGGGGGGAGGCTGAAGCGCGTATCCACGTGCTGGCTCAGGTGCTCAAGGATCGTCCGCAGGGAGGGGGAGAGGGAAGGGTCGCGGGCCAGCTCCTCGAACAGGTCCATCACGCTGGTCGAAGCAGAGACGTTCCCGCGGCGGGCAGCGTGCTCGCGGATGGCGATCCCGGCGGCGCGGCGGGCGCAGACGCGGGCCTGCCCCTCATTGCCCCGCTGGCGGGCGGCCTCGCCCCTTTCAAGCTCTGCATGCAGGCGGGTCTTCCAGGTGTCCATGCGTGGATTATAATGGCCGAAATTTACCGGAGGAAGCGATGAAAACCGCGATGCTG
>CAZSPX010000298.1:0-4019 GCA_964608885.1 uncultured Anaerolineaceae bacterium | reverse complement strand
AAGGCCAGACCGCCTTCTCGGTGGTCGGGTCGAACTGCCCGGTCACCAGGCGGGGAACCAGGCAGGAGAAGGCCGCGCCGACCTTGTGCGCGCCGGTGGGGAACCACTTGCCGACCAGCACCAGGATGCGGGCCGGGACGCCCGTCAGCGAAGGAGGCAGCTCGAGGAAGTTCACGCCGCCGAAGGTCCCGCCGGAAGCGGTGGGCTGGTTGTGCCAGTTTATGCGGAATAGATTGCGCGGGTGGAGGTCCCACAGGCCGATGCCCTTCAACTCCTCCTTGACCCGGGCGGGAATCCGGGAGGGATCCTTCATCTGGGCATAAGTGGGGATGACGATGTTGCGCTCGCGGGCGCGGCGGATGGCGTTCTTGCGGCGGGCGCTGTCGATGCTCAGGTCGATGGTGGTCATGCGATTCTCCTTGCGAAGTTGTCTGACAACTTGTATTATATCTCACAATGCACTCCATGACAAATGTAGCATCGGGTGCAGACTGTGAATATGCTATTGTGTATCAAATCTTAACCGGGAGTCCTCCATGAAATCCTCCGCCCCTGGCGCCATATCCGGATGCATCGTCGCGATCCTGCTCTTCATCGTCCTGGGAGCCTGCCTGCTGCCGGCCGGTTTCATCGCGGCCAGCGTGACCTCCACCACGGAGACCGCGGTGCAGACGACCGGGCGGATACTGTGCCCGCAGGGCAGCACCCCCACCCGCACCAGCTATGCGACCACCACGCGCGACGAGAACGGCAACACGCAACCGTCCACGGCCTACGAGCTGCAGTGCGTGGATGCCACCGGGCAGACGGTGCGGGAAGACCCGATCGTATATGGGCTGCTTTGGACCGGCATGGGCGCGGCCGCAGGGCTGATCATCACCGTCCTGCTGACTCTGCTACTGGCGGTGCCCGCCGGCGCGCTGATCGCGCGTCTCTTGAACCGGACGGGCGCCGCCGCGCCGCCCTCCGCGATCCCCCCTGCTTGAGCTATTTCTTATAGGCCAGCATCACTCCGTCCCGCACCGGCAGGACGGAGGTGATCCAATCCCGGTCATGCGAGATGAGGCGGGTGAATTCGCGCACCCCCTCGGTGGAAGCCGAATGATCGTTCTCATCGAAGACCCGGCCGCTCCAGAAGATGTTATCCACGAGCAGCACGCCGCCGGAGCGCAGCTTCTCCTTGATGACCGGGAGGGAAGCAGGGTAGCTTTCCTTGTTGATGTCATTGAAGATCAGGTCGAACACGTCCGGCATGTTCCTGAGGGTTTCGGTGGCTTCGGCCACGTGATAGTGGACAAAGCTGGACAGCCCGAGGCGCCTGAGATGCTCCACTGCGCGGCGCGAAAGGTCCTCATCCCAGACAACATGGTGGACACGGCCTTCGGTCGAGCCGTGCAGGGCGGCGTTCTCCTTGACGGCCCGGGCGAACCAGGCAGTGGAATAGCCGTAGCCCGAGCCCATCTCAAACACGGAGCGCGCCCCGATGAGGCGCGCGATCTGGTAGCAGATGTGCCCGGCGGCCGCACCGATGATCGGGAAGTCATTCTCATCGGCATACTTCTCCATGGCCTGCATTTCCTCGGGCCGCGGCGGGACCAGCCCGCTCACAAATCCCTGCACACCTGAATAAGTCAACATCTCCTGCATGGGATGCTCCTCTACCGGTAAATGGATTGGCGGACCTGCTGCAGTGCCTGCATGAGTGTACTGCGTGCGCACCCGAAATTCAAGCGTATAAATGCCTGCGAATCTCCGCCGAAGTTCTTCCCGTCGCTGAATGCCACACGGGCGTTCTTGAGGAAGAACTCAAAGGGCGAGCCCCCGATCCTCCCCGAGCGGACCCATTCCCCGCAATCGATCCAGGCCAGGTAGGTGGCCTGCGGCCGCGTCAGGACGGCTTCAGGGAGATACTCCTTGAAATATTCGATGAGGGCATCCCGGTTGCCCTTCAGGTAGAGGCGCAGGTCGGCCAGCCAGGGGTCGCATTTGCCCGAGAAGGCGGCGCCCGCCGCGATCAGGCCGGGGCTGCCCACGTGCAGGCACAGATGCTGCACGACCCGCTCATATTTTTCGCGCAGGCCGGGCGAAGGGATAATCGCAAAGCCGCAGAACAGCCCGGGGATGTTGAAGGTCTTGGAGGGGGCGATCAGGGTCACGGTATGCTCGGCGATCTCCTTCGAAAGGGTCGCAAGGGGGGTGAAACGGCTCCCATCCAGCAGCAGCTCCGAGTGGATCTCATCCGAGACGATGACCACATCGTGCTCCAGGCACAGCCGCGCCATGCGGAGCAGGTCGCGCTGCGAGAAGATCTTCCCCACCGGGTTGTGAGGGTTGCAGAGGATGAAGACCCCGGCCCTGCGGACCTGCCTCTCGAAGCTCTCCCAATCGATCTCGTAGTGGAGGAATCCGGCCCGGACCGACCGCACCAGCGGCGACTCCAGCTGCGGGATGGAGAGGTTATTGCGGAGCTCATGGAACTCGTTATAGACCGGGGGCTGGATGAGATAGCCGCGCTTCGAGGTGCAAAAGGCGCGCCCGGCCACGTTCAGGCCGCTGACCACGCCGGTGGTCGCGACCACGGCCTGGGGATCCACCTTCCAGCCATAGAGACTGTCCATGCGGGAGGCGATGATCTGCTTGAGGGACAGTGAAGGCATCTCATACCCGAGGACGCCGTGATCCAGCTGCTTTTGCAGCGCTGAAAGGATGGGCCGCGGGGAGGGGAAGTCCATGTCGGCCACCCACAGGGGCAGGACCTCGCGTGGGTAGTGGTTCCACTTGTAGTCACCCGGGGATCTGCGCCGGTCCGGAACGCGGTCGAAGTTGTAGGCCATGCTGTCATCCTTATCCCAAAACGATTCCCGCCCGCGAGGTCAAAGACTCAAGCAGTGATGTTCACCAGGTCATGGATCCACTTGCGGGAGAAGAAGCGCAGATCGATGGCCACCGCCTTGACCACCTCCTCCACCAGCACCAGCAGATAGACCATATAGACCGGCAGGTGCCAGACAAAGCCTCCCAGCAGCGCGAGCGGCACGCCCACCAGCCAGATCGAGAACAGCTCGGTGAACATGGCATAGCGCGTATCCCCGCCGGCGCGCAAGGCACCGATGAACACGATGAAGTTGTGCATCCGCAGCCAGGCGCTGATCGCAAACACGAGCAGCAGGCCGCGCAGATTGGCCGCCGCGGCGTCCGAGATCTCGTAGAGCCCCACCACCGGCTCGCGCACCAGGATCACCACCCCTCCCAGCACCAGCGCGATGATCACGCCGAGGATCATGAAGCGGCGGCCGTACTCGAAGGAAAGGTCCTTCTGTCCCGCGCCGATGCGGTTGCCCACCATCACCGAGCAGGCGTTGCCCAGACCCATGAAGAGCACGAAGAACAGGTCTTCGATGGTGGAGTTGATGTTCACTGCGGCGATCGAATCGGTGCCGATGCGGGCGTACACGGCCATATAGACCGTGATGCCGAGCGACCAGGCCATCTCGTTCAGAGCGGCGGGCATGGCGGTGGCCAGCACGCGCCGCACGAAGGGCACGTCGAAATGAAAGAAGGTCAGCGGGTTGGCGGCCAGCGGAGTCTTGAGCCGGTAGACGAGGAAGAAGAGCAGGAGCAGCTCGAAGGCCCACGCGCACAGCGAGCCGATGGCCGCGCCGGGCACGCCGAGGGCGGGGAAGGACCCAACGCCGAAGATGAGCAGGTAGGCGAGACCGGTCTTGAGGATCAGCGCGGCCACCGAGACAAAGGCGGTCAGCTTGACGAGCGTGATGCTGCGCAGGACGGAGATGTAGGAGGTGGCGATGGCGACCAGCGGGTAGCTGAAGCCCACGATGCGCAGGTAGCTTGCGCCGATGCGGATGACCTCCGGGTCGGTGGTGTAGAAGCCCAGCACCCGCTCAGGGATGAGCACGGCCAGAAGAGAGAAGAACAATCCCACCGCGGTCGAGACGGACAGTGAGAGGCCCAGCACGCGCCGGATGCTGGGGGCATCGCCCGTACCCCAGTACTGGGCG
>CAZSPX010000297.1:0-4036 GCA_964608885.1 uncultured Anaerolineaceae bacterium | reverse complement strand
CATTAACAAGAAACGCGCCTCGGGTGAGACGCGTTCAGCCTTGTGGCGGGGAGGGTCGCGAAGCAATTCGAACCCATCTAAACGAAAAACGCGCCCCTTGCAGAGCGCGTTTGCCTTGTGGCGGGGAGGGCGGGATTCGAACCCGCGACCGGTTTAACCCGGCACTCACTTAGCAGGCGAGCCCATTCAGCCACTCTGGCACCTCCCCATATTCATTTGTCTGTCCGGCGCTCCCGGTTCTCCTCCCCGCACCCGGACCGCAGATCCAGCGGAGGGAGTGGGATTCGAACCCACGTTGGTGTGACCCAAACATGTTTTCAAGACATGCGCCTTCAGCCGCTCGGCCATCCCTCCAGGCGCACGCGATTTTACCATATCTTTCTCATCAATCGTTTCTTTCGCCTATTTCGTGGGCTTTTTTCGCGTGTTTCTTGTTCATCTCTTCATAACAGGCTGCCAAAAACGACAAACTTGGTATAATTCTGCTCCTATGAAATACCATATCTGGACGGAAGGCTGCCAGATGAACGTGGCCGACTCCCAACGGGTCGGCTCCTCGCTCGAGCACCTGGGCTATACCGCCACGGATCAGGCCGAAGAGGCCAATGTGATCGTCCTGAACACCTGCGTCGTCCGCCAGTCCGCTGAGGACAAGGCCTACGGGCGGCTCTCCTCCCTGCGCCCCCTCAAAGAACGCAACCCTGACCTCATCATCAACCTGATGGGCTGCATGGTGGGCGTGCGCGGGACGGACAAACTGCGCCTCCGCCTGCCCTTTGTGGATGTGTTCTCCCCGCCATCCGACCCCGGCCCGCTGATCTCGCACCTCACCCAGGGCGAGGTCCATTCACTCGAAGATTCCGAGACCGCCCGCCGCTTCCTGATGATGGACGAGGAGCTGGTGCTCCCCTCGGCCGAGCGCGGGCGCCTGGTCAGCGCGCACGTCCCGGTCGTCTATGGCTGCTCGCATGCTTGCACCTTCTGCATCATCCCCTACCGCCGCGGTGCCGAGCGCAGCCGCCCCGTGGGCGATATCGTCAGCGAGGTCCGCTCCTTGGCGAAACAGGGCGTCAGGGAGATCACCTTGCTCGGGCAGATCGTGGACCGCTATGGCGTGGACGTGCCCGACGGCCCGAACCTGGCCGCGCTGCTGCACCTCATCCATGAGGTCGAAGGCCTCCAGCGCATCCGCTTCCTGACCTCGCACCCCAACTACTTTAGCGATGACCTGATCGCGGCCATCGCGGACCTGCCACGCGTGATGCCACACATTGAGCTCCCCATCCAGGCCGGGGATGACACTGTGCTGGAGAACATGAAGCGCGGCTACACACAGGCCGATTACCGCGCCCTGGTGGAAAAGATCCGCCGCGAGCTGCCCGGCTGCTCCATTGCCACCGACATCATCGTCGGTTTCCCGGGCGAGACACACGAACAGTTCATGCAGACCTACCAGGTGCTGTCCGATCTGCGCCTGGATGTGGCCCACCTGGCGCGTTACTCCATGCGCGAGGGCACGGTGGCCACCCGGCGCATGCAGGATAACGTCAGCCCGGAGGAAAAGATGGAGCGCTTCCGCATGTTGGAGGAGCTGCAGGAGCGTGTGGTCGCGGAGATCAACGCCGCCTGCCTCGGGCAGACCGTGGAAGTGCTCTTCGAGGAGAAGGTGAAAGGCCGCTGGCGCGGCCGCACCCCCACCAACAAGCTGGTCTTTGTGGAATCCGACCAGGACCTGCGCGGCCAGCTTCTGCCCGTCCAGGTGACGTGGACGGGGCCCTGGTCCATGCAGGCCAGGCTGCCGCAGCCCGCCCCCTTGACCCTGTAACCTGTACGATCACGTCCTGTCTCTTTTTGCCTTTGAGAATATTCATATGTTCAACGAGGTTCCGGGGCAGGAGATCGTGCGCGCGTAGGATCGCCGCCTTCGGGACGCGGGCGATGGCTGAAGGCGATTAAATAAAAAACTCTCCCGCTTTGGCCGGAGAGTCTGATCTATACACCGGCGAGGCTGGTATTGATGCTGCTGAATATGTTCCCCAGCGCCGGCCCGATCATCAGCAGAGCTGCAAAAACGACGATTGCAACCAGAGCAATGATCAACGCGTATTCCACCAGTCCCTGTCCCCTCTGGCTGCGATGTATGAACAATGCCGACACCTCCTTCCGCACTCGTGAATTTGCAGGCGGCCCAAAATTACTGTAACACGCGGCGGGCAAGTTGGCAACTTTCAGATTTATTAGGTTCAGCCCGCCGCCCCCTCCCGGGCTTATACTGCGGGGTGATTGCCATGGATCCCTCCCACCTCCCTGCCGCGAAGAACGGAACCTGGCTCCGCATCGGCCTCCTCGCCCTGATGACCTGCCTGGCTGCCGCCGTCTTCTGGAACCTGGGCAGCGGGCGGAGGGATTTTTATAACGAGCTCTGGGCGCCGGCCCATCTGTTGGTGCAGGGAAAAAACGCCTATGATACCTCGAGCCTGGGAACCGAGCTTCCCCCTCTCTGGCTGCCGCCCGCGCTGGGGGTCTTTACCCCGTTGGGCTGGCTCCCGGAGGAGGCCGCCGGGCGGGTCTGGTTGCTGCTGAGCCTGGCCGCCCTGGCCCTGACTGTATCCCTCAGCCTGCGGCGGGAAAGCTCATTTTCCAGTCTTCTCCTGGCAGCCCTGTTAGCCTTCTTCTTCCCTCCGGTTGTGAACCATCTCGCCTTGGGCCAGTTCTCCATCCTGGCATCGTTATGCTGCCTGTTGGCGGCCCGCTGCGCCGTGCAGAGCCGGCCCTGGCCAGAGGCCTTCCTGCTGTCCCTTGCGCTGGGAAAACCTCAACTGGCTTTCCTGGCGGCTGCCGGGTTGGGCTTTTATCATTTCCGGCAGGAGGGCCTCCCGGGCGCAGCGCGCTTTGGCCTGCGCGTGGGCGTCGCGGCCCTCATGCTGAGCCTGCCCGTGATCCTGCTCTCCCGAGGGTGGCTCGCAAGCCTGGCCGCCGGGTTTGCGGTCAACCCGGCCTGGCCTCACCCCTCCTTGTTCACCTTTATCCAGGTGCTGGCGGGTGCGTGGGCCTGGGCCTTATGGGGTCTTGTGGCGGCTGCCGGGGTTTATGCCTGCTGGAGGCTCTGGCATGTCCTCCCCCCGCTGGAGGCCATGGCGTGGACATTGGCCCTCACGCCCGTGCTTGCACCTTATATAGGGAGCTGGGATTTTGTCCTGCTGCTTCCGGCCTGGGTGCTGGTCTTCTCCCGCGCGGATGCGAAACGCCAGGTTTTCCTCCTACTGGCGTATCTGGCGGGCTGGGCAGGGATGGCCGCCGTCCAGCTCTCCGCGGACTTCAGCAACTGGAGGTTCTGGTGGGTGCCGCTCTGGTCCCTCGGGGTGCTGGGAGCGGTGGAGGCTTCAAAACGGGGGATAGGCAAAACGTAATGGAATATAAAGAGGCCGGCCCAAATGGACCGGCCTCTTTCATCTCCCATGCTGGCTTACTTCACCAGGTTCCTCAGGACGGTGTGCAGGATGCCGCCGTTCCGATAGTAGTTGACCTCCACCTCGGTGTTGAGCAGGGCGCGCGCCTGGAACTCCACCACCGAGCCATCGGGCCGGGCTGCTTTCACATGGACCAGGCTGCGCGGCGCCATATCCTCGCTCAGGCCGGTGATGTCATAGACCTCGTCGCCCTTCAGGCCCAGAGCCTCAGCGTTCTGTCCCTCCTGGAAAGCGAGCGGCAGCACACCCATCCCCACCAGGTTGGAGCGGTGGATGCGCTCGAAGGACTCGGCGATGACCGCCCGTACCCCCTGAAGGTTGGGCCCCTTGGCAGCCCAGTCCCGGCTGGAGCCGGTCCCGTACTCCTTGCCGGCGATGACAATGGCCGGGATGCCCGCAGCCTGGTACTGCATGGCCGCGTCGTAGATGCTCATCTCGGCGCCATCCGGGAAGTGGCGCGGCCAGTTGCCCGCACGCGGTTCCACCAGCAGATTCTTCAGGCGAATGTTGGCAAAGGTGCCGCGCGCCATCACCAGGTCGTTGCCGCGCCGCGAGCCGTAGGAATT
>CAZSPX010000296.1:0-4051 GCA_964608885.1 uncultured Anaerolineaceae bacterium | reverse complement strand
CTGTAGGCTCGTTGATAATGCGCATGACCTCCAGGCCCGCGATGCGGCCGGCGTCCTTGGTGGCCTGGCGCTGGCTGTCATTGAAATAGGCCGGGACGGTGATCACGGCCTGGGTCACGGACTGCCCCAGATAAGCCTCGGCATCCGCCTTCAGCTTGGAGAGGATCATTGCCGAGATCTCCTGCGGGCTGTACTCACGCCCGGTGACGGGGATCTTGACTTTGACATCGTCGGCACTGCCGCGCACGACCTCGTACGGGACCATGGCGCGCTCCTGTTCGGTCTCCTCATAGCGGCGGCCGATGAAGCGTTTGATGGAGAAGATGGTGTTCTCGGGGTTCACCACGGCCTGACGCTTGGCGGTCTGGCCGACGAGACGCTCCCCATTTTTATTAAAAGCGACCACGGACGGCAGCAGGCGGCTGCCCTCTGCGGTGGAGATAACGGTCGGCTGCCCGCCTTCGACAACGGAAACAACCGAATTGGTGGTTCCAAGGTCAATGCCTATGATTTTTCCCATGAGCGACTCCTTTATTCTTGTGTAACGACTACAGGATACTCGCGTGATACAAGAATTTCGTTAACGCCGGATTGGATTTGGATAAGCAATGCCCCCCGGCAGAGAAAACCCTTGGGGCAGAGAATCAAGAGCCCTGCAAACCGGAGGTTCGCAGGGCTGTTTCGCCAAAATGGGGGGAGCTAGGGCTCAGAGATGTCCACCCACTCGAACTCAACCTTCACCGGCAGCTGGTCCTCAGAGGCGACCCCCACTCCCACTTTCCCCTCCCGCAGAGCGAATCGGTTATCGGTATAGGACCGGGTCTCATTGCCGTTGATATAAAGCGTCAGCGTCCTGCCGCTGCAGCGAAGGCTGTATTCATTGACCTCTTTGCCGGAGCGGATCTTATTCGAGCCCCCGTCCGCCATGCGGGTATAAACCCCGGTCTCGCCTTCGAGTGCATACATGGCAAACAGACCGCTGTTGGCAATATTGACGAGGTACAGCCCTTCCTCAGAGGCGCGGCAGACCAGCAGGATGTTGTTCACATTGGTCCCACGATTGTTCACGCGCACATCCACGCGCACATTATCATACTCGTAGGGATCGTAGAACAGGTAGGCAATGAGCCATTTCCCCAGGTCAAAGATGAAGTTGCCATCCCCAAAGGACAGATCAGCCGTGCCCAGGTCGCCCGAAGGCGAGTTCTTCTCCAACTTCTGTGTCCAGTAACCGGAATTGGTGTCGAACTCCTCGGTGAAATACTGTGGTGCAGGCACGGTCGGAGGCGGTTCAGTGGGCGGCGCTTCCGTTGGAGGCTGAGAGGTGGGGATTGTCTCCGGCGGCAGGGGAAGCGTAGGCTGCAAGATCGGAGGGGCGGATTGCGTTGGCGGCGGGCTGCCAGCAGGCCCGGCGGAAGGACTTAATGCAGCGCAGGCCAGGCTGAGCACCAGGACCAGGGCAGAAAAGGCAATGATGATCGAACGATTGGTGTTCACGGGGTCTTTGTCCACCTTTCCAAAACCCAAACCACCGCAGCCGTTCAAGGCTTAAGCGGCGGCAGGTCAATCGAGACTTGCGATTTGCCATCCACAAGACAACGTAGACTCGTGGCGGAATCGGTCCCGTCCGGGTAGAAGCGGACAAACCCGGCGGCCGTGTAATCAGCGTTGTCATTGCAGGATTCGAAGTAACAGACCTGGTAGCCCTTGACGAAGGTGCCTTTCAGCAGCCAGGCCTCAGTGTCGCCTGCGTCCACGCATTGCCCTTGTATGTCGGTGTAGGTCCGCGGGAAAGAAACAACCAGAGAGCAGGTCTGATCATCTCCCGCCACAAGGGTGGCGGAACCGGGGCGGATGCAGGTTGCTGCATCATAAGGGGTAGCCACTGAAGCACCCCCTGTGAAGGAAACCGGGTAGACCTTGACCTCTTCATTCAGATTGCGTTGGGCGTCACCCTTGAACTCACACCCGGCGGCCTCACAGGCAAGGATAAGGAACATGCAGCCCAAAAGGAGCGCAAGCTTAACAAGCTTCACAGGTCATTCCCCTTTCTGCTCCCTTCCCCCGCAATCTGGTGTCACCTGTTAGAGGTAGGTCATTACTGAGGCGGCTGCCTTGCTGTCAATACGGAACAAAGGCGTCTCGCACCGAGATCTCAGGGGATCGCCAGAAAGTGGTTCTTGAGCGTCCAGTGGACGTAGTTCTGCCAGAGCGGGAGGATCTCGGTCTGGTCGTAGTCATGGTCGGAGAAGGTCTGGATGATGACCCGGCCCTCATAGCAGGTTGCCAGCACGGCCTCCTGATTGGAAGCCCGGGCGGAGAGACCTGCCAGCAGGGTAGCATCCCCGCCGCCTCCCAGGCGGATCTGGTCGCCGGTCTGGTTGGCCCAGAAGCGATCGTAATGCAGCAAGGGCAGCACCACGTTGGGCACATTGAAGACCTCATGGTCGGATTCCCACCAGTAGATGGAATCGGCGAGCTGATAATCCTTCTGATAGCGGATGCCGCAGCCGCTGAGGATCTTGGCGATGCGGCCGTTGGCTTCGCGGTCCAGGTACCAGATCTCAGCGATCATGGCTGCCTTGTCGCGCGTCAGGCGCGTGGCGATCACATCCCAGAACTCGCCGGAGATCTTGTCCTTGTCCTCGGCGCCCACGATGATGAGGTCCCACTTGGTACCCGAGTTGAGGTATTCCATGAAGTGACCGCTGTAGGAGCCGGTCTGGGTGAACTTGAGGCCCATGCCGGTGAGGGCATCGGCGATCCACATGCCGATACCGCGCTCGTCGGTGTTCTCATACACGAGGATCTTCGCGTTCTTGATCTGGGTCTCGATGTCCTCGGTGGGGGTGGGCTGGATCTCGGTGGGAGCCGGGGGGTCGGTGGGCGGAGGCGGCTCGGTAGCCTGCACCTGCTGGACCGGCGGCGCCTGGGTCGGGATGGACTGCTCGATCAGCGCCCCCTGCGTCATTTGCATGGAGACGGCAGTCAACTGGTACTCAAGCGCGAACTTGGTGGGGTCGAAAGCCGGGGCAGTGGGCGCCGGGGCGGTGGAAATGGAACAGGCCAGGATGAAAAAAAGCGCTGCGATCAGCAGAATGACAATCCCCCGGGACCCAGAACTGTGCTGCATGGCACCCTCCCTGCTTGATGTCTGGAAAGAATCCTTAGTTACGGAGGATTATAAATCTATGGGTAGTCTGGAAGTCGAATCAATATGGAATTGTAATCAAGGCACGCTTAAGGCTCGCTGACCTTCACCCAGTCGAAGGCGGCCGTGACGGGCAGGTTCTCGAACGAGGCAACCGCCAGTCCCAGGCGGCCCTCCGTCAGCCCAAAGCGGGACACATCCAGCTTGCGGAAGAGTTTGCCGTTCAGGTACAGCCAGAGGGTGTTCCCCTGGCAGACCAGACCGATCTCGTTCTGTCCGCCGCGCTGCAGGTACTCGGAATCCGCCGCGGCGATGGGGGAGTAGGTAGCAACGCCATCGGCCAGCCACTGGCCGAAGAGCACAGTGTAGCTTCCGTCGCTGGAGATATTGAACTCATACCAGCCGTTGGCCTCGCTGTACCGGCAGACCAATCCCAGGGCTTCGGGGCCGGTGCCGCGGCTTTGAACGAGCGCATCCAGGCGCACATCGGAATATTCCTCCGCGCCCAGGATGGCGTAAGCCCACTGGTAGGGCTGCTGAAGGTCGAGGATCAGCGCGCCGTCCTGGAGGCGCACTGCGGGAGGGGTCTCGCTGTTGCTCTGAAGCAGGGACCAGGCAGGAGCCGCGCCTTCGAACTCCTCGGTGAAGAAGCGAGGCAGCGGCGTGGGAGGTGCGGGCGTAAGGGTAGCAGGCGGCTCGGGGCTGGAGGTGAACGTGGGAGGGAGGGAGGTGGAGGTGAGGGTCGCGGGAGAGGTGGGCGCCGGCGAAGAGACCGGCTGGCAGGCGGCCAGCAGAAGGGCGTTCAGCAACAGGAACTGGAGGGGGTATTTGGCCATATTAAGGCATGACCAGCAGGGGGCTGCTGGTCAAGCGGTGCAGGTGGAGATGGCGCGCTGGCTC
>CAZSPX010000295.1:0-4056 GCA_964608885.1 uncultured Anaerolineaceae bacterium | reverse complement strand
GGTCGTCCATAAATGGATTTGTGCCTCCCGCCGCCGGGCCCTCCGTTCCTGTGGGACCTCTAAAGGCTATGAAAACCCATGATACTGCGGTCATCTTGCATTTGTTTTATCCTCGGATGTGGCAGGAATTTTGCACATATCTGTTAAATTTCGCTGATCATATTGATCTCTATATCACAGCCCCCCATGAGACCGAGCTTCCGGAAGCCCGTATAAGAGATCAGTTCCCAGGTGCCCAGATTTATCGCTTTGAGAATCGTGGACGCGATATTGCCCCTTTCCTGGCTGTGTTTTCTGCAATTGAAGGTCTTGGTTATAAATTCCTTTGTAAACTGCATACCAAGAAAAGCCCCCAGATCGAGGGCGGATCCGAATGGCGGCAGGACATCCTTGAAAAGCTGCTCGGGTCCTCCGAAAGGATCCTTCGCATCCAGAATGAGTTTGATAAGAACTCCAATCTGGGCATTATTGCGCCCAAGGGGCATGTGGTGCCGCATACCTACTTTTGGCGAAGGAATGCCGCCAGGGTGTCTTCCCTTGCAAGAAAGCTCAGAATCAATATGCCTGATTCTGGGTTTTTGTACCCCGCGGGTTCTATGTTCTGGTTTCGACCAGCCGCGCTGGCTCCAATTCTGCGAGCCGATCTTTCTGTGGCTGACTTTGAGCCCGAAACGGGACAATTAGACGGGACGCTTGCCCATGCCGTTGAGCGCCTCTTTGGTCT
This sequence comes from uncultured Anaerolineaceae bacterium, assembly GCA_964608885.1. Taxonomy (GTDB): domain Bacteria; phylum Chloroflexota; class Anaerolineae; order Anaerolineales; family Villigracilaceae; genus JACPVF01. The sequence goes on along the minus strand of CAZSPX010000295.1, from coordinate 3,332 downwards.
TATTACTCTGTCCGGGGGGTATGAGCTGGCGGAAAGCGGCTTGGATAGAATTGAGCCCCCGGAGATTTCATTCCAGTTCCGCATGGCACTCTGGGTGCTGGAGCAGCGGGAAAGCGAAATACGGGATCTTTCAGTTCGGCTTCTCGACCGCTAGACCGTAATTCCGCTTCCTTGGTTAACAATACTGGCGATTCGGCCTGGAGTGATTCCTCGGATATCAGATGGTTATGGCATTTTTCAACACGCTCAATTCCCCGAAATGTTTACGCCCGTTGCTGCAAGTGGCCGGCCCGGCTCGGACCGCATCCCTCCGAGTCGACATGCTACTGACGGACTTACCCGGGAGCCCCGTATGCGTCTTCTAAAGAACAAAACTGGTATTGATTGGAGGTCGTCCCCGGCGCTGCAAAATCTGCGGTCATGGATATTCCCAGAAGACTCCACGCGTGAGCGTTTGGCCCGGTTTATTGTTCACCCTCTGCGTTCCCTGAGAAACCATCGCCTGCTGTCCCGGCTCCCGAAATTCTTGCAGAAGCTGGCGGGCAGAACAGGACTGAACTCCTTTGCCGGGAATCACAACGCGGGGCAGTCAAACCTTTCCGGATCAGTAGACTCCGCGGCTATAAAAAAGACCGACGAGTTCCTTGCACGGACCCGGCTCAATATCCTGCTGTCGTCCGACGCGATCATCGAATTGCCGCTCTACCCGGAACCGCTTGTCTCCATTATTTTGTTATTCTATAATCGCGCCGAGGTATCCCTCCAGTGTCTGGAGACTCTGTCCGAAGCTGCCGGGGGTGTTCCTTTTGAAGTGATCATCATTGATAATGCCTCTACGGATCAAACCTCTTTGCTGCTTGATCGAATAAAGAATGCCCGGATTGTCCGTAACCTTGAAAACCAGGGATTTGGGGGAGGCTGCAACCAGGCTGCGGATCTGGCGTCCGGCAGGTATCTGTTTTTTCTGAACAACGATACCCGGCTGATCCCAAATTCCCTTAAAGTTATGGTCGACACCCTTGAGGCGGAGGAAAATATCGGTGCTGTGGGGGGCAGGTTGATCTTTCCCGATGGAAGATTGCAGGAGGCTGGCTCCATTATCTGGCGGGATGGAACCTGTGTCGGCTATGGTCGTGATGACAATCCCTTCAAGCCCGAGTATTCTTATAAACGCGATGTGGATTTTTGTTCGGGAGCAATGCTCCTCACCCCGCGCGAGCTTTTCCTCTCCCTGGGGAAATTCGATCCCAGGTACCAGCCCGCCTACTACGAAGATGCAGACTACTGCATGCAATTATGGCAGGCCGGTTATCGTGTCGTTTACCAGCCTTTTGCCATTGTGGTTCATCATGAGTATGGTTCGGGCGGATCGAGCAATGCCCTGGCCCTTCAACAAAGGAACTGGGAAGAGTTTCGGAAGAAATGGCAGGCAGTGCTTGGAAATCATCAAGCTCCGAAGCCCGGCGCGGTTGTTTTGGCTCGCCAGCATGGTTCAAAATCAAAGCGCATATTGATATTTGATGACCATACTCCGGATTATCGCCTGGGCGCGGGGTATCCCCGCACATACAGGATCTTGGAGACACTGGTAGGAATGGGTTACCAGGTTACATATCTGCCTGTCCTCAGAAGGCAATTCATCCCGGAAATTGTCCAGCCGCTCCAAAGAAAAGGTGTGGAAATCCTCTTTGACTCCAGTGACCGGATAATCGAAATAGAGTCCTTTCTGCAATCCCGACCGGATTATTATGATGTCGTGATGGTATGCCGCCCTCATAATATGCGGATTGTCCGGGGCTTTTTGCCGAAGTATGTCACACGTGCCGCCTGCATTTATGATGCCGAAGCTCTTTTTTCGCTCCGGCGTCTGAGATTCAATGAGTTGAAAGGAATCCATTGGTCGGAGCGCAAACAAGAGCAGCTGGTCCTGGATGAGGTGGGGCTGATAAAAGGGGCAGAGGTGGTTACGGCCGTTTCGCCTTTGGAGAAGGAGGTCCTCCAAAAATATGGAACTCCTCGAGTGGAAATTCTTGGGCATGTGGTTAACCCGGATCCCACTCCGAGGGCTTTTGAGGATCGTCAGGGTCTGCTGTTCGTGGGCGGGATTCTGGATTCGCCTTCTCCCAATGAGGATGCCGTTCTGTATTTTGCCAGGGAGATCTTTCCGCTCATCCGGCGTGAATTGGATTGTGATTTTTTTGTGGTCGGATCCAATCGGATAAAATCGATTTGGGATCTCGAATCGGATTCCATCCATGTCATCGGTAGGGTTGAGGACCTCAGGCCGTATTATGATGCTTGCCGCGTGTTTGTCGTTCCGACCCGTTACGCAGGTGGGATTCCTATAAAAATGCTGGATGCCGCGGCCAACGGCTTGCCGGGAGTAGTGACTCCTTTGATCGCCTCGCAGCTGGGATGGAAAGAGGATGAGGAATTCCTCATCGGCCGCGACCCGGCCGGGTTTGCATCCAGGACCATCTCGCTCTATACAGATCGAGACCTATTCCTTCGTCTCCGTGATAATGCACTCCAGCGCGTTTATTCGGATTACAGTCTGGAGCGCTTTGAGAAGGATCTTCGTTCTGTTGTGGAGATGGCGATTGACCTAAAGGCCTCGGGGATGCGAGATTGACTTTGCCCGGAAACTCTGCTGCTCCGAGTTCCCATCATGACGGTTGTGTGCTGGCATATTGCCCTCAGAATTTGGAAGCCTAAGCAGCTGAGACTTAAGTTATGGGACCCTATCTGAAACTTGAGGATGCCCATTATGTGGCAGAGGTCGTCCGCTCCTTTCACTGATCGTCTGCCTCCCAAGGAAGAGAATCCTTATGAAATCCTTTCGGAAAGAACTGTATTTGAATGTTCAGAGCCGCCGGGGATTTATCAATATCACCCCCCAGGTGGAGGAAGCCCTGCACGAGAGTGGTATCCGCGAAGGCCTGTGCCTGGTGAATCCCATGCATATCACCGCCTCGGTCTTCATCAACGATAACGAATCCGGGCTGCACCAGGATTACGAGCGCTGGCTGGAAAAGCTCGCGCCGCATGAGCCGGTGAGCCAGTATCGCCATAATGACACCGGCGAGGACAATGCCGACGCGCACCTCAAGCGCCAGGTTCTGGGCCGGGAGGTGGTCGTCGCAGTGACGGAGGGGCGGCTGGACTTCGGCACCTGGGAACAGATCTTTTACGAGGAGTTTGACGGGCGGAGACGTAAGCGGGTGCTGGTGAAGATCATTGGGGAGTGAGACCGTTAGCGGGGTTTGCTGGTCAGGTCCGCGGTGTTGAATGATCTTGGTATTAATTTCCCGGAATTTTGGGTTTGTTACAAT
>CAZSPX010000294.1:0-4065 GCA_964608885.1 uncultured Anaerolineaceae bacterium | reverse complement strand
AGTCCCACGGGATTATCTGTCCTACCACACCCACCGGCTGGTAGTCGCGCAGCTCGGTCTCCAGCAGCTGCGCCCAGCCCGCGTAGTAATAGAAATGGCGCGCCAGCAGCGGCACGTCGATATCCCGCGACTCGCGGATGGGCTTGCCGTTGTCCATGGATTCCAGCACGGCCAGCAGGCGGTGATGCTTCTGGATGTTGCGCGCCAGGGCGTACAGGTGGCGGGCGCGCACCACGCCGGGGGTCTTGCTCCAGCTCTCGAAGGCGGCCCGCGCCGCGGCCACCGCCGCATCCACTTCCTTCTGCGTCGCCTGCACCGTCTCCCCGATCAGTGCGCCGCTGGAGGGGTCGATGCTGGGATAGTACTTCGCGCCCCGGGGCGTGACCCACTCGTTGTTGATGAACAGGCCGAACTTGCGGCCGTGCTCCTCCAGCCAGGCGTTGACCGCCTCCGGGGATTCGGGCGCCGGCCCGTACTGCATGTTCTTGAATACATCCAGGAAAGTGCTCATCGGTGACTCCGATCTTTGATAAAACGGTCTAGCCCATCGGCATGTGGTGCCGGGCGGCGTAATGGCCCGTGATGTAGTGATACAGCTGCCGCTCCAGGTCGGTCAGCAGGCTGCTTGCGCCGATCCGGAACAGGTCCGGCATCAGCCACTCGGGGCCGAGCTCCTCGTTCATCAGCGCCTGCCAGGCCAGGGTTTGCTTGGCGGTGCTGATCCCGCCTGCCGGTTTGAACCCCACCTTGTGCCCCGTGCGTTCCAGGTACTCGCGGATGGCCCGCGTCATCACCAGGCTGAACTCCAGCGTGGCATTGACCGCCTCCTTGCCCGTAGAGGTCTTGATGAAGTCCGAGCCTGCCATCATCGCCACCAGGCTGGCCTGGTACACCTGCTTGAGCGTGCCCAGCTCGCCGGTGGCCAGGATGGTCTTCATGTGGGCCGCCTCGCCGCAGGTGGCGCGGAACTGCTTCAGCTCGTCATACAGGGAGCGCCAGTCGCCGGTCAGCACATGCGTCCGCGTGATGACCACGTCTATCTCGCGCGCCCCCGCCTCGATGGCCTGCTCGATCTCGGCGATGCGCTGCGGCAGAGGGGTCTGCCCGGCCGGGAACCCGGTTGCCACCGAGGCCACCGGGATATCCGTCCCCCGCAGGGCCTCCACCGCGTCCTTCACGCGGCTGGGGTACACGCACACCGCTCCCACTGTGACCTTTTCGCCGTCCAGCGGCAGCCGGGCCAGCATATCCGGGCGGATGGGGACCCTGGCCTTGGCGCAAAGCCGCTTGACGCGCCCCGGCGTGTCATCGCCCGCCAGCGTGGTCAGGTCGATGCAGGTCACGGCCCGCAGCAGCCAGGCGGCCTGCCAGTCCTTCTTGATCGTCCGCCGCTTGGGGAGCGATTCGACGCGCCGCTCCACCGCGCTCTTGTTGACATGCGCGCCCATCACCCAGTCCAGGTCGAGCGGCATGCCGGGGTTTCGATTGTTGGAATGTCTCATGGGGGGTACCTTTTCCTGTGCCGGTCGCGGCAAAGAGACTCTCGAGGCTCTCCTGTGCTCCGTGTCGTTCAGGATTAATATATCACATTCAGCCTCCAGACTTCCGAAGTCTGCGAGACTTCGGAAGTCTGCGTTATACTCGCGCAATGCCCTCCAAACGCACTGCGCTCCTGCTCCTGCTGGCTGTTTCCGGGCTTTTCTACCTGCTTTTCATCGGGCGCACGGCCTTTACCGTGGGGGATACGATCCACTTCACGCTGATCGACGACGCCATGATCTCCATGCGCTACGCACGCAACCTTGCGCAGGGGAACGGCCTGCTCTGGAACACGGGCCAGCCTCCCGTGGAGGGCATCAGCAACCTGGGCTGGACCCTTTTCCTTGCGGTCTTTCACCTGCTTCAAATCCCCCAATCCTTTATCTCCCTGGCAGTGATGCTCGCGTGTGCGCTGATCCTTCTAGCCAACACCGCCGTGATCTACCAGGTCGCCTCCCGCCTCGCGCCGGATGGCTCCGCCCCGATCATCGCCGCCGCCGTGACCGCCTTTTACTTCCCGCTCGTCTTCTGGACTCTTCGCGGCCTCGAGACCGGCGCGCTGGCCCTGTGCATCAGCCTGGCCCTCCTGTTCACGCTGCGCCTCGCAAGCGGAGAAGCCTCTTCACGTGATCCCTTATGGCTGGCCCTCGCCCTGGGATGCGCCATCCTGGTCCGCATGGATGCCATCCTGCCCTCCGCGCTGATCGTCCTGTACCTGGCCTGGAAAGCGCCGCGTAAAGCCGTCCTCCCCGGCCTGGTCTCCCTCCTAGTGCTGGGCGGCGTCCTTCTGTTCCAGAGAGTCTATTTTGGGGATTTCCTCCCCAATACCTATTACCTGAAGGTTGCCGGCGTCACCCCCTGGGAGCGCATCCGGGCAGGCCTGCTGGGCCTGAATGACTTTGCCTGGCGCGACCTTGCGATGCCTCTCTTTATCACAGTCCTCGGGTTCGCGGCCTTCCCCTCCCTGCGCAGGCGGGAGAACGCGCTGCTGTTCTCCCTCTTTGCGGTGCAGGTCGCGTACTCGGTCTGGGTGGGAGGCGATTACGCCGAAGAGCTGGTGGATTCCGCCAACCGCTTCATCGCCCAGGGGATGCCGGCGCTCATCCTGCTCTTCAGCCTCGCCGTGGACCGCCTCCTGCAGGAAGCGCAAGGGGTCCGGGTCAAGCCCTGGGCGGCCGCGCTGGTGGGCCTGGGGGCGGTGCTGGTCATGAGCGGCGAGCCCTGGGCCAAATGGACCTATTCCAACGCGCCCATGCTGCGCACGGACATCCAGCGCCTCAAGATCGGCCTGCACGTCCGCCAGTTCACGGACCCCGGGGCGGTCATCGCGGTTCACGCCGCCGGGCAGATCCCCTACTACTCGGAGCGCCCCTCCATTGACCTGCTGGGCAAGAACGATCCTGTCATCGCCAGGGGCGCACCGGTCGCCTCCTTCGCCCCCGGTCACAACAAGTGGGACTATGACTACAGCATCCTGGAGTTGAAGCCCGATGTGGTCGCGGATAACTTCAACAAGCTGCGCAGCTTCATGGAAGACCACGCTGAATACATCCTGCTACCCAACGGCCTCTACGTCCGCGCGGATTCAAGCCTGGTGGACCTCCAGGGCCTGGGCAGCGACTATCATTGACCATGTCGCTGCGAGCTGCGAATCTCGCGTTGAGCGTATATCATCCCGCAGACGAAACGCATCATCCGCCCCGTCCGTGCTATACTGTTGCCCACGCGTTTTATGGTTGCCAGAGAAGCGAGGTGCGCATGAACCGGTACTTGATAGAATCCCCCCACGCCGTGGACCAGTGCGATCAGGCCATAAAAGACCTGAACTCCGCGGGCTACCTGCACTTCTTTGAATGGGGCTGCAATGACGATGTCCATACCGGCTGGGCCATTGTGGAGGCCGAGAACCTGGAGCACGCCCGGCAGATGATCCCCTGGTATCTGAGGGACAGGGCCCGCATCGTCAAGCTGGTCCAGTTCGAGGTCATCGGCGACAAGCTTCATCCCATGAAGTGAGCACAAACCAAAACTCCCGGGGCGTATTGCCCCGGGAGCTGCATATCAGGGGATCACTCAGGGATTCGGGGTGGGCAGGCTTGCCTTGGCGACCACATCCTCGAGCATCTTGGTCGTCAGCGACTTGGGCCGTTCGATGGGCATGCCGAGGGCGCGCGCCCACACGTAGTTGGCCGTCACGCCCAGGGCGCGGCCGATCCCGAACAGCACCGTGTAGAAGTCGAAATCGCGCACGCCATAGTAATACTGCAGCGTGCCGCTGATCGCATCCACGTTCGGGGCGGGATTCTTGGCCTTGCCCTGCTCCTTCAGCACCTGCGGCACCACGTCGAAGACCAGGTCGGCCAGCCGCACCAGGTCGTCTTCGGGGAAGCGCTTTTTGGCGAATTCCATCTGCGCCGTGTAGCGCGGGTCGGGCACCCGCAGCACGGCATGGCCGTAGCCGGGGATGACCTTGCCGCTGTTGAGCGTGTCCCAGGCGAACTTGTAGAGTTCCTCGCGCGAGGGCAC
>CAZSPX010000293.1:0-4065 GCA_964608885.1 uncultured Anaerolineaceae bacterium | reverse complement strand
ATGCCGCCCAGGCTTCATCCACCTGCTTTTGATCATAGCCGCAGGCGGTCAATAGAATGAGGCAGACAACACAAAGAGCAACCAGAACTGTTTTCATTTACCCTCCCGGGAATGAAATGAACCACTTCCATTGTACAGCCGATCCGCAGGAGCAAACAACGATTTCGGCAGCCCGGAAGACCCTTATCCTATCCAACCTCCCTCTCGAACCAGATCTTCTCCTCCACCAGCACAAACCCCAGCGCCTCCGCGAGTCGCTGCATGGAGAGGTTCTCACTGCTCGTTCCCAGCACCGCAGATCGCGCGCCTCTCTCCTTGAGCATCATCAGCCCCGCCGTGACGAGCGCCTTGCCCAGCCCCCTCCGCTGCCAGCGCGGGTGCGTCCCGATGGGATCGGTGTAGCCCGTATCCGCTGACTCGAACCCGCAGATGCAGAAGGCCGCCAGCTCCCCATCTGGCGCGACGGCCAGCAGGTCCAGCTCTGGCACATAACCCGGGGCGCGCATGATGGCAAGCCGCCGCTCCACGGTCATCTGCTCCGTGCCGAAGGCTGCCCGGTGCAGGCGGACGAGGTCTTCCACTTCCCCCTCCCCGCCAACATGCCGCAGGGTAAACCCCGCCGGGAGGGGCTGCTCCGGCATGGGCGCCTCGAGCGCGCGTGCGTAGCGCAGGGTCCGCACCTCTGCGCGCGTAAACCCGGACCGCTCCAGCAGCGCGATCTGCCAGGTATTCTTCGTGCTGAAGCAGGCATCGAGGGTGGCGTGCTGCCCGGTGGCTGCATTTCGCTCCCTCACACACCGGATCCCCCATGCGATGACCTCGTCCTCCACGTGCCGCGAGGCGGCTTCCCTGTCCATCTCGAAGTACAGGTTGTTGAAGTCGTCCACGAAGGCGAAGGCCAGGAGCGTCTTCCCCTGGTACCAGAGGCGCGTCGTCTCCCTCACGGAGGGGAGCTGCATGACCTCTTCGAAGTCAACGACCGTCGTCTCCCCCGCCAGCGAGCGGATCAGCGCGCGCATGGCCTGCAGAGAGACTTCCGAAGTCTTCAAGACTTCGGAAGTCTGGGAGGGTTTGGAAGGCCTGCCCATCTCTACCTCTCCACCCCTCGCAGATGCTCTTTCAGATCTTCCGGCAAGCTGCGCGCAGCTATGTGCTCCATGATCAATTTTTCATACTCCGCAGGAGATCCATAATTCTCGGTGATGAATCCATGATTGACAAGCGTGCCTTCGCGCCGTCTCATCCATTCACGGTAGTTGGAGTATTCCCATTCCCCGGGCGAACCGGCCAGCCCGTCCTTGACCGGATTGGCATGGATGTAAAGGCAAAGATGCAGTAATTGATGATAGGTCTGCACGGGCTTTCCTCGGAACTGACCCTGGAACAGCGCGCCCACCCGTTCATAGCGTTTGTTGATGGCTTTGGTATAGGAGATGCTGAAATTCTGTATGGCGGATGATACCCGTCTTGAAGCCTGATCTTGTTCCCCCCGTTCCATCACCTTTCCCAGAATATGATAATGGGTTGGCATCAGGCAGTAAGCGATCACTTCCACATGCGGGCACAGGTATTTCTTCAGCCCCTTCAGGAAAAACAGATAATTCTCGTGATCGAAGAAGATCGCCTGGCGGTTATTGCCGCGGTTGTAGAAGTGATAATATTGCCCCGCGATAAAGGGGGTTTCTCTGCGAGGCATGCCGTGCTCCCTCCAGACTTCCGAAGTCTGCGAGACTTCGGAAGTCTGTTGCGCCCTACCTCACGCGCGGCGCAAGGCTGGCCAGCTCATTGCGCAGCGAGGCGATGATGGCGGAATTTCCCGATTCATCGCCCAGGCGCGTGTACTGCTCCTTCTTGTGCGCCAGTTCCCCCAGTACTTGATAGAAGCGCGAATTGGCGCGCCCGCTCAGCCCGGCGGTGGTCATCGTCCACGGCGAGAGGGCCTTGCTGTACTGCGCCGGGGTGATCAGCCCGGCGGTCACCTCGTCGCGCAGCTGCCTGCCCACCAGCCTCTGCTCGCGCACGATCATGTAGATGATGAAGCCCAGCATCACCAGCCACATGAACCAGTCCACCAGCGTGCCGACCGCCAGCCCGCCCAGGTCTCCGATGACGCCGCCCAGCAGCCCGCCGAAGGTGTTGTGGAAGGCGTGCAGGCTCACCGCCACGATGTAGCCGATAATGGGGGCCGCGAACTTGACCAGCGGGTTGCGGCTCAGGCGCGCCTGCGCGAACCCGATGCCCGTGAACGAGGTGTAGAAGGGGTGCTGCCACCCCACCAGGATGACGCGGATGAAGACCAGCAGCCAGAGCGCCCCCCAGCCGCCCTCCTGGTAGCCGCGCGAGTAGATGTAGAAGCTGTTCTCGGTGGCCGCGAAGCCCAGCGCCGCCATGGCCGCATAGATGATGCCGTCCAGGGTGGAGTCGAACTCGCGCCGGAAGAGCAGGAAGACGATCAGCACCGCCAGGCCCTTGAGGAACTCCTCCACGATGGGCGCAATGATGGAAGTGGTGGCGAAGTCCGTCAGCCCCTCGCTGCCCGTGGCGTAGAAGATGCCGATGCCGAAGGCCGTGTTGACGATGAAGGCACCGCCCGCGGCGATGACCACGCCCCAAAAAAAGGCCGCTCCGAGGAGCAGCTTGGGTTCCTTCTCATAGCGGTCCAGCCAGTAAACGAAGGCCGCGGCCAGGAACATGGGGAAAAAGCCAAAAAAAATGGAAACCAGCAGGGGCATTTCGATTCTCCTCTCTAATGGGCCTGCCAATATTGTACTGACTATTTCATGAAAATCAAGCGGGTCCTCTCGATGCGGGTCGTGTCGGCGGGGATGCCCAGGGCCTCCAGCACCTCCTCGGGGCGGCCGGTGGCCGAAGGGCGCGCCGCCAGCCGCATGTGCAGCCTCTCCCCGCCCTGCGATTCGAGCGCCTCGATCAGCGGGCGCATGTCGTAGGCACGGCCGCGGCGCTCGCGCGGCAGGGAGGCGGCCTCCAGCAGGGCGCGCACCCGCGCCTCCAGCACGGACCCGTCCAGCGGCTCCTTGAGGGTGATCTCGTATTCGGCGGATGCCACCAGCGTCTGGAGAGGCGGCAGCTTCTCCTCCACCCTCTCCACCTCCAGGATCTGCAGGCCCGAGGGCACCGCCGCCTGGATGCGCTCGCGCAGCCCCTCCAGCGGGAGCTCCTGTTCGAGGCGCATGTCGAGCACCTCGCAGCGCGAGGCGAACCCCAGCGGGAGGGCGGCGGCCAGGTTGAGCTTCGGCTGCGGGTGGAACCCCCGGCTGTAGGCCAGCGGCAGTTCGGCGCGCCGGGCGGTGCGCTCCCAGATGTGATGCAGGTCGAGGTGGCCGGTGTATCTCAGCGCCCCCTGCTTGGCAAAGGTGATGCGCAGGCGCATGTCAGATCTGCCGGAGCGGGCGCTTGAAGCGCTTGCGGATCTCCGCGCCGTGCTCGCGGTAGTGCTCGAGGGTGGCCCCCTTGACGCGCCGCGCCAGCCCGCCCTCGTTGAGGCGCTCCTCGGAGAGCTGGCGCACCGCCGCCAGCAGCGCCTCGAAGGCGTGCAGCTCGTCGGCCACCAGCTCGTTCATCGGCACGTTGCGGTACTTGTGGAAGACCCAGTCATCGGCCTCGGCTTCGCTCATCAGCGGCGAGGCGAAGTCGGGATAGCCGAACTCCTCCAGGAAGGCCTCCAGGTCGGAGGCGGTGTGGCAGACGATCTCCGGCTCGCCCCGGGCGATCTCGCCCAGCCGGTCGGCCAGGTGCTGCTCGCGGCAGAAGATGTGCGCCACCGTGTCCTTCACCGACCAGAGCCCGCAGACCCCTGCGATGCCGACGCGCGGCAGGCCCACGTGGTTGATGAGCAGCTCCCACTCGTCGCGCGCATGCAGCATCTGGACGATCAATTGAGCTTTGTACATCAGTCTCCGATCACGGGCAGCTCCGCCGCCATCCTGCGGGCCGGGGATTTCACGTCCGGGCATTTCCAGCCCTCGCCGGGATGCTCGCGGCGCATCCCCGCAAAGGTCGGCAGGATGCCGCAGGCGAAGCAGTTCAGGCGGCAGTCCACGCGGA
>CAZSPX010000292.1:0-4091 GCA_964608885.1 uncultured Anaerolineaceae bacterium | reverse complement strand
CGAATTGTGGCTGTATTGTAGGATATTCGAGGGGGAAAATCAAGTTGTATAGACAAAAAGATGTGCATTGGCAACACAGAGCGATGCTCGTGCTATGCGAATGCTCGCTCGCCCGAAGTGCCCTCCTCAGACGAGAAAGGGAACTCCGGCGACTCACACATGCACCTCACTGCGTTCGGTGCAGTGCAGGTGTGTCGCCGGAGTGGGGCGATGCTCGCTGGACGCTCGCTCGCCCCAAAAATGACCCAATCGGAAGGGATATTCGTGCGTCTTGCCGGGGATAGGTGAAAGTGATACACTACAAGTCGAGATGACCAATCACCTGCTGATCGTGGCTCCCGCCCCGGCGAGCGCCGATGCTGTCCGGCGCAGCCTGGAGGAGGCGGGAGACTTTGCCATCCACACCGTGAACAACAAGGCCGCGGCGATCGTCACCGCGGACGAGACCGGCTGCTACCTCGCCATCCTGGACATGGACCTGGGCGAGCAGTGGGTGCGCGAGATCGGGCAGGCGCTGCGGACGATCAAGCCAAACATCCGGCTGGTGGTGCTCTCGGACAAGCACCTGCCGCCCGCCCTCGACACGCTGCACCCCTGGACGCTGGTGCAAAAGCCGTTCCACCGCGATGACCTGCTGCGGGCGGTGCACGTCGAGCCTGAAAAAAACGGGGAGACCGATATGGAAACGATCACCTGGCTGCAGGATGTGGCCAAGGCCGCCCAGCACCTGACACGGCTGACACTGGAAAGCTCCGCGCAGGCGGCGCTCATCACGCGCAAGAACGAGCTGTGGGCGTACGCGGGCGGGCTCTCGCAGAACGCCGCCAAAGAGCTGGCGCAGACGGTGGGCCGCAACTGGGATGTGCAGAGGGGCAGCGACCTGCTGCGCTTTATCCGGCTGGAGAGCACGCGCGCCGAGCACATGCTGTATGCCACGCGGCTCGCGCCGGATGCGGTGCTGGCGCTGGTCTTCGACGCGGAGACGCCCTTCAGCACGATCCGCGGGCAGGCCAATGACCTGGTCACGGCGATGAGCACCGAGAGGGCCGAGACCCCGCTCAGCGAGGCAGAGGACTTCGAGACCTTCGATGAGATGACGGGCGATGACGGCCTGGACGTGCCGCCGATCAGCGAGATCCTGACGGACATCCCCTCCCCCAACCCAAAGCCGGCAGAAGCCCGCGAAACCGAGCTGCCGCTGCCCACCCACCAATACCAGGCCGATCCCGACGAGACACGCCTCTCCCGATCGCTCTCGGAGGCGCACAGCTTCAAGCGCGAGGCCTCGCCCTCCGTGCCGCTCAGCGACCTGCTCATCCCGGGCAAGGGCATCAACCCGGACCAGCTCAATGTGACGATGCCGTCCAAGTCGAAGAAGCGGCCCGAGACGCCGGTACGCAAGCCGCGTCCCGACGAGCTGGCCGAGACGCGACCGAGCCCCACCACGGAGGCGGAGCGGCGCATCATGCTGGAGCCCATCAGCGCGGGGCTGTACCATCTCACCTACGCCTGCCTGCTGGTGCCGCGCTTCTCGGCGCACTACCTGACGGGCGACCTGGCCGACCGGCTGGCGGAATGGCTGCCGACGATCTGCGTGGCCTTCGGCTGGCGGCTGGAGTTCCTGGCGATCCGCCCCGAATACCTGCAATGGGTGGTCAACGTGCAGCCCAACACCTCGCCGGGGACGCTGATGCGGGTCATGCGGCAGCAGACCTCCGAGAAGATCTTCAGCGACATCCCCCGGCTGAAGCAGGAGAACCCCTCCGGCGACTTCTGGGCGCCGGGCTACCTCATCATGGGAGGCACACAGCCTCACCCGCCGCAGCTGGTGCGGGACTACATCAAGCAAGCGCGCGAGCGTCAAGGCGTCCTGCGCCCGCGCCGATAGAGATCCAGGAGCCAGCAATCGCAGCCTGCGCAGAGGCCGCCCGGGAAGCACCGCGCGCCCTCTGCGTTTTTATTTTATGAGCCTGAGACCATGCCACCCACCCTCTACCTGATCGACGGCCACGCGCTGGCCTATCGCATGTACTTCGCCCTGAGCGCCGGGGGACCGAGCACGCGCTGGCAGACCAGCAAGGGCGAGCCCACCGCGGGCATCTACGGATTCGCGCGCGAGCTGCTGCGCATCCTGGAGCAGGAGAAGCCCGAGTACCTGGCGGTGGCCTTCGACACCGGCAAGACCTTCCGCGACGAGATCTACCCAGAGTACAAGGGGACGCGCGCCAAGATGCCCGAGGACCTGCGCCCGCAGATCGAGCGCATCCGCGAGATGGTGGACGTATTCAACATCCCACGGCTGGAGAAGGAGGGCTTCGAAGCCGATGACGTGCTCGGCTCGGTGGCGCGGCTGGCAGCGGAGAAGGGGCTGGGCGTGAAGATCGTCACCGGGGACCGCGACCTTCTGCAGCTGGTCAACGAGCGGACGGCGGTGTACCTGGCAGGGGATGACAAGAACTACATCACGCCCGAGGATGTGCTGAAGAGCAAGTTCGCGGTGCGGCCCGAGCAGGTGGTGGATTACAAGGCCCTGGTCGGGGATACGTCCGACAACATCCCGGGGGTGATGGGCGTGGGCGAGAAGACCGCCTCCGCGCTGCTGGCGAAGTTCGGATCGCTGGACAACCTGTATGCGCACCTGGAAGAGGTGGAGCCGCGCTGGCGAACGAAGCTGGACCAGGGCCGCGGGATGGCGGAGATGAGCCGCAGGCTGGCCCAGATCCGCACCGACCTGGCCATCGAGCTGGACCTGGAGAGGGCGCGCACCGACCGCTTCGAGCCGGGCCGGGTGATGCCGTTCTTCGAGGCGCTGGAGTTCAAGTCGCTTTTCAAAACGCTGGAGCGCATGAGCACGGGAGGCCCCGGCGTCCCGAATGGAGCGGGTGCGGTGGCTGCCCTCCCGCCCCGACCCGGGGAACAGATGTCGATGTTCGCGGTGGAGGCGGTGGTGATCGCGCCGCCCGCCATCGCCAGCAACATCGAAGTGCAGATCGTGGACACGCGCGAAAAGCTCAAGGCGCTGAGGGAGGAACTGCGGGGGGCCGAGACCATCGCGTTCGACACCGAGACCACCTCCACCGAGGAGATGAGGGCAGAGCTGGTGGGCATCTCGCTGGCCATGCGCCCCGGGACGGGCATCTACATCCCGGTCGGCCACCGGGCGGGGACGAACCTGCCGCTGAGCGAGGTGATCGAGGCGCTGCGCGGCCCGCTCACAGACCCGAAGATCGAAAAGGTGGCGCACAACGCAAAATACGACTACATCATGCTGAAGCGCAACGGGATCCAGGTGAGCCCGGTGCGCTTTGACACCATGATCGCCGAGTTCCTGGTCGACCCATCCTCGCGGCACCTGGGGTTGAAGAATCTCTCGGAGGCGCGGCTGGGCGAGGAAATGACGCATATCGAGGCGCTGATCGGGACGGGACGCAAGCAGATCAGCATGGCCGAGGTGCCGATCGAGGCCGCGGCCCCGTATGCCGCCGCGGACGCAGAGACCACGCTGCGGCTGATGCCCCTCCTGCGGGCCGACCTGGAACGGGTCAACGGGCTGGCGCTGCTGAACGAGGTCGAGATGCCGCTGCTCCCGGTGCTGGCGGATATGGAAATGGAGGGCGTCCTGCTGGACCTGCCCTTCTTCGTCTCGCTGGGCGCGGACCTGCAGAAGCGGCTGGCGGCCATCGAGGGGCAGGTCTATCAATCGGCCGGCAAGACCTTCAACCTCAACTCCACCCAGCAGCTCTCCGAGATCCTGTTCACGCACCTGGGGCTGCAGCCCCCCGACCGCGGCAACAAGACCGCCAGCGGGCATTACTCCACCTCCGCGGGGGTGCTGGACCTGCTGCGAGGCCAACACACCGTGGTGGACCTGGTGCTGGAGCATCGCGAACTGGCCAAGCTGAAATCCACCTACGTGGATGCCCTCCAGGCGGCGGTCGATCCGGGGACCGGGCGGGTGCACACCTCCTACAGCCAGACGGGGGCGGTGACCGGGCGGCTCTCTTCGGCCAACCCCAACCTGCAGAACATCCCAATCCGCAGCGAGGAAGGCCGGCGCGTGCGCAGGGGCTTCATCGCCGGACAGGGGAATG
>CAZSPX010000291.1:0-4193 GCA_964608885.1 uncultured Anaerolineaceae bacterium | reverse complement strand
CTCGACCAGTCCGCCAAACGGATCGTCGAGACGGCAGAGCGCACCGGCGCACATGTTGTTGGTCCAGTACCCTTGCCAACCAAGCTGGAACGGTTTACAATACGCCGTTCCTCGTTCATTGACAAGGATTCGCACGAGCATTTCGAGATCCGCACGCACAACCGCCTGATCGATGTCCTGGATCCTGATTCCAAGACCATCGACATGCTGATGCGGCTGAACCTGCCCGCGGGTGTGGATATCGAGATCAAAATCTAGATCAAAGCCGCGGCCTGGCCGCGGATTTTGAGAGACAGCACAAGAGCGGGTCTGCGGGCAGACCGACAAACCGCCTCTGCTTCAGGCCTGCTGACTGTGCTGCACGGAGATGATGCGACCGAAGCCCCGGTTGGCAGTCTCGTCAATACCTTTTGAAGGAGAAAATAGAGCATGTTGAAAGGGCTCATTGGAAAGAAGATCGGCATGACCCAGATCTTCGATGAAAAAGGTGTCGCCTATCCGGTGACGCTCGTCGAAGCTGGGCCATGTTACGTTACCCAGGTGCGCGAGCCTCAGAAAGAAGGCTATTCGGCCGTGCAGCTGGGTTTCGGCGAGATCAATGCCAAGCGCCTGACCGGCGGCCAGTTCGGCCACCTGAAGGCCAACGAACTTCCCCCCCTGCGCTTCCTGCGCGAGTTCCGCGCCAAGGACCATGAACTGAAGATCGGCGACAAGCTCACCGTGGATGTGTTTGGCGTGGGTGAGCGCGTGGATGTGATCGGCGTCAGCAAGGGCAAGGGCTTTGCCGGAGCTGTCAAGCGCTACCACTTCCACGGCATGAACGCTACTCACGGCACCTCCGACCGCAACCGTGCGCCGGGTTCGCGCGGCTCCGGCACCACGCCGGGGCGCGTGTATCGGGGCGCGCGCGGCGCCGGTCACATGGGCATGGACCGCGTCACGGCGCAGAATCTGAAGATCGTCCTTGTGGACGCGGAGCGCAACCTGCTCGGCATCCATGGCGCGGTTCCCGGGCCAAAGGGCGGCCTCATCCTCATTAAAGAGGCGCGCAAGCAGTAGGCGCGCGGCAAACGGGAGCAATATCAGTCATGAAAGTAGATATCCTCAACATCGAAGGTAAGAAGCTGCGCCAGGTGGAACTCCCTGCGAGCATCTTCGAGGCCGCCGTCAACACCGACCTCATGCACCAGGCCTATACCCGCCAGATGGCCAATGCCCGCCTGGGCACCCATGATACCAAGACCCGTTCCGAGGTCTCGGGCGGCGGGCGCAAGCCCTGGAAGCAGAAGGGGACCGGACGCGCCCGCCAGGGCTCCACGCGCGCCGCGCAGTGGGTCGGCGGAGGCCGCATCCACACCCCGCATCCGCGCGGCTATGAACAGCGCATGCCCAAAAAGATGCGCCAGGCAGCACTCCGCTCGGCCCTGACCGTCAAGGCCAACGAAGCCGCCATTGTCGTGGTGGACGAGTTCAAGTTCGATGAGCCCAAGACCCGCCTGATGGCCCAGGCTCTCAACAACCTGGTGGGCGGCTCCAGCGCACTGGTCCTCATGCCTGAGAAGGACCAGGCCTACGACAGCGTGATGCGCCTGACCAGCAACATCGGGGAGGCCAAGGTGCTGCTCGCCAGCTACCTGAACATCCGCGATCTGCTGACCTTTGACAAGGTCGTCCTGCCGCTCAAGACGCTGGACGTTCTGACAGCCCACCTCGGATAGGAGATAGACATGAAGAACCTGTTCAATGTCCTTATCCGCCCGTTGGTCACTGAGAAGTCCAGCTACCTGTCTGGAAAGCTGACCCAGTACGCCTTCGTGGTCACCGATGAGGCCACCCGCACGATGGTCAAGGACGCGGTCGAGACCCTCTTTGACGTCAAGGTGGTGCGTGTGAACATTATCAATGCGCCGGCCAAACGCGGGCGCCGCGCCCGCAGCCGCCGGCTTCTGGTCCGCCGGGCCGCGTACAAGAAGGCGCTGGTTACCCTGGCCGAGGGGCAGACCCTCGAGATCTTTGAAGGGGTGCAATAATGCCCGTCAAAAAGTACAAACCGGTTACGCCGGGTCAGCGTGGGATGACCGGCTATACCTTCGAAGAGATCACCAAGTCCACCCCCGAGCGCGCCCTGCTGGTTGCGCAGCGCAAACAGGGCGGACGCAATGTCCACGGCCGTGTGACCGTCCGCCACCGGGGCGGCGGAGCGCGGCGCTACATCCGCATTGTGGATTTCAAACGCGACAAGCGCGATATCCCCGCCAGGGTTGCGGCCATCGAGTACGACCCGAACCGCACGGCGCGCCTGGCCCTGCTTTTTTATGCGGATGGCGAGAAACGCTATATCGTTGCCCCGCTGGACCTGAAGGTCGGTGACACGGTCATGGCAGGCGCCACGGCTGAGATCCGCACCGGCAACTCGCTGCCGATCAGCAACATCCCCGTGGGCACGCTGATCCACAATATCGAGGTCCGCTCGGGCAAGGGCGGGCAGATGGTCCGCTCGGCAGGCGGCGCGGCCCAGATGCTGGCAAAGGAGGGCGATTTCGCCCAGATCCGCATGCCGTCCGGTGAAGTACGCCTGATCCCGCAGGTCTGCTACGCGACCATCGGGCAGGTGGGCAACCTGGACCACAGCAATATCAAGCTCGGGAAGGCGGGCCGCAAGCGCCACAAGGGCATCCGCCCGACCGTGCGCGGAACTGCCATGAGCCCCCGCGACCATCCGCACGGCGGTGGTGAAGGCCGCCAGCCGATCGGCCTGGCCGGACCCAAGAGCCCGTGGGGCAAGCCCACCCTCGGCAAGAAGACCCGCCGCAACAAGCGGACCGATCAATATATCGTGCGCCGCCGCAGCAAGAGCAGCCGTTAGGCGCTGAAAGAACAAAAGGAAAGAAGCAATGTCCAGATCACTTAAAAAAGGACCCTTCATCCAGCCGAAGCTGCTCAAACGCGTGGAGGCCATGAACCAGAAGGGCGAAAAGAAAGTCATCCGCACCTGGAGCCGCGCCAGCGTGATCTTCCCGCAGATGGTGGGGCATACCATCGCGGTGCATGATGGGCGCAGGCATGTGCCGATCTACATCACCGAGAACATGGTCGGCCACCGCCTGGGTGAATTTGCCCCCACCCGCACCTTCCGCGGCCACATGGCCGGCGAGAAGGCCGCGGCGTAAGGAGATCGAGCCATGACAGATATTCGTGCTCACCTGCGCTTCCTGCCGCTCTCGGCCCAAAAAGTGCGCCTGGTCGTGGACCTGGTGCGCGGCAAGAGCGCCATTGAAGCGCTGGAGATCCTGCGCTTCGTGAACAAGCGCGGCGCCCTGCCCGTCCGCAAGCTGGTGGCCTCCGCGGTCGCCAATGCGGAGGAGAATTTTGGCGTCAGCCGCGATGACCTCTTCGTCGCGACGATCTTTGCTGATGAAGCCCCCACGCGCAAATGGCGCCGGTTCGGGGCCCGTGGCCGTTTCAAGCCGATCCTGCGCCGCAACTCGCATGTAACCGTGGTCCTGCGCGAGCGCGGAGCATAAAGGAGAAATTATGGGTCGAAAAGTACACCCGATTGGTATGCGTTTGGGGATCAACCAGCCCTGGCAAGGGCGTTGGTTCGCCGAAGGCGCCCAGTACCGCCAGCAGCTCCACCAGGATATGGCCATCCGCAACCTGCTTTCAGGCAAGACCTCCAAAGGCGGCGCGGCCGCCAATTCCAAGGTCCGCGAGCTGCGCAAGAACCTGCCTGAGATGGTCCTGAAAGGCAAAGCCGGCATCTCGCGCGTGGATGTGGAGCGCACTCCGGGAAAGATCCGCATTGCGATCCACACCGCCAAGCCCGGCATTTTGATCGGCCGCAAGGGTGAAGGCGTGAAGCGCATCCGCGCAGCCCTCGAGACCCTGATCGGCAAGAAGATCGAGCTGGACATCAAGGAGATCTCCTCGCCCGATACCGACGCCATGCTGGTGGCCTATAACATCGCCGACCAGCTCGAGCGCCGCATCGCCTACCGGCGTGCCATGAAGCGCGCCATCCAGCAGGCCATGCGCCAGGGTGCCCAGGGCATCAAGATCATGGTGGGCGGCCGCTTGGGCGGGGCGGATATGTCCCGCGACGTCTGGCTGCGCGACGGGCGTGTCCCGCTCCAGACCTTGCGCGCCAACATCGATTTTGCGCAGACCGAAGCCACCACCACCTATGGCCAGAT
>CAZSPX010000290.1:0-4201 GCA_964608885.1 uncultured Anaerolineaceae bacterium | reverse complement strand
GACTACCCCGACCTCGCCCCAGTCCCATGGAAACGGCAGCAACAAAAACAAGAACCACGGCAACGGCCGCGGGAATGGACACCAACCCTAAAGACCCTGAACAAAAAAAGGCGGCTCGCATGGGCCGCCTTTTTTTGTTCCATTGGGGCACTAGGTGTCAAACTTATAGACGTAGGCATTGGTTTCCCGGAGCTGAAAGCCCATGCGCTGATAGAGGCGGTTGGCGGCCTCACGCTTCGGGTTGGAGGTCAGGGTGACCGCGGGGGCGCCGCGCAGGCGGGCCTCCTCCAGCGCACGGCGGACGAGGGCCTCGCCCGTCCCGAGGCCGCGAGCGGAGGCGTCCACGATCACATCCTCGATGATGGCGCGGATGCCGGTGGGGACACGATAAATGGTCACATTGGCGGCTCCCACGATCACACCGGCTACATCACGCGCCACAAACAAGGCGCTTGACTCAGAGGCGACCAGGTCCCCCAGGTCCTGACCGGAAGGGGGCGGATTGTTCCGGGTGAGCTGAGGGACGAGGCGCTGGAATGCCTCCAATAGTTCCGCATCCACACGGGTCACGCGCTCAATCTGAATGGGTGTCACGCCTTGACCAGCCCGGCCTTGAGGGTCTCGCCATCAAATGAATCTTCCACAAGTGAGGCACCCCCGGGGGCAGCTTCGAATGCCAACTGGCGCGTTAGGGTCTCGACAGTCACATATTCGCGATATGCCTCGATGGCGGCCCTCAGGCCCTCGGAGGCCTCCACAAACAGGTTGATGCGGTCGGCAACATCCAGATCCGCGGTCTTGCGCAGGTCCTGGATGCGGCGGACGAACTCACGGGCCAGCCCTTCCTGGACGAGCTCAGGGGTAAGCTCCGTGACAAGGGCGGCAACATACGCGCCATCCTCGGCCACGGCAAAGCCCTCACGGGCCGCGGCTTTCACCTCCAGCTCATCCGGAAGAAGTTCATAGTCAACGCCGTCCGCCTGCACCTTGAGAGGCTGACCGGCCAGCAAAGTATGGGCGGCCTGCTCTGGATCGAGGGCTAGGACGGCTTTTTGGATGGCCGGGAATTTATTGCCGTATTTCTGGCCGAGCTGTTTGGGCAGAGGCTTGACGGTATGCGAGACCGCCTCGGTGGCGGAATCCAGCAGGCGGACCTCCTTGACGTTCAGCTCATCCGCGACGATCTCCGAGTAGGTTTGCAAGGCCTTGCGTTCGGCGGCGCTCCCCACCGAGAAGGCGGCGGCAGCCAGGGGCTGCCTGACCTTGCGATTGGCCTTCTGGCGCGCGGCGTGTCCAAGAGAGACCAGGCGCATCACAGCGTCCATGTCGCGATTGAGACCTTCATCGATGAACTCTGTCATCACCTCGGGCCAGCGGGCGAGGTGAACAGATTCAGGGGCGCCCTCATCCACGGAGCGGACGAGATTCTGATACAGCTCCTCGGACAGGAAGGGCATGGCAGGGGCCAGCAGCTTCGCCACCGTCACAAGCGCGGTGTAGAGGGTCGAATAGGCCGACTGCTTGTCGGAATCCGAGTCGTTCTTCCAGAAGCGGCGGCGCGAGCGGCGGACATACCAGGTGGAGAGCTTCTCCACGAACTGCTCGATGGGCCGGGTCGCGTTCGGGACATCATAGGCTTCGTACGCCTCCGTCACGCCGCGGACGAGTACGTTCAGCTCGGAGAGCAGCCAGCGGTCCAGTTCATTGGAGGCCACCGGCACATTGGGCATGGTGGGTTCATCGAGGTTCGCATACGTCACGAAGAACGAATAAACGTTCCACAGCGTGAGGGTGAAGTTGCGGATCACCTCGCCCACCAGGGCGGAAGAGAAGCGCCGTTCCTGTCCCGGCGGGGTAGCCGTGTAGAGGTACCAGCGGAAAGCATCCGCGCCGTGGGCATCCAGCACATCCCAGGGGGCGATGATGTTGCCCTTGGATTTGGACATCTTCTGGCCGTCCTCATCGAGGATCAAGCCAAGGCAGATCACATTCTTGTAGGAAGGCTTATTAAAAAGCAACGTGCTGATGGCGTGCAGAGAATAGAACCAGCCGCGCGTCTGGTCCACGGCTTCACAGATGTAATCGGCAGGGAACTGCTCTTCGAACTTCTTCTCGTTCTCGAACGGGTAGTGCCACTGGGCGACAGGCATGGAGCCTGAGTCGAACCAGACATCGATCAGGTCGGGGACGCGCTCCATCTTCCCGCCGCATTCGGAGCAGGACCATGTGAGGTTATCCACATAGGGACGATGCAGATCGAGGCCGCGGCCCGAATTCAGCTTCGGGTCGTGGAGGTCCCGGCCGGTCTTCGCGGAAAGCTCGGCCACCGATCCGACACACTCATGACGCTTGCAGTCGACGCACTCCCAGACCGGAAGAGGCGTACCCCAGTAACGCTCGCGGGAAAGAGCCCAGTCCACATTATTGGAGAGCCAGTTCCCAAAACGGCCCTCGCGGATGTGGTCAGGAACCCAGTGGATCTGATTATTCAGCGCCACCAACTGGTCGCGATGGGCGCTGGTGCGGATGTACCAGGTCTCGCGAGCGTAATACAGCAGGGGCGTATGGCAGCGCCAGCAGAACGGATACGTGTGGTTGTAGGTCCCGGACTTGAAGAGCAGCCCGCGCGCCTGGAGGTCCTGGATGATGAGGGGGTCGGCCTCCTTGACGAACACGCCGCGCCAGGGCTTGACCTCGGGGATGAAGGTGCCATCGGGCTGCACGGTCATCAGCACGGGCAGGTCGTTCTCAGTGGCAGCCTGCATATCCTCCTGACCAAAGGCGGGCGCGATGTGCACGAGGCCCGAGCCATCCTCGGTGGTGACGAAATCCCCCATCACCACGAAGTGGGCAGGCTTGGCAGGCGGCAGGAATGTGAAGAGCGGATGATACTTCATGCCCTTCAGCCGGCGGCCCTTGAAGGATTCCACCACGGTGACCTTTTCCTCCCCGAACACCTTTTCCACGAGCGCCTTCGCAAGGATCAGACGCTCGCGCGTGCCCTCGTTATCACGCTCGATCGTGACATAATCCACTTCGGGGTGGGCGGCCACTGCCACATTCCCGGGGAGGGTCCAGGGAGTGGTGGTCCACACAAGCAGCGAGGTGTCCGGTTTCTCCACGAGGGGCATGCGCACGAAGACCGAGGGATCACTGGCATCCTCATAACCCAGAGCCACCTCATGATCGGAAAGAGGCGTGCCGCAGCGCGGGCAATAGGGGACGACCTTGTGCCCCTTGTAAAGCAGGTCCTTCTCCCAGAAATTCTTCAGGATCCACCAGACCGACTCGATGTAGTCGTTGGTATAGGTCACGTACGCATCGTCCAGGTCCACCCAGAAGGCGATGCGGTCGGTCAGGCGCTCCCAATCCTGGATGTAGGTGAAGACCGATTTCCGGCACAGCTCATTGAACTTCTCGATACCAAAGGCCTCGATCTCGTGCTTGTTCTTAAAACCGAGCTGTTTCTCGACCTCGATCTCCACCGGCAGGCCGTGCGTGTCCCAGCCGCCGCGGCGCGAGACCTGAAAACCGCGCATGATCTTATAGCGCGGGAACATATCCTTGAAGGCGCGCGCCAGCACATGATGGACCCCCGGCTTGCCGTTGGCGGTAGGCGGACCTTCGTAGAAGACGTATTCAGGCGCGCCCTGGCGCTGCTCGACGGTCTTCTTGAATACCTGGCGGCTCTTCCAGAACCTCAGGACGCCGTCCTCCATCGAGTTCACGTCAAGCTTTGAAGAAACAGGTTTGAACATTCAACCTCCGGTTTTATCGCGGCGTGAGACAGAGAGGCCGCGGGCTTTAAACAAAAACTCCCATCTCTCTCAGAGACGGGAGCCAGGGCTCGCGCGGTACCACTCTGCTTCCCGTCCAGTGGACGGGCGCTCAGGCGAAGACGGCGGGTGCTTATCTTCGCGCCCTGGTAACGGAGAGCGACTCCGTCTCCCCTACTCTGAGCAAGGCTCATTTCAGTTCGAAGCTACGGGATGATTTTCGGTCCAGTTCCCCGGCCTGCCTCGCACTCATCACAGGCTCGCTGACAGTTCCATGGACCTACTCGTTCCCATCGACGCTTTTCCTGCACAGGCAGGTCTGATCTGATTGGCCGATTATCCCACAAATCGCAGAGCGGGTCAACTTCCAGGGCTTGCATCCCGGGACGTGGGCGGAGATAATGGGGGCATGGACATGACTCTTG
>CAZSPX010000289.1:0-4231 GCA_964608885.1 uncultured Anaerolineaceae bacterium | reverse complement strand
GGCGCTCCTTGCAGAAGGCCTTAAGCTCCTCCTCGGTGATGGTCTCGCCGGGTTTCATCACGATCCAGGCCTTGACGGTCTCCCCACGGTAGGGATCGGGAATACCGGCCACGCCCACATCCATGATCTTGGGGTGGGCAGCCAGGGTTTCCTCGACCTCGCGCGGCCAGACCTGATAGCCGCCAGGTTTGATGAGCTCCTTCTTGCGGTCAACGATATAGAAATAGCCATCCTCATCCATCTGGGCGATATCGCCGGTGAACAGCCAGACCTTCCCATCGCTGAGCTTGCGTAGCGCGTTGGATGTCTCAGTCGGCATGTTGTGATAGCCTTTCATCATCTGCGGGGCGTGGATCACGATCTCGCCGATCTCTCCCTGGGCCATTTCGGTCTCACCGTTGTCCAGGTCAATGATCTTGACCTCCACATCCGGGAGAGGCATGCCGATGGAGCCGGTCTTGTTGACGCCGTTGAGGGGGTTGCAGTGGGTGGCGGTGGGGGCCTCGGACAGGCCGTAGCCCTCGAAGACCTTGCCGCCCGTCAGGGCCTCAAAGCGCTCCTTGGTCTCGCGGAGGAGCGGGGCTGAGCCGGAAATGCAAGCCTTGATGGAGCTGAGATCATGCTTGCCCGCCTTGACCTCGGGATGGTTGTTGATGCCATTGTACATGGCCGGAACACCCGGGAAGATCGTTGGTTTGTGCTTGGAAATGTTCTCCAGAACATCCTTCAGATCGCGCGGGTTGGGGATCATCACCATACTTGCCCCGCCGGACATGGCGAAGTTCATCCCGGCAACCATGCCGTAGACGTGGAACAGGGGGATGGCCATGAGCACGACCTCCCCGCCCTCGTCCAGGCCTGTCATCCAACACTTGATCTGCAGGGTATTGGCCACCACGTTATAGTGAGTGGCCACCGCGCCCTTGGAGATGCCCGTGGTCCCGCCGGAATATTGAAAGAGGGCCACATCATCGGCGCCCACCTCGACGGCCGGGCGCGGGGATGCGGCGTATTTCCGGAGCAGGTCGGTAAGCCAGACGTCGCCTGCCTGCAAGCTGTCCAGCCGGAAACCGCCCTTTTTCTCCCTCAGCAGGGTGAACAATACCCGCAGGACAGGCGGCAGGGTTTCCTTCAGGTTGCTGACGATCAATTTCTTGATGCGGGTGTTGGGCTGGGCTTTCTTGATGGTATTGTAGAAGTTCGTCATCACGAACATTACTTCAATGCCCGCATCGGCCGCCTGATGCTCGATCTCGGTGGGGGTGTAGAGGGGATTGGTGGCCACCACAACGCCCCCGGCCTTTAAGATCCCGTAGTAGGCCATCACGAACTGGGGGGTGTTCGGCATGAAGATGCCCACCCGATCGCCCTTCTTCACGCCCATATCCACCAGGGCGGCGGCGATATGATCGGTGATGGCGGACATCTCCCTGTACGTAATGACCGCGCCCTTGAAAATGGTACAGGCGCGGTCGGGGTATTTCCTCGCGGATTCCTCCAAAAAGGAAAACAGAGGCACTCTTGGGTATTCAAGGGAAATCGGCACCCCCGGATCGTAGTGCTTAAGCCACGGTCGTTCGTCCATCCTTTCCTCCTCCTGTGCTTTGGCGAATGCAATAGTAGAGTCAGTATAGTCGTGAAAAAAACAAAAGTCAACTTTTCAGGGACGTACTTTTGTCCGAATCAGGCCAAGGAGCTGCGCAACGAGGTCATGGTCACCCGCCTCGAACCAGTGGATTGAAGGGTCGCTCTCCTTGAACCAGTTGGACTGGCGGCGGACAAAGATGCGCGTGAGGCGGCGCATGGACTCGCGGGCTTCAGCCACGCTCCAATCACCCTGGAGCACCCGGCAGCATTCACGGTAGCCAATCCCCGACATGGAGGGAAGTGCGGCGGAATACCCCCGGGAAAGCAGGCGCTGAACCTCCTCCAGAAGACCGGCGGAAAACATCGCGTCGATGCGTTCGTCGATCCGGGCGTAAAGTTCAGGCCTGGGGCGCTTCAGGCCGATCATCACGACATCGTACGGCGGGGCTCCCTGGCTGCGCTGGCCGGAAAACGGCCGACCTGTCGCCAGGATGACCTCCAGGGCGCGGACGGTGCGGCGGAGGTTGCGCGGGTCGATCAGGTTTGCGGCGGCAGCATCCATATGGCGGAGGCGCTGATGAAGCCAGTCTCCCTCGTGAGCCTCTGCCAGGGCTTCAAGGGCTGCCCGCAGGCGGGGATCCGGCGAGACCGGCGGAGGGGACCAGTTCTGGATCACGGCGCGCACATACTGGCCGGTCCCGCCGACCAGAAGGGGCAGCCGACCGCGGGCATGGACTCCCGCGATCGCCTCGCGGGCGCGCTGCTGAAATAGAGCGAGCGACCAGGTTTCGTCGGGATCGGCTACATCGATCAGGTGGTGGGGGACGCGCTCCCGCTCCTCCCGGGAAGGTTTGGCGGTCCCGATGTCCATGCCGCGATAGAAGAGACGGGAATCGGCAGAGATGATCTCTCCCGGAAGGGATTCTGCGAGGCGCAGGGAGGCGTCCGTTTTGCCGACGGCAGTGGGTCCCACAAGGACGATCAAAGGCGGCTGCATGGGTCGATTATACGCGGGAAGCGTGGGATGCTTGTCTGTAAGAAAGGGATGACGTAAAATCAGATTGCAGCACGCGGGGGAAGCTAATGTCTTTCGAAATGGATCAATGACCGGTCAGGGATAACCATGCGAAACATCCAGGAAGACCCACAGATCCATCAACAAGGCTCGCTGGAACTCCTTTATGCACTGAATTCGGTTGCTACAGCCCTCCAGAATTCCATTCAAAGTGAAGAGAATGTGTACGCTGTCTTCAGGGAGGAAGTGATCAACCTGGGGCTGCGGGGCGGCATCAGCCTGCTGGACGAGCGGGGCGAGGTGTTGGACTTCAAGACCGTGGCGTATTCCAGCCCACTGAGCAAGGTGCTGGCCGGCTTCGAGAAGATTCTCAAGGTTACCGCCAAAGGATATGCCATCCCGGTGGCGAAGGTGGATGTTTACGAAAATGTCACCCGCCATGGTCAGAGTATCTTTGTCCCGGATACCGCCGTAGTCTCGGTGCAGGTGGTGCCTCAACAGCTCAAGCGGTTGATCCGCCCGCTTCTCAACCTGTTGGGCAACCCGCCGGGGATATTTGTGCCCCTTATCTATGAAGGCCGCATCACCGGCATGTTGAACATGGTGGGCGCGAATCTAACCGAACGGGATGTGCCCACCATGCAGGCGTCCGCCAACCAGATCGCCGTGGCCCTGGAGAACGCTCGCCTGGTGGAGAAACTTCATGCCGCCAACGCGGAGCTGGAGACAGCCTACCAGAAGACCCTGGAGGGCTGGGTCCGGGCGCTGGACCTGCGGGACAATGAAACGGAAGGGCATACATTGCGAGTGGCACAGGCCACTGTTGAACTGGCGAAATGCCTGGGCGTGGAGGATGCCGACCTGCCTCACCTGGGGCGGGGAGCGCTGCTGCACGATATTGGGAAAATGGCCATCCCCGATAATATCCTGAAGAAGCCCGGTCCATTGGACAGGGAAGAATGGGCGATCATGCGCCAGCACCCGCAGACCGCCTATGACTGGCTTTCCAGTATTGACTATTTGAGACCAGCTCTTGACATTCCCTACTGCCATCACGAGCATTGGGACGGCTCCGGTTACGTGCAGGGCCTCAAGGGCGATCAAATACCCTACTGGGCGCGCATCTTTACGGTGGTGGATGTATGGGATGCCATGACCTCCGACCGCCCGTACCGGGCAGCGCTTCCGCAGGAGGAGGTATATGATTACATCCGCGAGCAGTCCGGACGGTTGTTCGAGCCGCGGATCGTGGAGGCCTTCCTGGACCTGCACCTGGATCAAGGCAGGAAGGACAGGCGGCTTAGCTGATATTCTCGAAGTGGGTAAGGATGGGGGTGGATCCGGGTTTTCCCTCGACGGAGACCACGTCGATCTGCCAGTGATCGATCCCGTTCGCGGCGGCATAGTGTTCCGCGGCATGAAGCATATGCTCTAATTTGCGCGCATTGATCGCAACTTCCGGGAGACCGAAACTTGAGGAGGTGCGGGTTTTGACCTCCACGAAGACCGTCAGGTCCGCACGGCGGACAATAAGGTCGATCTCGCCATAGGGGGTGCGGACGTTGGATGCAATCAACTCACAGCCCAGGTCCACCAGGTACTGAGCGGCGGCCGCCTCGCCCCAGCGGC
>CAZSPX010000288.1:0-4244 GCA_964608885.1 uncultured Anaerolineaceae bacterium | reverse complement strand
GGAGATCGTGGGGCTCACGCAGCGGCGCGTGACCGAGGCAAAGGACCCCAACTGGGACAAGCTCACCGACGAGGAGCAGCAGGAGCGCTGGGATCGGGAGTACGACAAATACCGCCAGGTGCTCGACAAGTGGAAGAGCGCCGCCGTCACCGGCTGGCGGGAGGAGCACGACGCCACCAGCCAGCTCATCGTCACGCGCGCCGTCTGCAACGAGGTGGCCGAGCACATCCAGCACCTGCGCGGCTGGTCGCCCCCCGGCGGCCTGACGCCCAAGTTCAGCTGGTACCGCAAGAACGAGCAGGAGAACAAGATCGCGGGCACCCCGCGGCCTTACATCAAGAAGCCCGCCACGGCGGCGGATTACACACCCGGCGCGAGCATCCTGTGGCTGCGCTTCGTGGAGAAGGCCCCCAACGCCTGGCAGGCGGCACATCCCGTCTCCACGGCAGCAGGCGACGGCCTGCTCAACCCGGCCTTCCTCTCGAAGAAGGCCGGCCCCACGGTTTCCGGTTCGTGGAACTACTTCATGACCGACCCCATCACGCGCTCGCGCACTTTCATCAACGAGAAGAAGGTCCAGGTCAAGTCTCCGCTGCAATACCTGCGCTGGATCCACGAGGCCACCGTGGTCGATGTGGCCGAGACCGCCGAGGGGACAGTGGTGCTGACCTTCGAGCCGGGCGTGCCCTACGAGGACCGGCGCGTCTCCTCCATTGGGGTCGTCAAGCACTACCTGCCCGAGATCCTCTCCGAGGGCAGCGAGGAGGGCTACAACCGTTCCTTCGTGGGCTACCTGCCCGAGGGACAGGTCCCTGCCGCGGACCTGGAGGGCATGTTGGACTGGAACAAGATCCTGGGGCGGCAGTTCATGACGCCGCAGCAGTTGGAGGACTACCGGAAGAAGTACATCCGCAAGGCATGAGGAGAATATCACGTGGATCACACGAAAGAACCTTCAAGCCGCCCGCCTCTCTGGTTGAAACGCATCCTGCTGGGGATCCTCATTGCCCCATTCGCCCTTGCCCTGCTGGGCGGCCTGTACCAGTCCGTGAGCAGCGCCCTGGACCGGCGCAGCCACCCGAGGCCCGGCCAGCTCGTGGAGGTGGGAGGCTATCGCCTGCACATCTACTGCGAAGGCCAGGGCAGCCCGGCGGTCATCCTGGATGCCGCCAACCTGGGCACCGTCTCGAACTGGGCATGGATCCAGCCCGAGCTGGCGAGATCCACCCTTGTCTGCGCCTATGACCGCGCCGATGCAGGCTGGAGCGACCTCAGCCCCGAGCCCAACGACACTCGCATGAACTCCGAGGCGCTGCACACCCTGCTGGCCAATGCCGGGGTCGCCGGGCCTTATATCCTGGTGGGACATTCCTTTGGGGGCCTGTTCATCCGGACCTATGCGGATATGTATCCCGAAGATACCGCGGGGATGGTCTTCATCGAAGGCACCCTGCCGGACGGCCAGCGCGCCCTCGGGGAGCCCGATGTGATGCCCAATTCCCCCGGGCAGGGCATGATCGACTCGGCGCCCATCGTCAGCTGGTTGGGGATCCTGCGCTTGATGAACTTCCCTCCCACTGATCCAGACCTCCCGGAACCGCAGAGAGGCGACCTGCAGGCTTATCTTGCCTCCACCCAATGGGCGCAGGCCACCAAAAGGCAGTACCACCTTTACCCCACCCTGCTGGCGCAGGTGCGCGAGCTGTACGTCCCGGGGAGCCTGGGGAGCATCCCTGTGGCAGTGGTGGTGGGCAGCGAGGTGATGGACAGCATCCCCCAGTGGAAACAACTCTTCGATCAGCAGGGCGCCCTCTCCAGTGACTACAAGATCTACATCGTCGAGGGCGGCACCCACCTCAGCCTGGTGGACAGGCGCGAGCATGCGGCCCAATCCGCGCAGGCCATCCTGGATGTGCTGGAGGCGGCCCGCTCGGGTCGGCCGCTGGCAGAATCCAGATAAGCCTGGCGGCCCCGCCTACGGGCTCGCCTAAGGGCTCGCCATGTCCACCGTGATGTGGCCGCCGTAGGAACTGGCGGAGGAAAAGGCATAGCCGATGCCGATCTCGGTCACGTTGCGGTCGATCAGGGCGTTGCGGTGCAGGGCGTCATCGTTCCACTGTGACATGGCATCCTGCGGCGTGCCGATGGCGATGACCTCGATGTAATAGGAGGGGGAATAGCCCGCCGCCGCGAGGCGCTGCCCGATACTGGACCCGTCCGAGCCGGTGTGGCTGATCAGGCTGTGGCAGGCCATGTCATCGCTGTGACCCTGGGCCGCGGCGCTGAGCTGTGCATTGAGCGTTACGGCCGGCGCACCCGCCTCGGCGCGGGCGGCGTTGATGAGGGCAAGCAGGTCGTTGATGTAGGCCGCGTTGGTGGTGACCTGGCAGCTCCCCGAGCCGCCGCCGCTGGTCTGCGTGGCGCTGCCGCTGCTGGTGGCGATGGGCAGGCCGCCCGCCCCCACCACGATCTTCACCCAGAAGGTCTTCTCCAACCCGATGGGGACGACCTGCCCCTCTGCGTCCTGCAGCTCGAAGAAGCCGGTATAGGAGCCGTCTGCGAGGGGCGCGGCGAGGTCCACCGAGACGTTTACCAGGTCGCCTGCCAGGGTCTGGTCCACGGGGGCGGTCTCGGGCGCGCCCATGCGGTCGCCGCTGACGTAGGCCAGCTTGTAGCCCACCCAGGGACAGGTGCCGGTGTTCTTGAACTTCCAGGTCTTGGTGAAGGTCTTGCCCGCGCTGATCGAGGTGCCGTCCGGGATGGTCACATCCTCGATCAGGACCGCGACCACCTTGCAGTCGGGCGGGGCGGTCACCGCCAGGGTCGGCGTCCCGGGGGTGCCGGTCCCGCCGGGGGACCCGGTGGCGGTGAGGCGGATCACCAGCGAGCGCGTGGGCGGCAGCGTGGAGGTAACGAAGGAGGGCTCCACGGGCGCCTCCGTCTCGGAGGCGACGGTGATACAGGAGGAGGCGAGCAGGGCAAGGAGGATCAGCAGGGGGAGGGTTCGTCTCATCATCAGAACATCATCAACTGGCCCCGGGCTTGTTCCACGGGGTCATGGTCTATTTGCTCCTCGAAGGTCTGCCGGTTCAGGACCGGGATGGCAGCCAGCGAGCGCAGCAGCCTGAACTTTACCAGCTTCCAGCCGCGCATCTGCTCCGCAAGGGCAGGGTCGACCTGCTGCTTGTAGGCTGCCAGGGAGGCGCGCCCGCCGGGCAGCACGATCATACACTGTGCGGGCTCGTAAGGACAATCCCGCACCACGCGGCTCATCAGCGCGGAGGCGATCACGAAGAAGGCATTGATCACCTCACCGCCCGCCTCCCAGAGCAGCGCGCCCTCCTGCTCGCGGGTCTTATAATGGAGCCTTTGCCCGATGGTCTCCAGGAGGCGGGCCATCTGCTTGAGCTCTTCGCGGCGCAGGGCGGGAGCGTCCTCAGGACGCAGGCGCCAGAGGCCGTTCTCCCGGTGGGCGTACGAATATAACACGTGATAGATGAGGCGCTTGGAGGGCGTGAGCAGGCCGGGGAATTTCCCGTAGAGCTCCTGCTCAATCTCCAGGAACAGGCGGTCGGGGTGCTTCTGCAGGGATTGGACGGCGGCCACCTCGACCCGGTCGGTCAGGGGCTCGGAGGCGGGATCCCAGTCGCGCAGACCCCATTGGCCCGTCTCAAGCCCTTCGCCGCTTCCATAATGGAAGAAGCGCGGGTCGCCCGTGATGGCGGTCTCGATGAGGGCATTGGTGTTGCGAAGCGCCTCCTCCAGCGGGTCGGCGGGAGGCTTGAGCGCCCGGGTGGAGGCAAGATAAGCCAGCGCGGCGGTGTGCAGGTGCAGGTAAGAGACCGGCTCGGCACGCTGCTGAAGGAGCTCCTCAATGACGCTCCGCACCGAATGGACCTCACCGCGCGAGGAGGGCGCGTGCGAATCGATCTGGGTCCAGACAACCTGCAGAGGGTCATGCTCCGTGCGCAGGGACAGGCCGTCCAGCCGGAAGCCGGTCTCTTCGGCAGCGGTGAGGGCCGAGGTGGCAAAGGCGGCCTCCGGCTCGCCGAGCAGCCCGAGCATGGGGGTGCCCTCGGGAAGCAGGTCCGCCAGGTGCTTGAACGCCGAGGAGAGGGCTGTGGCATTCCAGGCCCAGTCATAGCGGCGGCGGCGCAGACCGATCTTGAACGGCTCGGCGGCCTCACGGCCCCACAGCCAGCCTACCCACAGGGAGGACAGGGTCCAGAAGGCCTGGTTGGGGC
>CAZSPX010000287.1:0-4256 GCA_964608885.1 uncultured Anaerolineaceae bacterium | reverse complement strand
CGAGGACAACTGGGAATCCCCGGCGCTGGGCGCCTGGGGGCTGGGCTGGGAGGTCTGGCTGGACGGGCAGGAGATCACCCAGTTCACCTACTTCCAGCAGGTGGGCGGCATCAGCCTCGACCCTGTGGCCGTGGAGATCACGTATGGTCTCGAGCGCATCCTGATCGGCATGCACAATGTCAGGGCCGCCTGGGACCTGCCGTGGAATGCGTCCGTCACTTATGGCGAGGTGCGGCGCATCGAGGAATATGAGCACAGCAAGTATTACTTCGAAGTGGCTGGCGTGGAGCGCATGCGCGAGGTCTTCGAGCGCTTCGAGCGCGAAGCCGAGGCCAGCCTGGAGCAGGGACTGGTGCTCCCCGCCCATGATTACGTGCTCAAGTGCTCGCAGATCTTCAACACCCTGGATGCCCGCGGCGCGGTGGGCGTGGCCGAGCGCCAGGCTTACTTCCGCCGCATGCGCGAGCTGGCGCGGCGCGTGGCCGAGACCTATCTGGAGCAGCGCAAGCAGTTGGAATATCCCCTGCTGAAGGAGTCCTCCGGTCCGGGTGCGGCCGCTTCTGCTGCCGCTGGCAGCGCCCCGGTCTCCCCGCGCCTGCCGGAAGAAGTGTCCCCTCAACCCTTTGTTCTCGAGATCGGGACCGAAGAGCTTCCCGCCGCGGACCTGGACACCGCTCTCGAGCAGCTTCGCCAGCTTGTCCCGGCCCTCTTAAAAGAGCTCTCCCTGGAACACGGCACGCTGCAGATCCAGGGGACCCCCCGCCGCCTTGCCGTGATGGTTGAGGCGCTTGCCCCGCGCCAGCCGGACCGTGAGTCGTTGGTCAAGGGCCCGCCTGCCGACAAGGCCTTCGACAAATCCGGCAGCCCCACCCCGGCGGCGCTGGGTTTTGCCCGCAAGAATGGCCTGGAACCCTCTGCCCTGGAGGTGCGTGAACAGGACGGCGGTAAATACGTCTTCGCGCTGGTCAGGCAGAAGGGGCAGCCGGCCCTGGATGTGCTCGCCGCTGCCCTGCCGGGCCTGGTGGCCTCCCTCAAGTTCGAAAAGTCCATGAAGTGGAACGCCTCGGGCATCGCCTTCTCGCGGCCCATCCGCTGGCTGGTCGCCTTGTTGGGAGACCAGGTGATCCCCTTTGAGTATGCCGGGGTGGTCGCCTCCAACCTGACGCGCGGGCTGCGTCCTCACGACTCTCCCGAGATCAAGGTTCCCTCGGCTGCGGCCTACGCGGGCATCCTGCAGGGATCCGGCATCCTCCTCGACCCCGAAGCGCGCAAGGCCTCCATCCGGGAGCAGATCGAACAGGCAGCTTCTCTGCTCGGCGGCAGGCCGCTGTGGGATGAAGCCCTGCTTTCTGAGGTGGCCAACCTGGTGGAGATGCCCACCGCCGTGATGGGCGCGTTCAACCCCGACTTTCTCAGCCTGCCGCGCGATGTGCTGGTCTCGGTGATGAAGAAGCACCAGCGTTATTTCCCGGTCGAGAAAGGCGGGAAGCTCCTTCCAAACTTCATCGCCATCCGGAACGGGGATGACCTCGGCATCGATCTGGTGCGGGAGGGCAACGAGCATGTGCTGGGAGCGCGCTTTGCGGACGCGAACTTCTTTGTCCGCGAGGATGTGAAACAGCCTCTGGAAGCCTACCGCCCGCGCCTCTCTACCCTGATCTTCCAGGCGAAGCTCGGCTCCATGCTCGACAAGGCCGACCGGATGAGCAGGCTGGCCGAGGCGCTGATCCCCATGCTTGACATGGAAACCGCCGATGCCGGGTCTGCCCGCCGGGCTGTCTATCTTGCCAAGGCCGACCTGGTCACGCAGATGGTGACGGAGATGACCTCCCTGCAGGGCATCATCGGCCGCGAGTATGCCCTGCGCTCCGGTGAGCCTGCGGAGGTGGCCGCCGCCATCGGGGAGCAGTACCAGCCCGTGCCCGCCTCGCGCCTGGGCCTGCTTGTGGCTCTGGCAGATCGCCTGGATTCTCTTGTGGGTCTCTTTGCAGCCGGCCTGGTTCCTACCGGCGCCAAGGACCCCTTCGGCCTGCGCCGTGCGGCCATTGGTGTGGTCCAGCCGCTGATCGAACATCGCCTGCCATTTGATCTCCGCAAGGCGGTCGGGGAGGCCGCTGTACTTCAGCCTGTGGAGGTCAGCGCCGCCGTGCAGGAGCAGGTGTTGGATTTCCTTGCCGGCCGTCTCGCCGTGGTGCTTAAAGATGCAGGTCACAGGTATGATGTGGTGGATGCGGTCCTTGCCGAACAGGCCGCGGATCCCTCCGGGGCGGCTGCTGCAGTGGCTGCCCTCCAGGCCTGGGTGGAACGGGCGGACTGGCCCACTCTCCTGCCGGCCTTCGCGCGCTGCGTCCGCATCACGCGCGACCAGCCGCAGGTCTTCCCGGTCCAGCCCCGTGCGTTCGTGGAAAAAGAGGAAAAGGCCCTCTTTGCGGCCGTGGAGAAGGCCGAAAAACAGGCCCGCGGGCCCGGTTCGGTGGATGATTTTCTTAGCGCCTTCCAGCCTCTCATCCCGGCGGTCAACGCCTTCTTCGACAAGGTGCTGGTCATGGCTGAGGACCCGGTTCTGCGGGAGAACCGCCTGGGTCTGCTCCAGCGGATCGCCGCCCTGGCCCGCGGGGTCGCGGACCTGGGCAAGCTCGAAGGCTTCTAAATCTACAGAAAACTCTCCCCCGGGAGAGTTTTTCAATGGGCCTGTCGGATCTGTCGGACCATTTCCACACCGGGTCATAACATACCTTCGCTCATGTCGTTTTAATGGTCGGGATGCGGCAAAAACCCCGGGGGGCGGGGCATCTGCAAAGCATTGTCAGGCATGGAATGGATGATTGGGAGCATTGGCAGAGGCAAAATGGTTGATTTTGATCAGATTTTGGATGACTGTATTCAAAAAATGATGGCAGGCTCCGCGACGTTGGAGCAATGCCTGCGTGAATATCCGGCTGAGGCAGCAGTGCTCGAGCCGCTCCTCCGGGCCGCGATCAGGCTGGATCCCCGGGGGCTTGTCCATCCCTCTCCGGCCTACCGTGAAAAGGCGCGCGCGCAGTTGAAGCGTCACTTGCGCCTCCATCCGCGTGCTGGGCAGGAGCCCGGGGAGGAAAAGGCTCCCGGCGACCCTGACCCGGAACGCGACCAGGCCTTTTCACTGGGCTTTGGATGAGCGAAAGGAGATCTTATGGCCAGATCGGCGCCTGTCCTGATCCTGCTGGCTTTCCTGCTTGGCTTTTGGATCGGGTCTAATCCTGAGGCCCGGGCGCGTGCCCAGGCTACCTGGGACCGGGCGGATCAATCCACTGCTGCGCTCGGTGAGCAGGTCAAGGCGGGGTTGGAGAAACTGTTCAACCGGGTAAGCGAGGAAAGCCCGCCGGCTTCCAATCCACCCGTTGAATCAAAACCCTCCAACTTCCTGGGCCAGGTGGAGAGTGCCCTTCAGCAGCTTTGGGATGCCTTGGTCCGCCTCTGGAACAGCCTTGTGCAGCGTGCCTCCACATCCACCTGACCCCTGCGCATAACACCGCGCGGGAGGCGCTCGTTTAATTCTTCAAAGGTCTCTTAGGAGGCCTGGCCCGGAATGTCCGGGATGCGATGAAGCCAACTCAAGCGTTCGACTGATGGGTTTACTGCAGATCCGTTTGAACCGGTTGATTGTGCAAGCGTTTGAAAGAATTGGCGGTCTGCAGGTTCCGGCGAGCCTTGTCTTCCTGGCGGTCACAGCCTGCCTGCCGTTTCCATGTTCTCCCGGCAAAGCCGGCCCCCGCCCGCCGGAAATCCCTCTCTCCTGACCCACAGCCGCCGCGTCCGGATTACTTTTCATCGCATCCCAGATACTGAATTTCGGGCCCGGACGGGGGAACTGGGCCTTCCCCCGTCCGTTTCTCCTCCACGGGGCAGCATCCGCTGCCCCGCTTTTTTATCCAACCAAAGGCCGGGTTTGCGATTCCCCTGGAGCGCGTCTATAATTCACTCACCTTATGTCCACAATCGACGAGATCAAGGCCAAGATCGATATTGTTGACCTCGTTTCCGAGGCGGGGGTAAAGCTGCGCCATACCGGGCGCAACTATTCGGGTTTCTGCCCCTTCCACGATAACAAACGCACGCCTGCCTTTGTGGTCTGGCCTGAGACGGGTACCTGGCGCTGCTTTGGTCAGTGCAATGAGGGCGGCGACATCTTCAAATTCGTGATGAAGAAGGAAGGTCTCGACTTCAAAGAAGCCCTTCAGAAGCTGGCCGACCGGGCCGGGGTCCGGCTCGAATCC
>CAZSPX010000286.1:0-4258 GCA_964608885.1 uncultured Anaerolineaceae bacterium | reverse complement strand
CCCGGCCACCTTGCCGCGCCCCACCACCCTCACCGCCAGGTCGCGGTAGCCGCCCTGCTGGCCCACCGGCAGCGTGACGTGCACGCTCTGCGGGGAAATGCTCAGGCCGCTCACCGCCCCGCCCACGGAATCCAGCACATGCACCTGGAAGGACTCGTCCACGCTCTCGCGGGCTCCATCCAGGCTGATGGACACGCGCGCTTTCACGGCCCGGTCCACTGCGGACTTGGCCCCGGCCACCACCACCGAGAGCGGCTCCACCACGGCGTCGCCTGCCTGGTAGCCGATGGCCGGCTGGCCCGCCTGCGCCAGGTCGATCTGGAGGGTCTTCGTTGCCAGCGGCTCCAGGGTCAGCGTCACCTGGGCGGGCGTGACGGACACGATCCGCACGGGCCTCTCGCTGACCTGCACCTGGATGCTCAGCTCGTGCCCGCCCTCGCCCAGCCCCGAGAGGTCCAGGATGGCGCGCACGCTGGAGGGGTTGGCCGAGATGCGTTCCCACACGGTGCTGGGCGCGCGCAGCGTGACATTCACCTGCTTGGGGAAGTCCGTGCTGAGCACCATGTCGGAGTTCTGTCCCACCACCTCCAATGGCACCGGGGAGGAAAGCGCCCGCACCTCGTCCGGGTCGGCGGAGGTCACCGCCGCCACCCAGACGGCCAGCGCCAGCGCAAAGGCCCAGAAGAATGTCCGCAGGTTGGCATTAAGGGAGCGCATGTCTTATTCTTCCTTGCGCGGGAAGAGATGGGGGAAGAGGCGGGTGAGCATGTTGGTGGGGGTCGAGCCGCTGCTGGGGCGGAAGAAGGCGATCAGGATGTTCTCCAGCCGGTCCGGGTCCAGCCGCCGGATCATGCGCCCCGAGTGCGCGATCGAGATCGAGCCGCTCTCCTCCGAGACCACCACCGCCACCGCGTCGCTGACCTCCGAGATGCCCAGCGCGGCGCGGTGCCGCAGCCCCATCTGGCGCTCGGGGGAGCGGTTGAGGATGCCGCTCGAGGAAAGCGGCATGACGCAGGCCGCCGCCACCAGCAGCCCGTCCGCGATGATGACCGCCCCGTCATGCAGGGGCGTGTTGGGATAGAACACCTGCAGCAGCAGCTCGGGGGTCACCTGGGCGTTCATCTTCACGCCGCTGTTGATGTACTCGCCCAGGCTGTCGAGCCTTTGCAGGATGATCAGGGCCCCGTGCTGGCGGGCTGAAAGCCGCGCCGAGGCGCTGACCACCGCGTGGATCATCTGCTGGGTCTCGATGTCGGTGGATTGGCGGGAGGGCGTCCAGAAGGTCCCGGCCCGGCCCAGCCGTTCCAGCGTCCGGCGGATCTCGGGGGCGAAGATCACGGGGATGGCCACCAGCAGCGCCGGCAGCGCATTGTTGACCAGCCAGGAGAAGGCCGGCAGGTCCACCAGGCTGGTGAACAGGACGATCACCACCACCAGCAGGATCACGCCGCGCAGCAGGATCATCGCCTGCGTGTCGCGCAAAGAGTACAGCAGGCCGAAGAAGATCAGCGTGACCAGCAGGATATCAACGAGGTTCAGCCAGTTGATGCGCTGGAAGATGAAGAGGAGGTTGTTGAGAAATTCTGTCACGGTTTCAGGTTGCAGGGGATCAGGTTCAGTGGATCGAGAACCCGGCGCAGGCCAGCTCCCTTATGCTGCCGCCTGATCCCTAGATGGGCCGCAGGACCCGGTCCTGCCGCAGTTGCTTGAAATACAGGGCGCCCTGGTCGGGCATCGACTCGACCGCCGCGTCCTGCCACGCCTGCACACCCAGGGTATTGGGGGTGCGGCGCTCGTAGCCCAGGCTTGCCCACACTGAGCTGTGTTTCGCCAGGCTTTCATCCGGGAAGATCAGCGAGGCCTCGCATTGCAGGTCGCGGGAGGCCTTCTCCACCTCGCGGATCAACGCTTCGAGCGCCTTCTGGACCTCCAGGCCCTCGTCCATGGCAAGCTCGGTGGTGCGCGCCACCAGGTTCTCCACCTGCCAGCCTGCCAGCCCCACGAGACGGCCGTTCATCTTCAGGAGCATGTAGGCCTTGTCGCCGAAGGCGGCCATCACATCCTCGGCCGAGAATTTCTGCCGGTCCGGGCTCAGCCGGGTCAGCAGCTCGGCAATGGACCTGGAATCCCGGGGGCGCCCGCGCTGGATCTCCAGGCTGCCGCTCAGGACCCGGGTCGGCGCGGGGGCCGGCTCGGCTCCCAGCCCGATCTTCTTCCACTGCGCGGTGACCTGCTGCCACAGGCTCTCGTAGGAGCCCGTGTTGTGGATGATGACATTGGCTGCCGAGAGTTTGCTGCTCTGCGGGGCCTGCATCTTCACCCGCTGGCGGGCCTCGTCGGGGGACATGCCCCGTTTGCGGACCAGCCGCGCCACCTGCACATCCTGCGGTGCGTCCGTCACCCACAGGCTGTCGCAGCTCTTGTACAGGTCGCCCTCCAGGAGCTTGATGGCCTCCAGCACAATGACCTGCTGTTTGGCCCTGCCTGCCAGCAGATTGATGGCCTGCCGCACCAGTGGGTGGGTGAGCCGTTCCAGCTGCCTGAGTGCCTCCGGGTCGCTGAAGACCACCCGCCCCAGCTTGGCCCGGTCGATCTCGCCGTCCTTGTCGAGGATCCACTTGCCGAACTCGTCCACCACGGGCTGGTATCCGGGCGCTCCGCGTGAGATGGCGCGGTGGGCGAGGGCGTCGGCATCGATGGTATACGCCCCAAGGTGTTCCAGCATGCGGCGGACCACGCTTTTGCCGGTGGCGATATTTCCGGTCAGACCGATGACATATTTCCCGGGCCAGTGACTCACAGCGTTTCCTCGGTGTACGCGCAAAGGTGTCCCTATTTTACATCCTCTTTGCCGGATTTAAGGATTAACATGGCTGTGAGGCAGGATTTCCTCCTGTTAACAGACCTCCAACGCCCCCTTGGTTGACGTATCCCTCCGCTGAGGGTATGATGGAATCTCCTCAGGCCGGTCGGGCAGCCGCGGCCCTGTGTTTACGGGGTCGAGGAAAGTCCGCACTCCAGAGAGCACGGCGTCGGAGAGTACCCGGGGCGGGGAAACCGCCGAGAGGCGTTAACCTGCCGGAAAGGGCCACAGAAACAAACAGCCCCGCCGTCTTCGGATGGCAGGGTGATGGTGAAAAGGTGGTGTAAGGGACCACCGGCGTCCGCAGTAATGCGGGCGGCCAGGTAACCCCCGCCGGGAGCAAGGCCAAGCAGGGGCGAATCGTCTGTGGACGATGGGAGGCTGCTCGTCTCCCCACGTGCCTTCCCCTTGAGTGGGGGAGGCCAGCCCCGGGTAGGTCGCACGAACGGCGCGGTGACGCGCCGTCCAGAGAGATGGCTGCACAGGCGGAGCGATCCGCTGGACAGAATGCGGCTTATAGACTGACCTGAGGTCTCCTGTCGTTGCGAGTCGGGCCGCCCGGAAGGGCGGCCCGGCGAAGCAACCCCCCCGGAATCATTCAACCTCTCCTGGCCAGAACCCCCAACAGGGGGCAATGTGCTGCTTATAGACTGACCTGAGGTCTCCTGTCGTTGCGAGTCGGGCCGCCCGGAAGGGCGGCCCGGCGAAGCAACCCCCTCATTTATAGTATGCCATTGCGACCTTCGGGAAGCACCCCCCCCATTTACACGATGTCGTTGCGAGCATCGAGCCGTGCATTTGCACGGCTCGATGCGAAGCAATCTCCTCATGTTCTGGACCGGTCTCCTGACCGGTCCGCTTTGATCGCCTTCCCCCTTTCTTCTTCGCGTCTTCGCGCCTCCGCGGAGCGCCCCGAAGTGAAACGGAGAGGGTTGTGTCAAGAATCCCCCCTCATGTCATTGCGATCTGGAACCGCCCGCAAGGCCGGGCCGGCGAAGCAACCCCCTCATTTACACTGTTCCGGACCGGTCTCCTGACCGGTCCGCTTTGATCGCCTTCCCCCTTTTCCTCTTTGCGCCTTCGCGGCTTCGCGTCAAGATTCTCCTCGCATCCACAAGACCCGCCTCAAACCTCCTCCCTCACGCGCTGTCCCCCCGGCCCTCGCATGGGGATTCTGCCCGCTTCTCCTGATACAATCATCAATATCATCCCGTTATCTGATTATGAAACCATCCCGCCTTCTCTTGCTCTCCACGTTCATGCTTTTCCTGCTAGCATGCAGCGCCCTGTTCCCCGCCACCGCCACCCCTCTTCCTGACCTCCTCGCCACCTTCCAGGCCTCCACCCCCGGGCCATTTGCCCCCCACCCTCGCCCGCCTCTCCCCGCCACGCCGC
>CAZSPX010000285.1:0-4308 GCA_964608885.1 uncultured Anaerolineaceae bacterium | reverse complement strand
GGTGGGGCGGAATTGAAAAAAGTTTCTCATCAAATCCTCCCCAGGGAGGCAATCCGATATCACAGAAATCTCGTTTTGTCCTCGATGTTGGGCGCTCGCAGGTTGGAAAACCTGCCCCCATATCCGTTACAATCAGGGACCATGCATATCAGATCCCTCATCTTCGACTTTGACGGTCTCATCCTGGACACCGAAACGCCTGATTTCCAGGTCTGGCAGGCCATCTACCGGGAGTACGGGCATGAGCTGCCGCTCCGGTCCTGGGCCAGTATCCTCGGCGGTCACGGCATCTCGACCTTCAATGCAGCCCGGCACCTCGCTGATCTGACCGGGGGTGACCCGGATGCCGAGACCCTGCGCCTGCGCCAGCAGCGCCAGAGCGATGCCATGTTGCTGGCCCAGCCCGTGATGCCCGGCGTCATTCCGCTGTTGGACCAGGCCCGGGCGGCCGGCCTCAAACTGGCCATCGCCTCCAGTTCGCCGCATGAGTGGGTGGACGGTCACTGCGCCCGCCTGGGTCTGCTGGACCGCTTCGACCGGGTCCTGTGCGCGGAGGATGTTCCGCCGGGTCGAACCAAGCCCAACCCCGACCTGTACCTGAAAGCGCTGGAGGTATTGGGCGTTCAGGCAGGCGAGGCCGTGGTCTTCGAGGATTCGTTCAATGGTGTGAAGGCCGCCCGGGCCGCGGGGATCTTTGTAGTGGCGGTCCCCAACCCTGTCACCTCCCTGCTGGGGGTGGACGGCGCGGATCTCACCTTGAAGAGCCTCGAAGATTTCAGGTTGAGCGGCTACCTGTAAAAACCCCCGCTTGAAATATATTACAATCGAAGTGGAGGGCCAGATGCAACCGGAAAAGATCAAATGGCAGCAGATCGTCTCGCAATATGCCCGGCCGGACCTGAAGCTCAGCCTCTGGCAGGTGGCCGATTCCGTCCTGCCCTTCCTGGGGCTTTTCGTGCTGGCCATGTGGGCGTTCCGCTTCTCATTCTGGCTCAGCCTTCCCCTCTGCGTCCTGGCGGCGGGCTTTATGGTGCGCACCTTCATCATCTTCCATGATTGTGGGCACGGTTCATTTTTCAAGTCTCAAAAGGCCAACGACCTCGTTGGGACCATCACCGGCATCCTTACCTTTACCCCCTATCACCGCTGGAAACATGACCATGCCGTTCACCACGCCACCGCCGGTGACCTCGACCGCCGCGGCGTGGGCGATGTCTATACCATGACCGTGCAGGAATTCCTGGATGCACCCTGGTGGAAGCGCCTGGGTTACGCTGTCATGCGCAACCCGGTTGCCATGTTCCTCATCGGCTCGCTGGCGGTGTTCGTCGTCACCCAGCGCATCCCTCCCTCCAGGGGCCGGCGCGAGCAGGCCAGTGTCTGGTGGACCAACCTCGCACTTGTGTCCCTGGGCATCCTGTGGAGCCTGCTCTTCGGCTGGCAGGCCTATATGGTCGTCCAGCTTCTTGTCATCCTGATGGGCGCATCCGTGGGCATCTGGTTGTTCTATGTGCAGCACAACTACGAGGGAGTGTACTGGGCCCGTCATGCGGATTGGGACTACTTCAAGGCCAGCCTGCATGGCAGCTCGTTCTATCAGCTTCCGGCTGTCCTGAACTGGTTCAGCGGCAACATCGGTTATCACCACATCCACCACCTGGGCGCGAAGATCCCCAATTACAACCTGGCGAAGGCCTACCGGGAAAACCCCATCTTCCATGTCAGGCCGCTCACGCTGCGTGCCAGCCTGAACTGCCTGAAATGGCGGCTGTATGATGAAGCCTCCTGCCGCCTGGTGGGCTGGGAGGGACTTAAGCGACCCAGGCTCGAGGCGTAAAGAGAATACACACAGCAAAA
This sequence comes from uncultured Anaerolineaceae bacterium, assembly GCA_964608885.1. Classification (GTDB taxonomy): domain Bacteria; phylum Chloroflexota; class Anaerolineae; order Anaerolineales; family Villigracilaceae; genus JACPVF01. Next base: position 2,451 of record CAZSPX010000285.1, on the reverse strand, counting down.
GAGACCGGCATTTCGCCGGTCTCCTTGAAACTGGTGAGCCTCCCGGTGGGAGTCTGTATCAAGTGAGGCTGGTCATACTTATTGACCATTGCCTGTGTGCCAATGCCCTGACCAGTATCCGCATCGGGCATGCGCTCTTCAAAATGGGAAATGTCCCGGCTTAATCCGCGCTGGCCAGGTTCACATCGGCTTCCGCCGCCTGGGTGGTCTCCTCCAGCTCCCGGTGCGGGGCCAGGAAGGCCGCGGCTAGTCCCAGGAAAGCCGCCGCGAACGCGATCACAAAGACCGAGTGCATGGCACTCGTCATGGCCTGTGCGATCCCGGTGCTGTCCACGCCTCCCGCTCCGGTGACAGGGTCGAGCAGCCGCGAGACGATGCTCGTGTCCAGTCCTTCCGCCCTCAGGTTGGAGATCAGGCGCAGGCTGAGCGCCGCCCCCATGACGCTGACGCCTACCGTGCCCCCCATGGAGCGGCTGAACTGGAGCATCGAGGTGGCCGTTCCCAGATAGCGGCGCTCCACGGTCGCCTGGATGGCCACCAGAAAGGAGGGGATCGAGAGCCCCATCCCGATTCCCATCAGGGCCACGAAGACCATCATCAGCGCCTGGCTGGACTGGGCGCCGATCAGGGTCAGCAGGAATGTGCCCAGTGTCAGGGTGGCTGTGCCGATCAGCCCCAGTACCCGGTAGCCCACCTTCATCAGCAGGCGCATGCCCACGATGCTGGCAGACACCCACCCCAGCAGCATGGGCGTGATGGTGATGCCGGCCTGTGTGGCGCTCGTCCCCAACACGGATTGCACGAAGAGAGGGAAGAAAGAAACGCTCCCGAACATGGCCCAGCCAGTGAGCACGCCGTGGGCCACCGCCGTCGAGAACAGCCGGTCGCGGAAGAGGTTCATCGGCAGGATGGGGTCAGGTACCCGCCTTTCCACCCACAGAAGGGCCGCGAAGAGAAGCGCCGCCGTGCCGATCAACACCCAGCTTCCCAACGAGCCGATTTCCACTACTCCCAGGAGAAGGGCCACCACGCTGCCCGTCAACAGGAAGGCCCCGGCGTAGTCCACCCTGGGATTGCCGTGCGCGTGGGGCTGGTCTCGCCAGGCGAAAATGACCAGTGCCGCGGCCAGCAGCCCCGGCGGCAGGTTGATGAAGAAGACCCAGCGCCAGGAGAGTTGGTCCACGAGGAAGCCGCCCAGCAGGGGGCCGAGGATGGAGGAGACGCCCCATACCCCGGAAAAGAATCCCTGCATGCGGGCCCGTTCTTTGAGGGAGAAGATCTCCCCGATAAGGATAAAGGCCAGCGGCAGGATTCCCCCGGCGCCCAGCCCCTGCAGGGCCCGCGCCGCAATGAGCTGGGGCATGCTGTTCGCCAGGCCGCTCAAGACCGAGCCCGTCAGGAAGACCAGCATGGCAAAGCCATATAACCGGCGGCGGCCGTACAGGTCCGAGAGCTTCCCGTACAGCGGGACGGTGGTTGTGGAGGCCAGCATGAAAGCCGCAAAGACCCACGAATAATGCTCCAGGCCGCCCAGTTGGCCCAGGATGGTCGGCATGGCGGTAGCCACCACGGTCGATTCCATGGAGGCCAGGAACAGGCTGAGCATGATGCCTGCGGTGATCAGATACACTCGGTTAGGGGACATAAATACCTTTTAAGTCGGCTCCAGGATATTAATACCAGACAATGCTGTTCTGGATAATCATACGGAAAAGAAACCGAGGCCGGGGAACCGGCCTCGGCGATTTTTGGCTCAGGTGCCGCCTTAAGCAGCAGCCAGGATCACGGCTTCGCCCTCGAGCACCAGCTTGCCCTCCTGGTTGGTGCAGTGCGTGGCAAGCGTTACGATGGGCTTGTCGGCCCGCACGGCCTTCACCTCCACAACGGCCGTGATCGTGTCGCCGGGGAAGACCGGGGCCTTGAACTGCAGTGTCTGGCTGAGATAGACCGAGCCGGGCCCGGGCAGCTCATTTGCCAGGGTGGCCGAGATCAGCCCGGCCGCGATCATCCCGTGGGCGATGCGCCGCCCAAAGCGCGTTCCTGCGGCATAGGCCTCATCCAGGTGGACGGGATTATGGTCGCCGGTCACCTGCGCGAATTGGCGGATGACCTCATCCGTGATGGTCAGGCTGCGGGAGGCGTGTTCTCCGGGCTGGGGGATCATGCGGCCGGCGTCTCGCCGTACAGCTTGCGATGTACCACGCTCAGCGCCCGCACCTGCTCGGCAGCGTGATAGGAGGAACGCACCAGCGGGTTCGATTCGACCCACTTGAAGCCGATCTCGCGGCCGTAATCTCTCAGCTCGGCGAACTCCTCCATCGTGTAATACCGGTCCATTGGCAGGTGCTTCTTGCTGGGCTGCAGGTACTGGCCGATGGTCAGGATGTCCACGCCCCACGAGCGCTGGTCGCGCATCACCGCCTTGACCTCCTCCATCGTCTCGCCCAGCCC
>CAZSPX010000284.1:0-4311 GCA_964608885.1 uncultured Anaerolineaceae bacterium | reverse complement strand
AGACCTGCGGGCCGCCGGGGGCCTCCAGGTCGATGTGGTTCAGGTGGATGCCGAGGCACTCGCTCTTCTTGATGCCGGTGGACAGGAGCAGGTAGAGCAGGGTGTAGGGGCGGGCGTCGGGCTTGCGCTCCCGGCGGTGGCGGTCGGCTGCCAGCAGTGCGGCCTGCATCTCGTCCTCCTCGAGCACCTGGGCGAGCGGGCTGCTGGCCGAGCGCTGCAGCACCTGCTCGGCGGGGTCCAGCAGGATGGCGCCGTGCTGGTGCAGCCAGCGGAAGAAGGACTTGGTGGAGGTGATGCGGCGCGCCAGCGTCTTGGGGCTGCACGGGACGGGGCGGTCCTTCTCCATCCACTCGAAGAAGCGGTTCAGGTCAGTGGTGCTGATCGAGCCGAGCGTGGCGTCGGGCGGCAGGTATTCCATCAACAGGCGGACATCCGAAAGGAAGGCCTTGACCGTGTTGGGGGAGCGCCCCTGGTCGTTCAGGTACATCTCCCAGGCTTTGAAGGCGGGGGCAAGGGTGGTCTCAGAGGTAATGTGTGCGAAGTCGGCAGAAGGGCTCATACATCCTCCTTGCGTTGATAGCGCATAGTCTTTGCGTATAGTTTAGCGAAAAATGAGATGAATGTCAACAGGCGGGACAGCCCCTCATTGCACCCTCTATGAAGGGGAAAATCCTTCGTTGTTCGGTGGACCGTCCAGCCGGGTGGTTGCTTCGGATCGCAAATACAGGCGCAGCAGCTCGTATGTGCGGGCCTCGCAGCGATATTTCTTAATGCGAAAGGTCTTCGGGGCGGAAGCAGGGATCGTAATCGTAGCCGAGGATCAGCCGGTAGGCCACTTTGCTGTCAGGCTCGGGCTGCGAGACCAGGCTGGCGGTGTCCGCGATGCCCAGCGCGCTGAGGATGATATTGCGTTCGTTGGGGTCCTGCGCGGCGGTCAGGTCCACCAGCACAGAATAGGAATAATTGCGGTTGTCTGCGGCGGAGATGTGGGTGGCATAGCCCGCATAGTTGAGGTGCGAGGCGGCCAGGGCCTCCAGGCTGTCGGTGGTGGTGCCGTTCTGCACCTCCACGGTAAGGGCCACACGCTCGGCGGCCCGCGGCGAAAGTGTGGTGGCCTCGATCATCAGGCTCTGGATGGCGTTCTCATCGGGGAGCAGCACGGCCGCGCCGCCGGGCGTCATCCAGGAGGTGACATAGGGCGGGCGGATATAGTAGCCGCGGATATCGGCATTGGTCAGGCGCGGCGCGTAAGGGGCCAGCTTCAGCACATCGCCCAGGCCCAGGTCGGTGACCACGGTGGAGGAGAAGTCCTGGTAGAGCTGCGGGATCTTGCTCAGGGTGTCGCTGCGCAGGGCCTGCGAGAAGATGGCGCGCAGCACCTCCTGCTGGCGGCGGCCGCGGTCGAAGTCATTGGACTTGGAGCGCGAGCGCGCGTACCAGAGCGCCAGGTCGCCGTCCATGTGCAGCAGGCCCGGCCCGGCGGTGTAGAGGTACCAGTTGTCCTCGTTGTAGGGGTCATAAGAGGGATCGATCAGCCGCCAGTCGGTGTAAGGGCAGCCCACGGGCACATCCACGCCGCCCAGGGTGTCCACGATGCGGCGGAAGCCGTCAAAATCCACCATGGCGGTATGGTCAATGCGGATGCCCAGGTTGTAGGCGATGGTGTCCTTGAGCAGGCCCGGGCCGCCGCCCTGATAATAAGAAAGTTCTCCCGACTGGTAGGCGGTGTTGATGCGCTGCATGCCGACCGTGGGGATGTAGATCCACAGGTCGCGCGGGATCGAGATCAGCGAGACCTGGCCCTCGCGCGGCCACAGGATGGCGATGACCAGGGTGTCGGTGCGGTAGGAGGAGCCGGGGCGCTTGTCCGAGCCGATCAGCAGGAAGTTGACGGTCTCGCTGCCGGAGAGTTCGGGGAGGGCAGTGGGCTGTGCCGCGAGGTCGCCGGACTCGATGATCGGCGGGGCGGCGGCGGTGGGAAAGAGCTGGTTCAGGTCCGCGGTGGGGGTGGCATCCACGGGGACGGTGGCGGTGGCCGAGGCGGTGGCGCTGGGGAGTGCGAGCGCCAGCTCGAAAGGCGTGGGCGTGCTGAGGGAGGGTTGGAAGGGGGTGGGCGTGGGCGAGGCATTCGCCGCCATCGTGACCAGCAGCAGCGGCATGGCCGTGGGCTGCGGCGCCGGGGCCGGGGCGCAGGCGCTCAAGCCTGCCAGCGCGAGGCAGGCCGCCAGCAGGAGGGGGAACTTAAGCGAACGAAGGATGGCTCTCATCTGCGCGCGGCAACTCATGAAGCATATTCACCCGCTGGTTTCTAGGACTGGGGTGTAGGGGGTGTCTGGGTGGCGGTCGGGGCGGTCGTGTCCGTGGGCTGCGGTGTGAAGGTGGGAGGCACGGGCGTATCGGAGGGCGCCTCGGTCAGGGTCTCGGTGGGGAGATAAATGGTGGGGGCCACGATCGGCGTGTTGGTGAAGATCGGGGCCCGGTTCGGGATCCACAATAACTGCCCGATGCGGATATAGGTGGAATAGCCCAGGCAGTTGGCCTGCTGGAGCTGCAAGGTGGTGATGCCGTACATGGTGGCGATGTGGTAGAGGGTATCCCCGGCCAGCACGGTGTAATGCACCCATCCGTAGGGCGCGCCGCAGGCGACGCGCGTGGCGGGCTGCGTGGGGGCGGCGGCGGGGAGCGGCGGCACGAACAGCACGCTGCCGCTCACCAGCGTGGAGGAGAGCAGGCAGTTCGCCTGCGAGAGGGCCTGCGAGGTGGTGTTGTAGCGCTGGGCCAGGCTCTCCAGCGTATCGTAGACGCCCACGTTGATGCCCACCCAGCCGGAGGGCGGGGTGCAGCTCGTCGGCGGCGGGATAAGAGTGGCCGTAGGTTCCGAGGTGGGCGTGAATTCCAGTGCGAATTCGGAGGTGCCGGTCGGCAGGATCAGCGGGGTGGCCGAGGGGGTGATGAACTCCGCGAAGGTGGGCAGCCACGTCGTCCCGGTGGCGGCGGGCGGCGCGAGGTTCTCGGAGAGCGCCAGGGAGAGGCCTCCCAGCACCACCCCCAGGGAGACCACGGCGACTGCGATGGCAAGTCCGACCTGTTTCAGGGCCTGCATGGCATTTACCCCCTGCGGCCCACGGCGCGCTCGGCGGCTTCCTCCAGTGTCACGGGCAGGAGCACGCTGAAAGTGGCGCCGACGCCGGGCTCGCTCTCCACCCAGATGCGCCCATGCTGGGCCTCGGTCAGGGATTTGGCGATGGAGAGGCCGACGCCCGTATCGCCCACGCCCTGGATGAGGACATTATCGGCGCGGTACAGGCGGGTGAAGACGCGCGGCAGGTCCTCGGCGGGGATGCCTCCGCCGCTGTCGGTCACCTGCACCAGGACGTAGTCCTGGCCTTCCTCGTTGCGCGTCTCGACCTTCAGCCGGACGGTCCCTTCCACGGGGGAGGCCGCGCCGGCGTTCTGCAGCAGGTGGACCAGGATCTGCTGGAGGGCCTCGCGGTCGGTGTGGATGCGCTCCATCTTCTTGGGCAGGTCCAGGTGCATGGAGATGTTCTTCTCGCGCACCTGGCTGCTGGTGTAGCTCATGGCGTTGTCTATGATCAGGTTGAGATCGATCGGCTCGGGCTTCATGTCTGCCACCGAGGACTCCAGGTTGTTGAGCTGGATCATGTCGTCGATCAGGCTTCCGATGCGCTCGGTGGAGGCCTTGATGCGCTCGACGAACTTGCGCTGCAGGGCGCCCAGGATCCCCACCGATTCTCCCAGCAGGAGGTCGGTGTACCCGATGATGGAGGACATGGGCTGGCGCAGCTCCTGCGAGATGGAGGCGATGACCTCGGCCTGCTCGGAGCGGGCCGGGACGGCCTCGACCTTTTCGACCTCCAGGGCGCGGATATTGGCCTCGGCCAACTGGTCCTCCAGGCGGCGGGCTTCGAGGCGTGCGCCTTCCAGGTCCTGCCGGAGCTGTTCAAGCTCTGCGGGGGCATGCCCGTTCGCGCCCGCCCGCAGGGAGGTGTTCTCCTCCTGCAGCTGGGCGATGATGCGCTGCGATTCGTCCTGGGCAGCCAGCAGCGCGGCGGCGTCGGGACCGGGGGCGGGCTTGCGGCTTTCGGCCTGCTGGAGCAGCTCCTGCTGGCGCTTCTCCAGGTCCGCGATGCGGAGCTGGGCCTGCTCGAGGGCGAACCTGGCCTGCTCGCCGGCCTGTTCCAGGCGGTTGACCTTCTGGCTGCGCTGGATGATGGGCACCAGCGAGTTGGCGATGTTGGCCAGGAAGGCCTGATCTTCGGCGGTCCACAGGCCGTTGGAATAGGGGGAGAG
>CAZSPX010000283.1:1190-4319 GCA_964608885.1 uncultured Anaerolineaceae bacterium | reverse complement strand
CTGCACGCGCAGCGACAGCATCCCCGCCCTCGCCACGCTCGGCTACTGGGTCCCCACTCTCACTTGCGATCCGTAACCCTGCTCCTGTCCCCGGGGGTCTCCATGACCCCTGGGGTCTCCTGTGCAAGTGACCTTCATGCAGACCCCGGCGGTCCTCGGACCGCCGGGGTCTGCCCTTACCTTTATCCTATTGAACAGAGCCCGCAAGTTTTTTACAATCCCTCAGGTTTTATCCCGGCCGGGTTCCACCCGCCCTTATTAAATCCGAGATCAACTTACCGGCAAAGGAATATTATGTTGAGTGGAAAAACGGCTGATCGCGGCCTTCGGGCTGTGCCCGCCTGCTGGAAGGTCATTCCGGCAGCGCTGCTCCTCGCCTTTGGGATCTGGCTGGGCGTCAAGACCCCTGCCCAGGCCCGCAGGGCCGGGACGACCCCCCTTCAGACTCCAGCCCTGGAAGAAAAACCTTCCCTGGCCGCGCCAAAAGTGGAACCGGCGCTCGCCTCCCCGTTTGACTTGCCCCCCGGAACCCCTCTTTACCCGGTCACGCTGGTCCGCACCGTGGACACCTCCAACGCGGCCTGGAACCCCTCCTCGCCGGACCCCTCGGGCATTGATTACTGGCCGCTGACCGGGCGCATGCTGGTGGTGGACAGCGAGGTGGACGAGATGCCGCCCTACTTCACGGGCGTCAACGTGTATGACGCCACCGCGACCGGAACGCTCGTCTCCACCTGCAGCACCACCAACCTGGCCCGCACCGGCTGGTCGAACGAGCCCACCGGGCTTGCGATCAATCCCTCCAACAACCACCTGTACATCTCCGATGATTTCAGGAACCAGGTCTTCGAGGTCAGCCTCGGCCCGGATAACACCTACTGCACCGCAGATGACGTGGTCACCTCCGCCACCTTCCAGACCGATACCGAGGACGTAGCCTACGGCGCCAACAAGCTCTTCATCGCCGGGGGGATCCAGGCCAGGGTGTATGTGTATGACCTGGGCGCGAATGGCGTCATCGGTGGCGGGGATGACAATCTCACCTCCGAGTTCGATACCGCATCCCTCGGCTTCAACGACCTGGAAGGGATCGCCTACAACCCGGATCGCGGGACGCTCTTCATCCTCAGCACCCAGGTCAACGACAAATACCTGGGCGAGGTGACCCTCTCGGGCCAGCTCCTGCGCGCCTACGACCTGTCCATCATGGGAGCGCACAGCAATATCCGCTCGGATGTGGCCTACGCGCCCTCCAGCGTCAATCCCTCGCAGAAGAACATCTACATCGTCAGCCGCGGCCTGGATAATGACAGCAACCCCACCGAGAACGACGGCAAGTGGCGGGAGTTCTCGCTTGGACCGGTCCCGGGCGCGTTCGCCAAGCTCTCCCCGCCGAACGGCATCGATAACCAGCCTCTCGCCGTCACGCTGAATTGGGGGGCCGCCTCCGGCGCGGTCGAATACGAGTACTGCATCGACACCACCAATGACAATGCCTGCTCCAACTGGGTCAGCACCGGCACGGCCACCAGCAAGTCGCTCACCAGCCTGACCTCCGGGAAGACCTATTACTGGCAGGTGCGCACCCTCAGCGGCGGCGGCTACTCCTATGCGGACGGCTCCCCGTCCAGCTTCCGGTCCTTCTCCACCATCACCACGCTGGTCCCGCCCTGGTCCGGCAGTGCGGCGATCACCTCCAACCGCCCGGTCGTCGCGGTGGTGCGCCCGCACATCGGCGCGGAGGTGGCGTCCTATGATGGATTCTCGGCGGGCGGGCTGACGGCCTACGCGCCGATGCTCTTCAAGGATGCCTTCGGCGGCTCATATGACGCCGCCCTCTACATTCAGAACGTGAACGCCGCCAACACGGCCAATATCACCATCAAGTTCTACGACAGCACCGGGACCCTGAACTGCACGAAGACCGACACGGTCCCGCCGCTGGCCTCCAGGGGATACTGGATCCCCTCCGAGTCTTGTTTGCCTGCCGGCTGGGTGGGCGGGGCGGTCGTGACCTCCGACAGTAACATCGTGGCGGTCGGGAGGCCGCACGTGGGGGACCAGGTGATGACCTACAACGGCTTTACGGCGGGCAGCACCTCCGCCTACCTGCCGATGCTCTTCAAGAACGCCTTCAGCGGCTCGTATGCCTCGGCCTTCTATATCCAGAACATGGATGCCGCGCACACCGCCAATATAACGATCAAGTTCTACGACAGCGCCGGGACGCTTAGCTGCATATTGACGGACACGGTTGCGGCCCTGGCCTCGAAGGGCTGGTGGGTCCCGGCCCAATCCTGCCTCCCCGCTGGCTGGGTGGGCGGCGCTGTCATCACCTCGGACTGGCCCATCGTGACCCTGGCGCGCCCGCACATCGGCGCGGAGGTCACCGCTTACAGCGGCCTCTCCGTAGGGAATACGACCCTCTATGTGCCGATGCTCTTCAAGCAGGCCTTCGGCGGTTCCTATGACGCGGCTTTCTATGTCCAGAACCTCGACAGCCTCAGCAGCGCCAGCCTGACGATCAAGTTCTACGACAGCGCCGGCAACCTCACCTGCACGCTTCCAGACATGGTGGCGGGGCTGGCCTCCAGAGGCTACTGGACGCCGGCGCTCTCCTGCCTGCCCGCGGGCTGGGTGGGCGGCGCGGTCGTGTCCTCCAACCGCCCCATCGTCGCCGTGGGCAGGCCGCATGTGGGCGCACAGATCACCACCTATCCCGCGCTTACCTCTGGCAGCACCGGGGTCTTCCTGCCCATGCTCTTCAAACAGGCCCTCGGCGGCGCCTACGACTCAGCCTTCTACCTCCAGAACACGGATGTGGCCAACCCCGCCAGCGTGACCGTGAACCTCTACGATACGGACGGCAACCTTTCCTGCCAGCGCACCGACAGCATCCCCGCCGGGGCCACCCTCGGTTACTGGGTGCCCGGCATCGTGTGCAGCCCGTAGGGTTTCTCTCCTCCCGGCTCCTTTTACGGTCATGGCAGGGTCGGACTCCGCCTCTGCAACAGCAGGAGGCGTGAAGACGGCTTGTTTTCACCTCCTCCGGGTGCGGGCGAAACTCCTCTCTGCGCGCACCTCATCCCACTTTCGTACTAATTTGGTCATAAAGGGTGGAAAATGCTT
>CAZSPX010000283.1:0-1090 GCA_964608885.1 uncultured Anaerolineaceae bacterium | reverse complement strand
CGCGCACCTCATCCCACTTTCGTACTAATTTGGTCATAAAGGGTGGAAAATGCTTTCAGTCTCAGTATAATTAATACATCAGAGCAGGGTTGAGGGGAATCTCCATGCACGCGGGGGGATGGCAACCTGGAATTCCTTTTGGTCAGGGATGATTATCACAACCGGGGAGGCAGAGACACGATATAACAATATTCCAGAACCCACAGCTTTTTCCGGGGAACAATCCTGTTTTCCCGGAAACCTTTATCCATCCATTGCTGATAAGCTTACTGGTTACGAACGGAGGAAATAATGAATTGGTATTCCAGCTATTTCTCGGTGGACCGGCGGGTGAGGACCGCTGCCGCAGTGCTGATCGCGCTGCTGCTGGTCGCGCTGCCCCTGGCTGCCGCATTCGCCGCCGATTCCGGCTTTCTGGCCCCTGCCAACTATACCAACGGCGGCCCGGACCTTGGTTGGACCGACCCGCAGGAGGGGCTGACTTCGAACAATGTACGCGTCAAGGTCAGCATTTCGGGCCGGACCGTCCAGTATCATGACTTCACCTTTCCCGCCCTGCCCGCCGGCACGGTCATGGACGGCATCGAGGTAAGCATCGAGGGGATGAACGGGGGCAGGCAGGCGCTTGTGGACCTTTCCTGGGATGGCGGCACCACCTGGACGACCGGCGATGGGACAGGCGTGAAGACCACCGCCCTCACCGACGTCGAAACCGACACCTTCCTGGGCGGCCCTTCGGATACCTGGGGGAGCGCCCATACCTGGGTCCCCGCCGATTTCAGCGGCTCTCCCAACACCACCTTCCGCATGCGGCTCACCTCTCTGGTGGGCGGGGGAGGCATCTCCATTGACCAGGTGATGGTCAAGATCTATTACCACGTGCCCACCTTCACGCTCACCTACACCGCAGGCGCCCACGGCTCGATCTCCGGCACCTCGCCGCAGACCGTGGACTACGGCGGGAGCGGCTCGGCGGTCACGGCGGTCGCGGACCCCGGATACTACTTCGTCAACTGGAGCGACGCCTCCACGGACAATCCCCGCACCGACACCAACGTGACCGCGGACCTCAGCGTCACCGCGAACTTCG
>CAZSPX010000282.1:0-4327 GCA_964608885.1 uncultured Anaerolineaceae bacterium | reverse complement strand
GCATCACGATGGTGATCTCCCCCTCCCCCGCATGCCAGGCGATCGCTTCGCCGCCCGCGCTTGCAGCCAGCCTGCGGACCTCTTCCGGGATCTCAACGGCCATCACAGCCTCGCGGTGTAATTCACGCGCGCCCCGAAGAACGTCAGCGCGGAAGTGGCCGCCGCATCGAACGTAAGCTGCACCGTCAGCAGGTCATCGTCGTCCAGCCAGACTGGGGTGGCAAGGGTGAGCGTCATCCTGTGCTGGTCCAGCGTCAGCCGCTTGGCCGCAGAATCGTGGTTGCCGTCGTAGGTGAACGTCACGGCCGAGGGCGCGCCAAAGGCAGCCGTGTCAGCCGGGAGGGCCGCCTTGTAGACCGCCGCCGTGACCGCATCCATGGCCGCCGTCAGCACCTCCCAGAAGATCTCGATGCTCTTGATGTAAGAGCCTTTCCCGGCCGCGCTGTTCTGGGGCGGGGTGATCGGGATGGTGACGACCGCCGTGTTGTCTGCCGCCGCCTTGCTCTTGCAGATCGTGTTGGCCACGGCCCCGGCAGCATCGGTCCAGGTCCCTGTCACGTAGTGGCACAGGCCCGGAGCGACAAACCGGCTCATGTGTGTATCATGCACGTATCCCATATCAATATCTCCATTTCCTTTCCCCGCGTGGGGAAAACACAAGTAGGGTGATCATCCAGCCACGTTCGATTTATGCAGCGCCCTCCAATTCCCGATCCCCACCGTCAGGAACTGCCGCACCTTCAACCGGCTTTCATCGTTCGCGAACATGGCCGGGTCGGTCTCGGAGCCCGCCAGGAAGATCTGCGGCTGCAGGCCGAAGATCTCGCCCAGCATGATGCCCGGCAGGATGTTGGGGTCCGCCGCGGCCGCCCAGTCGGTGATATCCGTCCACTCCGGCACGGCGATCGGCTCAACGTACCCATAGCCGAGGTTCTCGCCGTTCGAGGTCCAGGTCTTCAGGAACAGGTCATCCGCCGCGCCTTTCAGGTCCTGCGGCACCAGGCAGTATTTGGGTTTCACCGCCTGCCGCTTGCCCGTGCCGTAAGACCCGGCCTCGTTCGCGACGTGCATCGGCAGCTTGAACATGGCCGATTCCACCGCGCGCCAGGCGGTCAGGTCCGTTCCCAGCGCGGTCGTCAGCAGGTTGGCGTGCCCGCCCTTCGTGGTGACAGCGGTCGCATTGAACAGGTTTCCCGTGTCACTCAGGACAGGCCCGGCCCCCGAGTTCACCGTGAAGATCGCGGCCACCTGCTCGGAAATGTTCCGCAGCCCGCCCATGGCCACCTCGTCCGGCAGCCGCTTGAACGCCCGGACGTTATCCCGCAGGATCGCCTCCAGCGTCAGGCCCACATACCCGCCGTACTTGGTCCAATCGCTCGTCTCGCCGTTGTCAGCGATCTTTAATTCGGTGTACTCCGCGCCTTCCTCGATGGAGGGCAGCGAGCCGATCGTGCCCAGGATCATCCAGTCGATCTGGTCCAGCATGCTGAAATGCTCGACGGTGACGATCTTCCTCCACCAGTCATACCCGGCTGCGCCGTACTTGCTCCATGCTTCGGCCAGCCTTTTGTTCAGCGCATTTTTCACCACCACCGGGAAGGTCGCCGTGGTCCCCAGCGCGAACTCGGGGAAGTACCCGCCCGTAAAGTCCCGGTCGCCGGTCAGCAGCAGGTAGGCCTCACGGATGCCTGAAAGGGGGGCCACTTTCAGCCCCTTTTTGTCGGCATCCCGCGGCGCACCCAGCAGGTCGTCCACGGCTGCGATGACCTGGTCCTCGGTCGAGAACATGCCCGAGGCCGCGCGCCGGGGGCCGCTGACGGCGCCCGCGCTCGAGAGGCCGGCCAGCTCCTCGCGCTTCTCCTCGATGGCGGCCTGCAGCTCCCCGGGCTGGAACACGCGGCCCTCGAACTGCCTGCGGATCACGGCCTGGCTGGCCGCCGGCAGGCGGCTTTCGTTCAGGCTGGCGGAGAGCAGGCTGCCGCACAGGCTCTCCAGCGCCTCCTGCCCCTCCCTCACATTCTCCTCGTTCATGGATACGTCTCCTTTCTGATCTTCGGGTTCTGAAAATTTCGCCTTCAAGGCGTTGAGCCTGGAAAGGATCCGGGTTCCCTCCACCGCCGGGGCATTGACCGCGCTGGTCTCCAGCCCCACCGGCTCCACGCACACGATCTCGCAGGCGGCCCGGCCCTGCGGGGTCTGGTACTCGTTCCCGGCAAAGTGCCCGCAGGTGAAATAATCCCGGCCGCACACCGAGCACAGCATCTCGCGGGCGTGCCAGCCGATGGAAAAGCGGTCGATGCGGCCCTCCACGAAATCGGTCATGCCGCGGCGGGTGGTCAGGCGGATGGTCTGGAGGAAGGCCCCGGCCTCGCAGCGCGATTCGAGGATGGTCCCGTCCCGGGCGGCGATGTCGCCGGTCTCATGGTTGCGCAGGAAGGGCCGGCCTTCGAAGCTTTCCGCGAAGGGCTCCAGGTCGCCGCTCCGGAAGGTCAGGAAATTCCGGTTCTGCCCGGCCCGGAACGTGCAGGCCCTGAAGTCGAGGTGCTCCAGCTCTCCGCTTTCGATCCTGGCCAGGGTCTCCGCGCGCGGCGGCAGGTCGAGGCGCTCGTTGACCGGCAGGGTGAACAATACAGGTTGGATGGTTTTCATCGCTCGCTTTTCTCCTTGTCTCCTTTTCTCTTTTCCCGTTATTCCCGGTCCTGCTCCTCTCTCCCCTCCTGCTCGGCCCCCACGCCCCCGGGCTGCCTCCGCAGGCCTGCCCCGGGGGCGTCCCGGGGGTCGAAGCCCTCCGCCGCCATCCGGTACACGAGCCGCAGCAGCTCCTTCTCGTCCAGCAGCCTGCGGTCATACAGGTCGGCGGCCGCCGGGTAGATGCGGTTCACTGCCAGGGCCAGCAGCGAGTTGTCGCGCTCCGTGATGTCCGGCCCGCTGGCGGTGATCTCCGCCTGCGGGTCAACGCCCCGGTCATATTTCCTGCGCACCTCCACGGCCGCGCGCGCCAGCCGCTCCAGCATGGAGAGGAACCCGGCCTGGATCGCCTCCAGGTTGCGGAAGGTGGGCGTGCCGGCGGCCTCGGCGGTCGTGCGGGTGGAGCTTTCCGGCTCGGCCAGCCAGTGCAGGGGGAAGTTCACGCCCGCCGCAATGTATTTCTTGAGCGCCAGGATGTCCTGGGCCGCGTCCGTCGAGGCCAGCTCCGGGGAGAGCACGCTCCAGGTCTCCTCCTCGCCGGTCACCAGCACCGAGCCGGGCTGGGGCGGGTTGGCATACACCTCGGCCTGCCGCTTCGCCCGGTCCGCTTCGCTCGCGAACCTCCCGGTCACCACGTACAGGAACGCATTGCGGAAATACTGGAGTCGGGCGCGGTCCTCCAGCATGGAGGAGAGCCGGCCGAGCCACGGCAGCATCGGCGCCAGGTCCGGCTCGCCCCAGCACGTGCCCACCGGCTGGTTGCTGGCGAAGTGCAGCATGAACTCGCGCTGCTCCTGCGCCGGGTCATAAGCGGGCCAGGGCGGCTCGTCCAGCCCCTTGCGGAGGTAAAAACGCTCCTGCTCGATGTCGTTCTCCGCGGGCTGGATCTCCGTGATCAGCTCGGCGGGCACGGCCCGCACGTAGCTCATCCCGCTCAGCGGGTCCACCGTGAACAGGAAGAACAGGTTGCCGCTGCGGGTGTCCTCGTCCTTCCAGCGCCTCAGCTGCCGGTCGAGCCGGTTGAGCGGGTGGTCCCACCATGCCCGCAGGAAGCGGTCCGTGGCAGGGTGCGCGCAGGCGAGGGTCACGCCCTTGCCCACCACGAAGGCCGTGACCGTCCGCACCACCGAGCGCGCCAGCGGGTTGACCCTCCAGGCGCGCAGGGTCTCGGCCAGCACGGTCTGGCGGTCGTATTCGCCGCGGTCCCGGTAGTACGCCGAGAGGTTGTTCCCGAAGAACACGTTGTCGTCCACGCTGCGGGCGGCGAGCCTGGCCCCGGCGGCGAGGCTCCCCCGGTGGCGGGGCGGCTGCGCCTCAGGGCGGGAGGCGGCGCCCTCGCGCAGGTTCACGGGCCGCAGGCGGTCCCGCAGGCGTTCAAGCAGGCTGGGTTTCATCGTATATGCATCTCCCGGTGAAGGTTCCCGCCGGGCCTCCGGGAGGCTCGGAGGCCCGCGGGATCAGGGTCATGTCCCGCAGGTTGTCCGCTGGGTTGGGTTGTTTGGGGGACATTTGGATGGACCTGCGGGACAGCTTTCATAAGCAGGTTCAGTATATAGAACAGATGTTCAGGAGTCAACTTACAAACTGTGCACTGCGAGCATGGAGAGCATGGAGTGGACAGTTTCCCAAAAATGGGGCG
>CAZSPX010000281.1:0-4332 GCA_964608885.1 uncultured Anaerolineaceae bacterium | reverse complement strand
AGCTTGAAGACCTGGACGTAGGAATAGGCCATACCCATCAGGAGGTTGCCGCCCAGGGCGAGCCAGGCGCCCCTGCGCCATTTCCCATCATAGACGATCCGGGCGGCACACAGAGCCGTGATCAGGCCGGAGCCGAGGGCCAGCAGGCCCTCGATGCGGTCGGGGACGAATTCCATGAAGGTCATAGGGAGGCCAACGGGCATGAGAAAGAACACGGCCAGCAAGCCCCTGATAGGGTCGTAACGAAAGAGGTAAAACAGCCCGGCCACGAGCAGCAGGAACACGCTGGACAGGAGAGCGATAGTGAACTGCCAGTCCACAAAAAGATGCATTTTTTCATTCAGGAAGACGGCCGCATTGGCGAAGACAGCCACCCAGATCCAGAGCCAGTAACCGTACCAACTTGCGCTCCAGCGAGGCCAGCCAAGGCGCCAGGCATAGAACGCGGCGGCGAGGAAGCCGGTCAGGACCGGGATCCCGAAAAAGATATTATAGAGGGTGTTTCCGTTAATATTATCGAGGAAGGCGGTCCGGCCCACAAAGAGGCAGAAGGCCAAATGGGGGAGGCCTGCGAGGACGGCTTCGCCTCGGGAGACAGGAGGTTCTAACCGGGGAATGGAGGTCCAACCCAATTCCGGGAAAGATTTCCTTCTGCTGCGTTCACGAAGGACCTCTTTCAGGATGTTCAAGGGAAGCCAGGCCAACTCCCTGAGCCAGGCCCACAGGAACGCCCACCGTCCCCGGCGGGCCTCGGCCTGTATATATTCATCGAAGACCCCCTGCATTTCGTCCTGAAATTCATCCCTGAACCTGCGCGGGTAATGCTTCACCATAAAGGCGAACCAACGTTGTATGACCCCAAGAAGCCAGCGTCTCCCCCCGCCGGGTCCATTCTCTCCGTCCATTACCACCCGCTTCTTTCTTTCCCCTTCCTCAGGCTTGTCCTTCAGCCGTTCGCTGCTCGGCCGCAACCAACAGCGAGCGCAAACGCTCCACCTCTCCGTTGACCACCCTGCGTCCCCTGTCCGTCAGGGTATAGGCCTTACGCTCGCGGTCGGTGGGGTTGGGTTCGGGGTCATTGGTGCGCTGGATCCAGCCCTGGTCCAGGAGTCGCCGCAGGGCGCCATACAAGGTCCCGGTGCTGAAGACCACCCGTCCATTGCTGAGGGCCTTGACCTCCTTCATGATCGCGTACCCGTGCTTGGGAGACGGGGACAGGCTCAGGAGGATATAGAAGGTGGCTTCGGTCAATGGGGAGTTGGACTCCATCTTCATCGGGTGATTTCCCATCCTTTTCATGCAATATGTCGTTCAACGACATATTACAACGTTTTTGCTTGTTCGTCAAGCGGGAAAAGCCGAGGATAACCCTGTACCGGGCCTCAGGGAATCAAGCCTGTCCGGTCTCTTGGTATAATTTGCGACGTTATCATTTTTTTCCCTGGAGCCGGAATGACCAAAAAACTCAGCGGTGCGGAAATCCGCCAGACCTATCTCGATTTCTTCGTAGAGCACGGGCATACTGTCGTGCCGTCCTCTTCACTTGTCCCTGGCGGGGACGCCACGCTGCTCTTCACAAACTCCGGCATGGTGCAGTTCAAAGATGTATTCCTGGGGACCGACAAGCGTCCCTACACAAGGGCAGTGGACTCGCAGAAGTGCATGCGCGTTGCCGGCAAGCACAACGACCTGGATGACGTGGGTCGGGACGGCACGCATCACACCTTCTTCGAGATGCTGGGGAACTGGTCCTTCGGGGATTACTACAAGAAGGAAGCGGTGGAATGGGCCTGGCAGCTCCTGACCGAGGTCTGGGGCTTGGACAAATCCCGGCTCTTCGCGACAGTCTTCAAGGACGACCAGGGCGATATTCCCTCGGACGAGGAGGCCGCGCAGGCCTGGTTGAGCCAGCCGGGATTCGACCCGACGCACCTGTTTTACATGGGTCGCAAGGACAACTTCTGGGAGATGGCGGAGACGGGTCCCTGCGGGCCCTGCTCGGAGATCCATTTTGACCTCAACCCGGAAGAAGAGCCGGTGAGGGAGGAGGTCCTCAACAGCAACCGCTTTGTGGAGCTGTGGAACCTGGTGTTCATGCAATACAACCGGCTCGGGCCGGATACGCTGGAGCCGCTGCCGGCGAAACACGTGGATACCGGGATGGGATTCGAGCGGCTGGTCTCGATCCTGCAGAACGTGGATTCCAACTACAAGACGGACCTGTTCGCGGGCTCGCTGCAAGTGCTGCGCTCCCTGACGGGATACACGACGGAGGAGATGGAAGCGGACTTTACGCCGTTCCGCGTCATTGCCGATCACGCCCGCTCAGCGGCGTTCCTGATCGCGGACGGGGTGGTGCCAGGCAACGTTGGCCGCAACTACATCTGCCGTATGATCATCCGCCGGGGCGCCCGTTTCGGATCGAAGATCGGCCTGAAGGAACCGTTCCTGGCAAAGGTGGCGCAGGCCGTGATCGATACCTACGGCAGCTTCTATCCCGAGCTGGTCAAGTCGCGAGAAGCGATCCTCGACAACCTGACACGCGAGGAGATCCGCTTCGCGCGCACGATCGAGTCGGGGACAGTGCAGCTGGACAACCTGCTTTCCAGCCTGCGCTATTACAAGCAATCAGTCCTGGATGGGCGGCGCGCCTTCGAACTCTACGCCACCTACGGCCTGCCTTTTGAGATCAGCCGGGATATTGCCCGGGAGCAAGGCCTGGATGTGGACGAGGCGGGCTTTCGCCTGGCCATGGACGAGCACCGCATCGCTTCGGGGGGCGGCAAGGCCATGGGCCGCATGGGCGGGGAGGATGCAGAGTTCTTCGCCGGGCTGCTCAAGGACCTGCAAAAGAAGGGCAAGCTGGGCGAGCACGGGGTGGAATACGACCCGTACACCAGTACGCAAATCGAGACCGAGGTGCTGGCACTGGTAGTCAACGGCGAGAGAGTGGACTCCGCCTCCTTCGGGGACAGCGTGGAGGTGATCCTGCCCCGGACCGGCTTCTACATCGAATCTGGCGGGCAGGTCTCGGATGAAGGCATCCTCCGCTCGCTGCCTGCGGGGACAGGCGAACCGGAATGGGAGATCGAGATCACTTCCATGAGACGTGCTTCGGCGGGGGTGATCGTACACACCGGGGAGGTGGTCTCCGGGCACCCGCGGGAGGGGGACGCCTGCCTTGCGGAAGTGGATACGGACCGCCGGCATGACATCATGCGCAACCACACGGCCACCCACCTCATGCACGCCGCACTGCACCAGGTCCTGGGCACACATGCCCGGCAGGCGGGGTCACTGGTGGCGCCGGACCGCCTGCGCTTCGACTTCAACCATCCCGAGGCCATGACCCAGGCGCAGATCGAGCGTGTAGAGAAGATCGTGAACGACGCCATTGCCGCGGATATGACGGTCACACCCAAACTGAAGAGGCGTGAGGATGCCATCGCGGAGGGCGCGATGGCGCTCTTCGGGGAGAAGTATGGAGAGACCGTGCGCACCATCACCATTGCTCTCCCGCACATGCCAACGGAGGCGCTGCTGGAGGAGACGGCGATCCACCCGATGGCGGCTGTGGAAGGCGAGGACAAGTATTCCTACGAGCTGTGCGGCGGAACCCACCTGGAGCGCACTTCCGACATCGGGGCGTTCCTGATTGTGAACGAAGGCTCTGCCGCGGCGGGCGTGCGCCGCATAGAGGCGGTCACCGGGCGAGGGGCGTATGAGCTGATCGCGCGGCGGTTCAAGGCGGCCAAACAGGCTGCGGGACTGATCTCCGCCACGCCGGAGGAACTCCCGGCCAAGGTGGAGGGGATGCTCTCGGAACTGGCAGCACTCAGAAAGGAAAATGCTGCGCTGCGCACCCAGGCTGCCCTTGCCAACTTTGATGCGCTGATGGCGAACGTGCAGACGGTCAAGGATGTGCACCTGCTTTCGGCAGCCATCCCTGATGCGGATGTAGAAACCCTGCGCCGCCTGGCAGACCGTTTTCGGGAGAACTATCCCACCCGCGCAGGGGCGCTGCTCACGACCGGTTCAAGCGTCCTGGCCGTCCTGACCGAGGACCTCGTCAAGCAGGGGCTGAAAGCGGGCGAGCTGATCACAGCCATTGGCGGGCGCGGCGGCGGCCGTCCAAACATGGCGCAGGGAAGCCTGCCGGTTGGTACGAACGAGGCAGAGACCCATGAGAAGCTCCGCAAGTACCTGGAAGGGAAGATCCATTGACGAGCCCGGAGCGGGGCCTGAAGCGCCAGGGCTTTGCCTTTCTATCCCGATCTTGCGGTCCACGCCTGGCCCTCACAGGACTTTGGCTTTTGCTGACCACGGGCTGCT
>CAZSPX010000280.1:0-4349 GCA_964608885.1 uncultured Anaerolineaceae bacterium | reverse complement strand
AAGCTCGGCTGCCTGCTCACCCACGGCTTCACCGGCACGCCCAAGGAAATGCGCTGGATGGGCGAATTCCTGTCCGCGCAGGGATATCCCTGCCTCGGCATCCGGCTGGCGGGCCACGCCACCCATCCTGAGGACATGACCCGCACCCGTTACACGGATTGGCTGGCCTGCGTGGAGGATGGCTATGCCCTGCTGCGCGGCGTCACGGACCGGGTCTTCCTGGTGGGCCTCTCGATGGGCGGGGTGCTTTCGCTGCTCTCCTCCACGCGGCTGGAGGTCTGCGGCGTGGTCGCCATCTCCACGCCCAACGAGCTGCCTCACAACCCGCTCCTTAAGTTCATCAACCAGCTGAGCTGGTTCAGGCACTTCATCCCCAAGAGCAAACTCCCGCCTGGCTCGGGCTGGTTCGACCGGGAGGCCTGGAAGGACCACATCTCCTACCCCGAGAACCCTGTGCGCTCCATCGGCGAGTTGGACAAGCTGACGAAGGAGATGCGTCTTGCTCTCCCGCAGGTGCGCGTACCGGTGATGCTCATCCATTCCAAAGACGACGGCTACGTGCTGCCCGTGAATACCGAGAAGAACTTCGCCCTGCTCGGCACCTCCGATAAGGAGAAGGTCTTCGTGACGCGCTCCGGGCATGTGGCCACGCGGGATGAGGCGCGCGGGCAAGTCTTTGAAGCGGCCCTGCGCTTCATCCGGCGCGTCGAGGCGCAGGCTTGAACCGGAACATCGCTGTCATCGCCGCGGCTCTCTTCATCTGGGGGATGGGAGAGAGCATGTTCATCTTTTTCCTGTCCATCCACCTTGCGCGGCTGGGCGCGGACCCGGTAGCCATCGGCTCCATCCTGGGCGGGATGGGCATCATGATGATGATCTCGCACATCCCCGCCGGTCACCTCTCGGACCGGATCGGCCGGCGGCCCCTGCTGCTGGCGGGATGGTCCCTCGGCGTGGTCGCCGTCACGCTGATGGCTCTGGCTGCGGGCCTGCCGCTTTTCGTGGCCGGGCTGTTCCTCTATGGCTTCACCAATTTTGTCATGTCGCCCCTCAACAGCTATGTAAGCAGCGCGCGCGGGAACTGGACCGTGGGCCGTGCGCTGGCCGTGCCCTCGGCCTTCTTCGGTTTTGGGTCTGCCATCGGCCCGCTGACCGGGGGTTGGCTGGGCGACCTCTACGGACTGCGACCGGTCTTTGCCCTCGCAGCCATCGTGCTGCTGATCTCGACCATCGTCCTGTCCTTCATCCGGCCCCAGCCGCGGGACCATCACGACCCGGCCAGCCCCACTCCCGGCCTGCTGCGGAACCGGCGCTACCTGGGTTTTCTGGCGGTCGTCTTCGCCGTGATGTTCGCCCTCAACCTCTCCCAGCCGCTCACCCCCAATTTCCTGCACGAGACGCGCAGCCTCGACCTCTCGAAGATCGGCCTGCTGGGGACCGTGGGCGTCCTGGGAAATGCCCTGCTCACCATGGCGTTCGGAGCCTGGTTCGTCCCGCGCACCTCCATCCTGCTGGGGCAGCTCTTTACTGCCATGTTCGCCCTGCTCATCTGGCGGACCGTGGGCATCCCCTTCTATGCGCTGGCCTATTTCCTGCTGGGAGGGTTTCGCGCCACCAACCTCATGCTTTCTGCAGGGGTGCGCGAGCTTGTGCATCCCCCGCAGATGGGCATCGCTTTTGGCTTGAAAGAGACCTTCACCTCGCTGGCGCTGACGCTTTCCAACCTCTCCGCGGGCATTCTCTATAAACAATCGCCCGCGCTGATGTACCCCACGGCCCTCGGGTTGATCGCCTTCTCCATCCTTCTCACGCTCTGGCTGGTTCCCCGGCCGGGAGGTGAACATGCTTGAGATACTCGATCTCGTCCTCGGCCCCGCGCAGACCAACGCCTACCTGATCGCCGATCCTGATACGCGCGAGGCGGCGGTCATCGATCCCTCCTGGGATGGCAGTATTATCCTGGAGGAGGCGCAGAAGCGCGGCTGGCGCATCGCCCACCTGTGGTACACCCACGCGCACTTCGATCACCTGGGCGGGGCCGCGGCCATTGCGGACGCCCTCAACCCGCTCCCGCTGGTGGCCCTCCACCCTGCCGACCACGTCCTGTGGCGCGCCGGCGGCGGAGGGGCAGCCTTCGGCTTCAAGATCGACCCCGGCCCCGAACCGACCATCGACCTGTACCAGGGACAGGTCCTGCGGCTGGGCGCCTCGCAGCTCGAGGTGCGGTTCACGCCCGGCCACACCCCCGGTCACTGCGTCTTCCACCTCGCCGAGCGGGGGATCTGCTTCTGTGGGGACCTGATCTTCGCCGGTTCGGTGGGCCGCACCGATTTCCCGGGCGGCGACTTCGCCACCCTGGAGCGCAGCATCCGCGAGCAGATCTACTCCCTGCCCGACCCCACGCGCCTGCTCCCCGGCCACGGCCCCGAGACCACCGTCGGGGAGGAGAAGACCAGCAACCCGTTTGTGAATGTGTTGGGGTAAGGGCCTGCCGGGCTTCCCTGAAGATAGGAAGAATATCGGTTACAATCCAGGAAGACGCCAGCCGCCCGGCCTGGCGTCTATAATTATCGCGAGGTATGAAATGAACCAACCCACCCTTTACATCACCACCAAAGATGCCGAGAAGCTGCGCGAGCTCATCCGCGAAGCCTTTCGCTCCGACTACCGCGGCAGCGAATACCTGAAAAAACTGTCCGCGGAAATGGAAAAGGCCTCGATCGTGGAGCCCGCTCAGGTCCCCGCCGACGTGATCACCCTGAACTCCACCGCCCGCCTGGTCGATCAGGAAACGCTGGAGGAGATGGTCTATACGCTTGTCTTCCCTGAAGATGCGGATTCCGCCCGGGGGAGGATCTCCATCCTGGCCCCCATCGGGACCGCCATGCTGGGCTACAAGACCGGCGACACCTTCGAATGGGACACCCCGGGAGGCAAGCGCAGCCTTCTCGTCAAAGAGATCCTTTATCAGCCCGAAGCCGCCGGAGATGAGCAATAGTATCCGGCCGTTGGAACAAGATGACAAGAGCCTCAGGAACAGCCTGAGGCTCTTTTATTTTCGAACTTCAACGCACCCGCGCTAGCGGGATGTATACATCTTGTACTCTTCAGGGACCGGGATGCCGCCCTCCCAGACAACATCGCGGAAATCATCGGGCGAGGTGTTCCCCTCCGAGTTGATCAGCAGCACCTGTGAATCCTGCCCGAGCCCGAACAGGCGGCGGAACTCGTCCCCGCTGGGATGGCACATGACGTACCTCAGCGCGCCGAGCGTGACCGCGCCCGACTCACCCGAGATGATCACCGGGTCCCCTTTGACCGGAACGCCGTACACGCGCATCCCCATGGCGGCCACGTAGTCCGGACAGATGGCGAAGTAGTCCGCCTGGTCCTTGAGGATCTGCCAGGCGATCGGGTTGGGCTCCCCGCAGGCAAGGCCCGCCATGATGGTGTCCAGGTCGCCTTCGACATTGTGCGGCAGCCCATCCGTCTCCTGCGCCGAGCGGAACAGGCAGGCCGCCCGGGTCGGCTCGACCACGCAGGTGCGGACCCCGTCCGCGCCGAACAGGCTGGTGTAGAAGCCGATGGTCGCGGCCGCCAGTGATCCCACCCCGGCCTGCACAAAGACGTGCGTGGGCCGGCTCAATCCCTGCGCCGCAAGCTGCTCCTGCACCTCGCTGAGCATGGTCGTATATCCCTGCATGACCCACTTGGGTATGTCTTCATAACCTTCCCAGGAGGTATCCGATACCACTTCCCAGCCGTTCTCCTGCGCGTCCTGGTATATCTGCCGCACGGCGTCATCGTAGTTCCCGTCCACCACCACGACCCGCGCGCCGTTCTGCTCGATGGCCTGGATGCGCCCTTTGGAGGTCAGCTTGTGGACGTAGATGACCGACTTGAAGCCCATCTGGGCAGCCGACCACGCCACACCGCGCCCGTGGTTCCCATCCGTGGCGGCTGCGAACGTGATATCGCCCAGCTTCTCCCGGAAGGTTCCCTGCATAAGGTCTGCGAAGGTCAGTTCCTGGTCCTCCAGCCCCAGGCGCTTCTGGATCAGCCGGTAGATGGCATACGACCCGCCCAGCACCTTGAAGGAACGCAGGTCCAGCCGCGCGGACTCATCCTTGACCCAGATGCCGCCCACGCCGAGATGGATGGCGAGGTTGGAGAGGGCCTTGAGCGGGCTCATGCGGTACCCGGGCAACTGGCGGTGGAACGCGCGTATCTTGCGCGGCAGCCCGGCGGGCAGCAGGGCCTCCAGCGCGGGGTCGGCTCCGGAGGAACTCTTGAACTTGTTCTTCGTCCATTGGATCGGTGTTTCGGTCATGGGGAATTGCTCCAGCGTG
>CAZSPX010000279.1:0-4360 GCA_964608885.1 uncultured Anaerolineaceae bacterium | reverse complement strand
GAGCTTGATGCCCTCGGGGACGAACACCGGGACGGAGTCGGGCTTCAGGAGCATCGGCTGGGCGATGGAGATGCCTTTGGAGTCATAGGGCAGGGAGAAGAAGGCGATGAGCGAGTAGGGGGTTTCGTTGGGAAGCAGGGCCAACCCGTCCGCGGTGGAGGAGAAGGGGGCGGTGTTCTGCCCGGCCTCAAAGCCCACATTCTGAGCGCCCTCGGGAAGGGCAATGAAGGGGATCTGGGAACCGTCGCTCTTGATGAGGATGGCCCTGTCGCTGCTGTTGGTGAAGGAGAAGATCTCGAAGACCTGCAGGGCTTCCCCCGTGCCGAAGTCGAAGGCCACATGGAGCTGATCCACGGTGAGGGTGGAGAAATCTTCGGTGGTGTCATAGACCGTGATGGGATCGAGCGTGAGGGCGGTCTCACCGGCGGGAAGGCTGCTGAAGGGCGTCTGATACTTGATGCCCTTGTAGGCCAGCTCCGCCAGGAACAGGCGGCCGTCCACCAGCTCGAGGTTCTCGAACTTGTAGCTGCCGTCGGGGGCAAGCGTACCCTCGAGGGTGAGGGTCTCCTTGGGGCCGCCCGAATCGGCAACGTGGTCGTAGCCGCGCAGGGTGACGGTCAGGCCGGAGGGGAGGGGGATGCCGCTCTTGTTCGCGACCGTGCCGCTGATCAACGCGCCGGAGGACTCGGCAGCAGTAGTCCCTTCGGCCACGGGAGTGCCATCGGGAGCAGGTGTCGTCCCGGCCGCGGGTGTGCTGCCCTCGGGTGTGGCAGCCGCCTCCGTGGGAGCGGGTGAGGCAGCGGCAATGGCTGCGGGGGCGGCAAAGCTGAGGGAGCGCAGGTAGGCCGCGGCGGCATAGACCTGGTCATCGCTCAATCCGGCGCCGAAGGCAGTGAGGCCCTCGCCGCCCTCGCGGATGAGCCGGGCAAGGTCGTCCTCCGAGAGGGAGGCCATCTTTTCCTGGTCGGTGAAGAGGGTCACGGGGCAGCCCGCGCATTTGGAGGCGAAGACCTGCTCCCCCTGGGCCAGCATTTCAGGCGTGGTGTGCAGGCTCAGGGCGTAGCTGACCACGTCCCAGCGCTCCTGCTCGGAGAGGCTTTCGAAGGGGGGCATGAAGCGGTCGATATTGCCCTGCGAGACCACGGTGTACCAGCGGGCGGGAACGGCCGGGCGGGCGACCTGCGGCAATCCCAGGGCGGCCACCGTGACAGGAAGCTGCTTGCCCTGCGCGCCGTCCCCCAGGCCGGTATCGCCGTGACAGGGAAGGCATTTCTCCGTATAAATTGCCTGGCCATTCCGGATATCCGGGGCACCGGCGGGATGCAGGGGCCCCAGCGTGGGGATGGGGGAGGGCGCCACGTAATCTGGCGGCGGGGTGATATCGGCGGCCAGGGTGAAGCTGCAGGCGGAGAGCAGCAGGCCGGTCAATGCAATGAATAAGGGAAGGCGAAATCTCATGAGTTCCTCAGGAGGAGCGGTCAGCCGAGTGACTTTCCGCAGGAAGGGCAGAAGCGGTCGGAGACCAGAACGGGCTGGCCGCAGCGCGGGCAGAAGCCGGCGGATTTTTCCTTGCGGTCCTTGCGGCGCGAGGCGATCATCGATTCGAGGTCATCGTCGCTGGGACCGGCCGGAGCAGGGGCAGAAGCATCGGGGCGGCGCGCGGCGGCAGCCTCCTCCAAACGGGATTCGGCGTCCGCGAGGCGGGCGGCAGCGGGCTGGAGCTCATCCAGCCTGCGCAGGACCTCCGCGCCCTTTTGCAGAAGCTGGCTGCGCTGGAGGGGGTAATCCTCGGAGGGAACCTTGCCGAGCTTGAAATCGAAATCCAGCTCCTGGAGGGCATTGATGAGGCGGTCGCGCTCGGCCAGAAGGGAGGAAAGCTCATGCTCCTCCTGGGAGACTGCGGGCCGGGAACGCGTGACGAAAGGGGCATACAGGTACATGCCGACCAGGATGAGAACGGCCAGCACGAAGAAGATGGCGCTCAGGTCCATGATGATTCCTAGGGAAGCAATTTGTCGATCTGCCCGGTGATCTCGTCCACCGAGGAGAACGGGCCGATCTTGACGTACTGCAGCACGCCTTGCGGGTCGATGAAGTAGGTTTCCGGCACGCCCTGGATGCGGAACATCTGGGAGATGCGGGTTGCGAGGTCCGGGCCGGTGGGATAGGTGATGCCGAATTTCTGGAGGTAGATGCGGGCTTCGGGCTCGGTGTCCACGTAGTCCGCGCCCAGAAAGACCACATCCCCGGAGGCCTCATAGGTCTGCCAGGCCTGTTCCAGCTCGGCAGCTTCCTGCTCGCAGGGCTTGCACCAGGAGGCCCAGAAGTTCAGCACCACGACCTTGCCCTTCAGATCCGAGAGCCTGACCTCGCTGCGGCCCTCGTGCTCATATCCCGAGTAGAGGGGCAGGGTGAAATCAGGGATCTTCTCCCCCGGCTGGACGGTGCCCTGCTGGCGCTTGCCGAGGGTAATGGCCACCAGGACCAGAAGGGCGGCAAGGATCACCCAGATGAGGATCTGCACCCAGAGCGGCACGCCGCGTCTGGGGGCTGTGTTCGAGGTTTCCATCATTGACATTCTCCCACCCGCAGCCTCCACTTCAGGGAAAGGGAGGAGGCAAGGGTTAAAACTTTGCATTCCAACTGTACAGGCCGTCCCCCCGCCCTGCGGGACGGCCGGGCCGAGCTTATTTCCGGTTGCGCAGCTCTTCCTCGAGCCGGGCGACGTACTCATCCGCGGGCGGCGCAGACTCCGATCCGGAGGCAGGGCCGGCCCATGTCCTTGCGGGCCGGGTCCAGGCGCGCAAGGCGCGGAACAGGACGAAGGCGCCCGCAAGGATCAGGACCGGCGGAAGGATATAGACCAGCCAGTTCAGACCGGTGCGGGGCGGCTCGCTCAACACGCGCGCGCCGTAATTGGTCACAAAGTAGTCCTTGATCTGCTGCTCGCTCCAGCCTTCGCCGAGCTGCTTGCGGATCAGCTCGCGCCACTGGCGGCAGGCCTCGGTCGGGCAGACATCCAGGGGCGTGTTCTCGCAGACCGGGCAATAGAGCTGCCGGGCAATGGCATTGACCTGATCGTCGGTGGGGGTGGAACCCTGTGCAGAGACCGAGGCGATCCCCGCGGAAAGGAGTCCTGCCAGGAGCAGGGCGCAGGCCAGGAAGAGAAACGCGTGGAACGGCTTTCTTTTCATGGGAGGGATTCTAATCGGTGGAGGCGGGCTGGTAGACCCGTTTTTCGGCCTGCACCCGGACGTATTCGGGATCCCGGTCGGGCCAGGCTGCAATGAGAACGCCCACCAGGAAGAGAAGGCTGCCGACCCACAACCAGTTCACCAGCGGATTGACGAAGACCTTGAAGGTCGCGCCGATGGAGGAAGCGGGCTGCCAATCCACCAGAAGCACGTACACATCATCCTTCAAGGTGGAGCGCTGGCCGGGGATGGTCATGGTCTGCTGGGCGTCGGGGTAATAGTCAATGCGGGGGTAAAGCTGGCCGAGCAGGGCGCCGTTCTTGTACACGCTGACCACGGCGCGGGTGACCGTCCTCTGGTCGGGGCCGGGGAAGTTGGCGATATCGTTGTATTGGACCTCGTAACCGCCCACTGACAGCCTGCCGTCCACGGGAACCGTGCCCTGGGTTTCCTTCTGAAACAGCTCGATGCCCAGGATGCCAATGGCCATCAGCATCATGCTGACGTGGATGATATAGCCGCCGTAGCGCCGGCGGTTCCGGCCAGTGAGGCGCCCCAGGGCGGTGAAGAAGTTCTCCTGCTGGGCCCTCTGGCGGGCGCGCGCCCCGCGCCAGAATTCATAGAGCGTCACGGACAGGACCAGGATCACCAGGAAGAAGCCGGTCAGGGCGATGAGGTTCTGTGTGTAAGTGAAATAGAGCAGCACGGTAGAAGCCAGCGCGAAAACGGCGGGCTTCCACAGGGAGCGCTGCAGCGACTGGATGGTCGAGCTGCCCCAGGCCGAGAGCGGGGCCACGCCCATCAGGAACATGAGGCCCGCGAAGATGGGCCCGGTGGCGCGCTCGTAATAGGGCGGGCCGACGGTCACCTTCTGCCCGGTGAAGAGCTCGGAAGCCAGCGGATAGATCACCCCAACGAAGCAGATCACCAGCACGCTCATGAAGAGCAGGTTGTTGAGCAGGAAGAGCGCCTCGCGCGAGAGCATGGATTTCATCTCGGTCTCGGAGCGAAGCTGCGGCCAGCGGCGGATGACCAGGGCGATCGAGGCCACCAGGGTGGAGGCCACGAAGGCCATGAAGAACGGCCCGATGGGGCTGTTGGCAAAGGCATGCACCGAGGAGAGCACCCCCGAGCGGGTGAGAAAGGTCCCGAAGATGACCAGAGCG
>CAZSPX010000278.1:0-4360 GCA_964608885.1 uncultured Anaerolineaceae bacterium | reverse complement strand
GCAGGCTATATAATCGGCCCATGGCTGTCCAAATTCTGGCCACCAAGCTTTACATCCCGCCCACCCCTCCCCGGGTGGTCGTCCGTACCCGCCTCATCGAGCAGCTTGCCGAAGGACTGGCATCGGGCCGCAAATTGACCCTCATCTCGGCTCCGGCAGGTTTTGGAAAGAGCACGCTGGTCAGTGAGTGGATCGCGGGGTCCGGGCGGCTGGCTGCCTGGCTTTCTTTGGATGGAAACGACAATGATCCCGTGCGCTTCCTTATCTATCTCATCGGCGCGCTCCAGACGATCCGGCCGGAGTTGGGAGCAGAACTAGCGGAGGTGCTCCAATCTTCCCAGCCGCCCATTGATCCAGTGATGACAGCCTTGCTCAACGAGATTGCCGACCTCCCGAACGATTTCATCCTCGTCCTGGATGACTACCACCTGATCGAGTCCAGATCGATCGACGAGATTCTCTCGTTTTTGGTTGAACACCTGCCCTCCCGGATCCACCTGGTCATCACCACCCGCCAGGATCCGGCCCTGCCACTCCCCAGGCTGCGCGTCCGAAACCAGATGATCGAGCTGCGGGCCGCGGACCTGCGCTTTACCCCCTCCGAAGCCGCCGAATTCCTCAACCAGGTGATGGGGCTGGACCTTTCGGCGGAGCAGGTTGCCGAACTGGAGAACCGGACCGAAGGCTGGATCGCCGGTCTGCAGCTTGCGGCGCTTTCAATGAGGGGCAGCCAGGAAGTCGCGGGATTTATCCAGGCCTTCGCCGGGGATCACCGCTATATCGTGGAATATCTGGTCGAGGAAGTGCTGCAGCGCCAGACAGAAGAGATCCGGGACTTCCTGCTGCAGACCTCCATCCTGGACCGCTTGAACGGCCCGCTTTGTGAGGCGGTTACCTCCCAACCGGGAGGCAAGGCAAGGCTGGAAAGCCTGCAGCGGGGAAATTTGTTCCTGATCCCGCTGGATAACAGGCGGCACTGGTACCGCTATCACCATCTTTTTGCCGATGTCCTGTATATGCACCTGCGGGCAGAGCAGCCTGATCAGGTTCCAACCCTGCACCGGCGGGCAAGCGAGTGGCATGAACGTAGTGGTTCAATGCCGGATGCGATCCGTCACGCGCTGGCTGGAAAAGACTTCGAACGGGCGGCGGGCCTGATCGAACAAGTTGTGACCGCCATGGGCCGGAGCAGGCAGGAGGCCGCGCTGCTCGGCTGGTTCAAGGCGCTGCCCGTTGAGCTGTACAGGGACCGCCCGGTGTTGAGTGTTCATTATGCCGGCACGCTGCTTCAGAACGGCCAAATGGCCGGAGTTGAGGAACGGCTGCGGGAGGCTGAACGCTGGCTGGAACATCCGGCAGGCGGCCAGGAACAACCGATCTTCGTGGACGAAGAGGATTACCGGCGGCTGCCCGCCCTGGTCGCCATGTACCACGCTGCGATCGCCCTCATCCAGGGCGATACGGCCAATACGACAAGATACGCACAACAGGTGCTTGATCTGGCGCGTGAGGATGACCATTTCCAGCATGGAGCGGCGTCCGCCCTCCTCGGCCTGGCAGCCTGGACAGCCGGCGATCTGGAAGCAGCCCATCGAACATACACCACGGGAATGTCCCATTTGCTGAAGGCCGGGTTCGTTTCTGATGTGGTCGGAGGCTCCGTCTCCCTGGCGGATATCCGGATCACACAGGGGCGGCTGCGCGAGGCGATGAGCATTTTCGAGCGCGGATTGCAGCTTGCCTCCCAACCAGGCATGCCTGTCCTGCGAGGCGCGGCGGATATGCATGTGGGCATGAGCGCGCTTTTCCTCGAGCGCAACGAATTGGACGCCGCCGAGCAGCACATCCTGAGGAACAAGGAGCTTGGCGAGCTTAACGGCCTGCCCAAAAACCCCTACCGCTGGAGGGTTGTCATGGCGCGCATCCTGGCGGCCCGCGGGGATCTGGACGAGGCGCTCAGGCTGCTGGATGAGGCGGAACCTCTGTATTTGAGCGACTTTTCCCCCAATGTCCGTCCCATTTCCACATTGAAGGCGCGGGTGTGGCTCGCGCAGGGCCGCCTCGCCGAGGCGGCTGCCTGGGCGCAGGAAAGGGGCCTATCGGCCGGAGATGAGCCGGGCTACCTGCGCGAGGCCGAACTGATCACTCTGTCCCGCATCCTGTTGGCGCAGCACAAGAGTGATGACGCAGGATCTCCGCTCCGGGATGCCGCCGGGCTGCTTGAGCGCCTGCTGCAGGCGGCGCAGGAGGGGGGCAGGCAGGACAGCCTGATCGAGATCCTGGTCTTGCAGGCCCTCGCCTACCAGATGCGGGGTGATCTCCCTGCCGCTCTCCGCTGCCTGGAACGAGCCCTTAGACTGGCTGAGCCGGAAGGCTATGCCCGCATCTTCCTGGATGAAGGTGAGGCGATGCAACAGCTCCTTCGCCAGGCAGCCAGGCAGGGGATCCTGCCGCAGTATACCGGCAGGCTGTTGGCGGGATTCAAGGCTGAGGGGCCGGAGCGCCCGGCTGTCGCCGTTCCCTCCGCTTCCCAACCGCTGATCGAGCCGCTCAGCATGCGTGAGCTGCAAATCCTGCGGATGTTCAAGACCGAGCTTTCGGGGCCCGAGATCGCCCGCGAGCTCGTGGTCGCTTTGAGCACGGTCCGCACTCACACCAAGGGCATCTACAGCAAGCTCGGCGTCAGCAGCCGCCGGGCGGCCGTGAGGCGGGCCGAAGAGCTGAAGTTGATCTAGCGCGAGGCAGCCCCCCGGGATCCTCTCCGCCTGAAACCGCCGCCTGCATTTCAGCAGGGCCGGCGGTTTCTTTTGTTCTCCCGGCATCCTCTCCACATCTCCCCCCAGAAATCCCCACATGTGGGGAAGACATCTCCCCACGTTGGTTTGTATATTGTGCTCAATCAAACCCGGGCAGGCAGCGGAGCCGGGTATCGAAATTGGGAACCTATTTTAGAAGTTCAAAAGGAGACAAACGAATGAACATTAAAGGTAGGATATCGATCAAGGAAAGCAAAGCGAAGATCACCGAACCGACTCTCATGCGTTTGGCAGGCCTGTCTGCCATACTGGCCGGGTTGTGCTTCCTCATCATCGGGACGTTCCATCCCTTGAATGTCCCTGCAGCCGTCACCACCGCAGCCTGGGTGAACGTCCATATTGCTGCCAGCGCCCTGGGCTTCTTTGGACTGTTTGGCATGGCGGGGCTGTATGCCAGGCAGGTGAGAGAGTCGGGTTGGCTGGGCCTGGCAGGCTTCCTCCTGTTCACCGCCTGGCTGACACTGGTATGCGGTTTTTCCTTTGTGGAGGCATTCATCCTGCCGCGACTGGCGACCGAATCCCCGGCGTTCATTGAAGCGTGGATGGCGATATTCACTGGAGCCCCCAGCGCGATCGATCTCGGGGTCCTCCCCACCCTGTGGAACATTTCAGGACCGCTCTATATCATCGGGCTGCTGCTGTTTGGAATCGCCACCTTCCGCGCCGGGGTGCTGCCTCGCTGGGCGGCTGTCCTGCTTGCCCTCAATATCGTTTGGGCCCCACTCGGTGCGCTGGTCCCCCCTGAGTACCAGCCGAAGATCATGCTGCCGGTGGGACTGGCCCTGGCATGGCTTGGTTCCGCTCTCCTTGTTGAACGCCGGGAGAAATCTCCGGAACCCATGCCTGACCAGAAGGCCGTCAAGTCGCAACCGGGTCAGGTCGCTTAAGACTGTATGAAATGGACAAGCGGTCACGCGGCCGCTTGTCCATCAGATACTCACGAGCCGGCAAAACCTTAACCGAGGAGACAATCAAATGATCAGCAGCAAAAAGTCGAACGGCAGTGAAGCAGGCAAGTCCCTGAACACCGATCGGCGCAGCGCAACGCTTGTAGGCGTATTCTTTATCTTTGCCAGCGCTACGGCAATTCTCGGGCTGCTCTTCTACCGGCCCATTCTCGAAGGGTCAGACTATCTCACAAACGGCGCCGCACATGCGAACCAGGTGATCCTGGGAGCGCTGATGGAGTTGACCCTCGTCGTCACTGCCATCGGCACCGCCATTGGCCTGTTCCCGGTCTTGAGACCGTACGGCGAACGTATTGCGCTTACCCATCTGTTCTTCAGGTTTCTGGAAGCCGTTGTCATCACGGTCGGTATCATCGCAATGCTGTCGCTCCTGACCCTGAGCCGGGAGTTCGTCACAGCAGCGGCAGCGGACGCTTCCACGTATCGCGTGGCGGGCAGCCTGCTCCATGCCGTCTACAAGTGGGCCTTCATGTTCGGTCCTCTCTTGTTCCTGGGCATCAACACGATGATGTACAGCTCCCTGCTCTACAAGTCGATCCTTGTCCCCCGCCCCCTGGCCGCCCTGGGCATCAGCGG
>CAZSPX010000277.1:0-4394 GCA_964608885.1 uncultured Anaerolineaceae bacterium | reverse complement strand
ATTATGAAGTGGTGACCCTGATGGAGATGGCGATCTCGGGCAACCAGCCTTATCTTGAAAAGTTCTATGCCGATCTAAAGAACCACCGCTTTGCGGCCATCGTCATGCGCAGATCCAACCTGGCGGTGAATGCGGGGGATTTTGTGGAGGAGAACAACGCCTGGAACCGGTTGGTGGCCTATCCGCTCTCCTGCGAATACGAGCCGGTGCTGACGCTCGAGTCTTCCAACATCCAGGTGCTTGTCCCGCGCGCCCGCCGGGAATGTCCCGCCGCGGCTGAAAGCGGGGGCCAGCCTTGAGCCGCGCTTCTCCGTCTGTGCGTGCCCTGGCCGGATTCAGGGCGGGCCGTTTGGCTGCCTCGTTCTTTCTGGGGGCGGCATTTGCACTCTCGGTCTATAACTATTTTTTGATCCGCCTTTTTCCAGCAGGGAGCCGACGTGTCCTGGTGCTTCTGGGGCTGGCGCTGCTGCTGGGTTGGGCAGGCTATGAGTGGCTGTTAAGCAGCCGGGTCCTGTCGCAGCTTGGCCGGATGAGGCCGCGGCAGCGGGCCATGCTCCTCGGGGCCTCCATTCTGGCGGGGATCTTCCTCCTGTATGCCGGGACCCCAGCCGTCAAAGTCTCCCCAGGGAGCATCCCTCTTCTGCTGCCGCAGCGGAGCGTTCATATCACGGTTCCGGCCTCGCAGCTTGTTGAAGACCCGCAGGTGACGCTGCTGTACATCAAGACTTCCACCGAAGAGGTCCCATTCTCCGAGATCAAATATCAGGGCTGGGAGAAGAGAGACAAGCAGCTTGTGCTTACGGACTTCTCCGGCAATTCCTTGGAGTGGAGCGGGAGGCCTGGGCAGGAAGTGGTGCTGGTTCTCCAGCAATCGCCGCATGGAGGCTATCTCGAGGTGGACTGGGGCGGATTTACCGAGACAGTGAACCTGCGGCTGGACCGGGAGGACACGTACCTGTACAGGCACGTGTACGCGGTCCCCTTCTATGCCTCCGGGGTGAGTGTGCTCTTTTTACTGGCCGTGAACTTCGTCGTTCTCTCTTGTGCGCTGGGTCTGATGCTCTTGGAAAAGCGTGAGTTGCTGCTCCCGGCTCTGGAGGCTTCCATCGCCCCCGGTGGAGACGCAACCGCCGTGGCACGCTTCGCGCCGGGCCCGGAGGCCGAATGGCGAAAATGGATCTGGATTGCGGGGATTATGCTGGCGGCCCTACTCCTGCGGGTCTGGGATCTGGACCGGCCTTATGTCTATATTGATGAGTTTACGCATCTGGATGCTGCCAAGGCGGTGCTCGCGGGCCAACCTCTGGCCGAGGTGTACCAAAGGGGGCTGTATATTGTCACCCTGCCGGTGGCTCTTTTTATGAAGCTGTTCGGCGCACACATCTGGGCAGCCAAGCTGCCCGGCGTGCTCATGAATGTGCTGGCCGTCATCCCACTGTTCCTGTTGATGGACAGAGTGGGTCGGGGACCGGCCCTCTTGTCCGGTCTCCTGTTCGCGGCAAACCCCTGGATGATCGCGGTCTCGCGCAGCGTGCGCGAGTATGCCTTCTATCCTTTATTTTTCTACTGGATCTGCCTGGCCATGATCCTCCTGCTGCAAGGCATCCCCTCCAGACTTGTGCTGCGCCGCGATTGGAAGGAACTCGCCAGCCCGCGCAACCTGGCGTTGGCACTGCTCCTGCTCCTGCCTGTGCTCTTCGGCCTGCTGGTGGACCGTTTATCCACCTTCAAGGTGGTCCTGGTGATGTATGCGGTACTGCTGCTGTTCATCGCCGGCCGGCTGGATTTCTCCGACCGGGGCAACCGGCTGATTCTGGCTGTGACGGCCCTGACGCTGCTTGTTTTTTCCGCGCTGTTCCTGGGGCGGCAGGTCTTTGTCAGCTTGATCCCTGGGCTGAACCTGTACCCGCTGCGTTACTTCTTCCCGAACCCTGTGCAGCAGTGGTTCTTTGAGCGCCTTGGGCTGTTATTTGCCCTGGCCCTCGCGGCGGCGGTCCTGGGGGCGGTCCTGGCGAGGCGCCGGAACCTGTTACCCCTGTTCCTGGCGACGCTGGGTTTCGCCTCCATGCTGGGCTTTATCCTTTTCTTCAGCCGTTTCATCCGCCCGCGCTATTTCCTCAATGTGCAATTCTGGTTCATCCCGCTGATTGGCTTCGGATGCCATGCGATCTTTACTGGCCTGCGCGCGTTGAGCGGAGGGCGTCCTGTGGTGATGGCGGCGGGAGTTCTGGCCTTTCTTGTCCTGGGTATCAACGGAGGCCAGATCCTCAAAGCCTCCACCTATGCGGAGCCTGGGGTGATGCCCATCACAGACGAATACCAATATAATCTGGAGGTGGTGGACGAACTGGTGAAGCGTGAGAGCCGGTCCGGCGAGGTATTGGTCGGTTCGTTCTATGCCACCTACGTCTCGTGGACGGGCAGCCCGGCACTGGCAACCTTCCGGCTCGATTCGCGTTATGAACAGCAGGCCCAGGCGTACATAGAGGACGTGATCGCCGCGCACGACTCCGGCTGGCTGGTGCTGGATGATCGTTATGACCGGGGCCGCTGGCCTCTGCAGACCCTTCAAAAGGGTGACAAGACCCTTGAATATCTCGGCTCGCTGGATGACCAGTGGGTCTGGAGATGGTATACCAATCCCTGACCGGGACGGGTGACGGACCTCATGCGAATCCTCCTGATCAACAGCGAGTACCCACCCATCGGCGGCGGGGCGGGCAATGCCAGCGCCAACCTGGCGCGCTGCCTGTCCTCCCTGGGACACGAGGTAACGGTCCTGACGGCGGCTTACCAGGATCTGCCCGCGGTGGAGAAGCAGGGACAGGTCACGGTGCGGCGCGTGCCCGCGCTGCGGAGCCGGGCGGACCGCTCCTCGGCCTTTGAGCAGGTGAGCTTCATCCTGTCCGCTTCGTTGGCCGGCCTGCGGCTGGCGAGGCAGGCAAGGCCGGACGCCGTCCTGGCCTTCTTCGGGGTGCCCTCGGGCGCGGCGGCCTGGCTGCTCAAGAAACTGTTCGGCATCCCTTACGTGGTCTCGCTGCGGGGCGGGGATGTGCCGGGCTTCCGGCCCTATGATTTCAAGCTCTATCACCGGCTGATCGGGCCTTTCCTGCACATCATCTGGCGCGAGGCCTCGGCAGTGGTCGCCAACAGCCGCGGGCTGCGCGACCTGGCGCTGGCCTTTGACCCTCGTGTGGAGATCCCGATCATCCCCAATGGGGTGGATGCGGAGGGTTTCGACACAGCTCCGCGCGATTGGAACCTCCCCTCCCTGCTTTCGGTGGGGCGCGTGGTCCACCAGAAAGGCCTCGACCTGGGCCTGCGCGCCCTGGCAGGGTTGAAGGACATGGACTGGCACTGGCGCATCGCCGGGGATGGTCCGCAGATGGAACCCCTCCGGTCGCTGGCGGGTGAGCTGGGGATCGCTGACCGCGTCACCTTCCTGGGCTGGCAATCCAGGGAGGACCTGAGACGGTGGTATCATTCTTCCACCCTGTTCCTTTTCCCCTCCCGGCACGAAGGCATGCCCAACGCGGTCCTGGAGGCGATGGCTGGCGGTCTCCCGGTGGTCGCCTCGCGCATTGCCGGGAATGAAGAATTGGTGCTGGACGGCCTGACAGGCCGGCTGGCGGAGCCGGAGGCGGTGGAGCCGCTGCGCGAATGCCTGCGCGGCCTGCTTGCGAATGCCTTCCTGCGCGAAGCGATGGGGGCCGCGGCCCGCTCCCGTGTGCAGGCAGAGTATTCCTGGGAGAACACGGCCCGCCAGTATGCCCATATCCTGGAGAATCTGAAGTGAGTCTTGGCGTGTAAGCCATGTGCGGTATCTGCGGAATCTCTTATCCCGATGATCGAAGACCGGAGCGGGCGCTCCTGGAGAAGATGAACGCGGCCATCGCTCACCGCGGGCCTGACAGCGACGGCTTCCATGTGGAGGCCGGGGTCGGGCTGGCGATGCGGCGGCTGGCGATCATCGATGTGAGCGGCGGCGACCAGCCGATCTCCAACGAGGATGGCTCGATCTGGATCATCTTCAACGGGGAGTGCTACAACTACCCCGCCATGCGTGCCGAGCTGGAGCGGCGCGGCCACGATCTCTCCACCGCCACCGATACCGAGTGCATCGTCCATTTTTACGAGGACGAGGGCGAGGACTGCATCCAGCGCCTGCGCGGCATGTTCGCGTTCGCATTGTGGGATCAGAAGAACCGCCGCTTGCTGCTGGGCCGCGACCGTCTCGGCAAGAAGCCGATGTATTACACCGTGCAGGACGGGACGCTTTATTTCGGCTCGGAGCTGAGCGCGATATTGGCTGCGCTGCCGTATAAGCCGGAGATCGACCTGGAAGCACTCGACCTCTATCTCAGCCTCCAGTATGTGCCCGACCCGCTGACCAT
>CAZSPX010000276.1:0-4408 GCA_964608885.1 uncultured Anaerolineaceae bacterium | reverse complement strand
CCTGCAGGATCGGTCAAGGAGGAAAGCCGCACCAGGTAAACCCCATCCCCGAAATGGTCCCGGAGGTTGAGCGCCGCTTCCAGCGCCAGGCGGGATTTCCCCGCGCCTCCCGCGCCCGTCAGCGTGACCAGCCCGGCATCCTCGCGCACAAGCCAGTCGCAGATCGCGCTTAGCTCGCCTGCGCGGCCAAGGATCGGGTTGCGCGGGAAGGGAAGGTTGGTCAGCGACCGCGGAGTGATCCCGCCTGCCGGTGGGCGGCTGGCGGTCTCATAGGATTCGGTCAGGAGCAGCGCCAGGTCATTCTCAACCAGCTCGCCAAGCTCTTCCGGAGTGCCGAAGCGTTTGTAGGAGGCTGTATTCTCGGACTGCAGGCGCTCCAGAAGACGTTCCAGGCCCGGTTCGCGCTGCGGTGCGGGTGACTTGATGTAGATCAGCCGCGGCAGCTCCGCGGACCGGTTGTATTCGTCCTCCAGGCCCGAGATCTGCATTCCGGGTCCCACCCACCCGTAGCTCTGCCAGTATATTCCGATGAAAACGTGGCTCTGGGATAAATATGCCTGGTACAGTTCCTGGGCGGGGTGCGGGCGCGCGCCGGCCTCGAACATGACCGGTACGAGACGCAGCTTCTGGACTGACCGGCGTACGACGTCACGCTCTTCCGCGAGTTCCTTCAGCGTCGAGCTG
The DNA here is from genome assembly GCA_964608885.1 of uncultured Anaerolineaceae bacterium. Taxonomy (GTDB): domain Bacteria; phylum Chloroflexota; class Anaerolineae; order Anaerolineales; family Villigracilaceae; genus JACPVF01. The sequence continues at coordinate 3,724 of CAZSPX010000276.1, read as the reverse complement.
ATGAAGACCCGCAGGTGATGGTCCGGCGTGCGAATGACCCTTTCCCGCTTCTGGCCCGCTCTTTCTTCCATTCCATGATCCTCACGATTAAAGCCTGCAGACCCGGATCCTGTGCCATTAAGTAAAAGCAGTGTACACCCAAAACCGCTGAAATACCATCCCGGCAAACGAATGTGGATTTCCCGGCCTGGCCGGGTGGATTCACCCCTCCTAATCCCGTATATAATGAAGAGGTCGATACAAACCCTGCCCCGGAATTTCGGGCCTACATGAACAAGGAGTATAAAATGGCTTTTTCTCTGGATAGCAAGGTGGGGGAGCTTTTGAAGGATCCCAACGCTGTGAAGGTCTTTGAGAAATACGCCCCCGGCATTTCAAAGAATCCGATGATCGGCCTTGCCAGGGGCATGACCCTCAAGGCGCTGCTCGCCATGCCGCAGGCCAAGCAGGCCGGCATCACCGAGCCGATGATCCTGAAGGTCCTGGCCGAGATCAACGCCCCAAAGTAAGGGGTGGGACCTTTAACCATCCTCCCGCACCCGCGGACCCATCAAACCAAGGAGAATATCATGACATATACCCTGGATTCGAAGGTTGGCGAGATCCTTAAGGACACCAATGCGATGAATGTCCTCGAAAGATACGTTCCCGGGCTGTCTGGCAATCCCATGCTGCAGATGGCCGAGGGCATGAGCCTGCGCGACCTCCTGGCACTGCCACAGGCCAAGCAGCTGGGGATCACCGAGAAGATGGTGATCGATATCATGGGCGAGATCAATGCCCTGAAGTAGATCCCCGTCGGTCAATCGAGCACCCTCCCCGGATCGAATTGGGGAGGGTGTTCTTGTTTCATGCTTCAATGGATCGGATCAGCTCCCGCGTGGTCCCGATGAGCCGCTCCCGGCGCTGGTAGGCCTCCCGCCCCAGGACCTGCTCCATTCCCAGCAGCACCCCGCCCACCACCGGCGGGGCCTCCAGCCTGACGAGCTGCGCTCCCTTGGCCACCCTGTGGATCGTCTCGCGCAGGGGCTCAATGTACAGGTCGCCTCCCGCGAACAGGCTTCCCGCCATCACCACTTCAAACTCGCGCTCCTGGATCCCGAGCTGCCGGATGACCGCACAGGCCGATTCTCCCAGCTCGCGCGCCGACCACTCGATGACCTCCCGGGCCGCCGGATCTCCCGAATAAGCCGCCTGGAAGATGGCCAGCGCCCAGGCTGCGTCCGGCACGTACCGTTCCATGTCAATGCCTTCGATCAGGTCAGGCAGGTCCTTGGCGCCAGTCAGGTCAATGAACATCCGGGTCAGCAGCGTCCGCGGCCCGCGCTGGGTCCACTCGTGCGCCACGGCATGTACCGCCTTCATCACCATTTCGGAACCCCCGCCGAACTCTCCGAAGCGTATTCCCTCCCCCGAGATGCGGCCCTCCCGACCCTGCGGGTCACGGCCGCGGCAGTTATTACCTGTCCCGGCGATGAGCACCACGCCCCATCCCTGGCGCGCCCCGGCCAGCAGCCCCACCACCGAATCGTTCACGATCTCGAACGGGCAGGTGATGCCCAGCGCCAGGACCGACTGCCGGTGCTGATCCAGCTGGGAGGGCCAATCGTAACCCGCCAGCCCGAAGCCCGCCGCGCACAGATCTTCCAGCCTGAGGCCTGCGGACCGCACAGCCTGCCGGGTCACCTCGTGCAGCACTTCCCGCTGGCCCTCGAACCCGACGCTCTGCCAGTTGCCTGCTCCGCCCTGCCCAAAACCCAGCGCACGGCCGCTATCATCCGCGACCAGTGCGTGCGTCTTGGTCCCGCCTGCGTCCACACCCAGGAAGAATTGGCTCATCCTTTCGCTCGCCTCGGGTTCATCAGCGTATCCATGAGCCGCACCCGCGTACCTGTGGTGGATCTCGCTGGCTCCATGTCAGCTCCTCATCACATCCCGGATGGGCCGGTAGCCGATCAGGTGGATGCCTTCCTTATCGAGGGTATGTTTGAATTCATCACTATGGAAGACCCTGTAATTTTCCACACGGCATTCCCAATCGGGGGTGATGGCCCGCAGCTCGGGCGTATCGATGGAGGGATGGATGATGAAATGCGTCAGCCCCGGTTTCAGCTCCCCGACCATGCGCCGCGCTGTCTCCATTTGATCGCGCGGATCATCCAACGGAAGCCCCACGGCGTAATCCACCATGGGGATACCCTGCCCTTCCAGGTAATCGGTCAGGGCTTGCACCAGTTGGTAGGTCTCCGCGTCCACCCCGAAGGAGCGATAGACCATCTCGTTCCCGCGCGGAATCAGGGGCGGCAGGCGGTATTTGGAGATGAGCTGGATGTATCCGGGAAGGAACTTTGGGTTGGCGATGGCGCCCATGTGCATATCGGCGTGCGTCAGGTCAAGTCCGAAAGCCAGCCCGCGCTGGATCTGCGCTTCCAGCTCCGCTAAGACCTCCTCGGAGTCGCCCTGCTCCTGGATCTCCGCATCGGTGCGCGGGAAGAATCCCTCCTTATCCTGCAGGCTTCGGCCTCCCGTGAGCGGCCGCCAGCGGTAGAACTGCCACTCGCTCGTCAGGACCAGGTGCGCTCCCAGGTCCGCCCCGGGCAGGCGCTCCTGCAACCACGCCGCGGCCGGGAACCACGGGCACGGCACCATCACGGCCCCGGAGGTCAGTGTGCCGAAGTTGAACAGGTCCTCGCAGGCCTGGACGGAAGCCTGGCACATCCCGATATCATCCCCATGTGTGATGACAACCCGCTCGTTTCCTGAAAAACCCAGCCTGCTCATGAAGGGATTGCCTGGCATTCACTTACCTCGATATGACTTCATGCAAAGAACTGCGGCAGCCACTGCTTGTTCGTCTGGAGCATGTCCTCGAGCACCGCCTCCACCTGGTCGGCGGGAGGTCCCAGGGGGTGCGCCAGCAGGGCCTGGTAGGCAGCGTTCCGATCCCCGTGGACGGCCGCTTCCACGGTCAGCAGCTCGTACATCTTGATCGCCGAGACCAGTCCAAAGCAGGCGGGCGGCAGCGGCGCGGCGGGAAGCGGATGGATCCCGCTCCGGTCCACGCGGGCCGGCAGTTCCAGCACCCAGTCCACGGGCCACTCCCTGACCGCACCGTTATTGCGCACATTGACGACATGCACCTGCCCCAGGTCATTGTGATGAGACCCGATGACCTGCGTCGCAAGCGTGGAATAATATGCCCCACCGCGTTTCATCAGGTCAGAGGGCGGTTCCGTCAACCCGGGATCAGCATACTCGCGCAGCAGGTCCTTCTCGATCTCCATCACCTCCTCGGCGCGCGAGGGCGGCCATTTCTTCTGGGCTTCCAGCTTCCTGCCTGTGTAATAAAAATACTGCAGGTAATAGTTGGGCATCATCCCCAGCGAGGAGACCGTGTTCACATCCCACTCCGGTTCATCCTCTGCCTTAAGCTCCTCCACCCAGGCCGGGAAGATCTGCGGCCACAATTCCTCGCCGTCCACGATGAAGCCGCGGTGCCAGGTCAGGTGGTTCAGTCCCAGCGTGTTGAGTTGGGCTTTCTCCGGCTCCGCGCGCAGCCCGGCGGCTTCCAGCTTCTCCAGGATCCCCATCTTGGTTGTGATCCCCACATTGCACACGCCCACCGCCTGTACATCCGGCGCATGGCGGGTGAGCGCCTCCGTGACCAGCCCGGCCGGATTGGTGAAGTTCGCCAGCAGGGCGCCGGGCGCGGTCTCACGGATAT
>CAZSPX010000275.1:0-4412 GCA_964608885.1 uncultured Anaerolineaceae bacterium | reverse complement strand
AGGAGACCGCCACGCCGCACTTCCCGAACTCGCCCAGGGCCTGGGGCTGGTCGGTGTCGTAGCCCATCAGGGTGGCCAGGTCAAAGGCGATGGAGAGGCCGGTCTGCCCGTGGGCGAGCAGGTATTTGAAGCGGGCGTTGGTCTCCTCGGCGGTGCCGAAGCCGGCGAACATGCGCATCGTCCAGAGCTTGCCGCGGTAGAGGGAAGGGTGCACGCCGCGCGTGTAGGGATATTCCCCCGGCAGGCCGAGGTCGGCGGCGTAGTCGAGGCCGGCCACATCGAGCGGGGTGTAGAGGCGGCGGATGGGCTCGGAGGAGGTGGTGAGGAATTCGGGCTGGCGCTCGGGCAGGGAGGCGTGGGCCTTTTGCAGGCTGGTCTCCTCCCATTTCTCCAGCGCCTCTCTCAGTTGGTCCAATTTTTCGCGATCGTACATTGACTGTCTCCTCTGGCAAGGTGAGCAAAATTATAACCGCCTCTGTAAAAGCGGGGTTTGATTTGGTATACTGCTTTGACGAAGGGACCTATGCCGCGATTTGAGATTGACGTTGACCCGGTGGACCATATCACCTCGGACGCGATCGGCCAGCCCGGCCAGCGCGTCTTTTACATCCAGGCCTGGCAGGACCAGCGCACGGTGACCGTGATCATTGAGAAGGCGCAGCTCCAGTCCCTGGCGGTGGGGGTGGAGCAGTTCATGGCGCAGATCATGGCCGAGAACCCCGACCTGGAGGAAGCCTCGGGCGATTACAACGAGGAGAAGATGCACATCCACCCGCCGGTCGAGCCGCTCTTCCGGGTGGGTGAGATCGGCCTGGGCTACGAGAAGGACCGCGACCTGGTGGTGCTGTTCGTCAAGGAGCTGCTGCTGGAGGACGCCGATCCCGAATCGGCGGCGGTGGTGCGCTTCTGGGGGACGCGCACGCAGGTGCGGATGATGGCGCGCTGGGGCGCGGAGGTGGTGCAGCGCGGCCGCCCGCTCTGCCCGCAGTGCGGGCAGCCCATGGAGCCCGAAGGCCACTTCTGTCCCAAGAAGAACGGGCACAAACACTAACGAGCGGCGGTCAGAGATCCGTGACCGGCAACTCCTCCACGGAAGCCATGCAGGCTGCCCTGCGGTTCGGCGAGATCGAACTGAAAGGGCAGTTTTTGCCCGGCAGCAATTACACCTTTTACGTCAGCGTCCATCACGGCGGGGAGGTGTTCCCGGCGGTCTATAAACCCCAGGGCGGGGAGCAGCCCCTGTGGGATTTCCCCGAGAACACCCTGGCCCTGCGCGAGGTGGCAGCCTACCTGGTCAGCGAGGGGCTGGGGTTCCACTTCGTGCCCTTCACCACACTGCGCGCCGAAGGCCCCCACGGGCCGGGCTCGCTCCAGCAGTTCATCCCCTACGACCCCGAGTATCACTATTTCAGCTTTTCCCCGCAGGACCGGGAGCGCCTGCGCCCGACCGCGCTGTTCGACGTGCTCATCAACAACGCGGACCGCAAGGGAAGCCACATCATGCTCGAGGAAGGAGAGGACAGGCTGTGGCTGATCGACCACGGCATCTGCTTCCACGAGCAGAACAAGCTGCGCACGGTCATCTGGGATTTTGCCGGGCAGCCCATCCCCGCGGAACTGCTGGAGGCGCTGAGAGGCGTCCCGGCGCTGCGCGGGCTGTTGGAGCCTTACCTGGGCCGCGGGGAGATCGAGGCGCTGGAGAGACGCGCCCGGGCGCTGCTCAGGCGGCCCATCTTTCCTTTCCAGCCCACCGACCGGCGCGCCATGCCCTGGCCGCTCCTGTGAGGGACCCCGTGCAGCAGCGACTGGTCTTCATCGGGTTCGGCAACGTGGCGCGCGCCCTGGCGCACCTGCTGCTGCGCAAGCGCGCGCGGCTCAAAGAGCAATACGGCATCGAGTTCACGGTGACGGGCATCGCCACTGGGGGACATGGGTGTGCCGTCTCACCGGGCGGGCTTGACCTTGAGAAGGCCCTCGAATGGGCGGAAGGCGGCAGATCGATCGCGCCTCTCTCGGAGATCCTGGTGGAGGACTCACAGGCGGTCATCCGTGCCGCCCCGGGCGATGTGCTGTTCGAGAACAGCCCGGTCAATCACGCCACGGGTGAACCCGCCCTCACACATGCACGGCTGGCATTGGGGCGGGGCATGCACGTCGTCACGGCCAACAAGGGGACGGTCGTCCACGGGTACCGCGAGCTGAGCGCACTGGCCGCATCCAGGGGCAAAAGGTTCCTCTTCGAAGCGACCGTGCTGGGAGGCTCGCCGCTCTTTTCGCTGTTCCGCGAGGCGCTGCCGGCCGCGGACCTGGTCTCCTTCCAGGGGATCATCAACGCCACCACCAACCTGATCCTGACCCGCATGGAGCAGGGGGAGAGCTTCGAGGCGGCGGTGAAGTTCTGCCAGTCCATCGGGCTGGCGGAGACCGATCCCTCCGCGGATGTGGACGGCTGGGATGCGGCCATCAAGGTGGCGGCGCTCATCACAGTGCTGATGGATACGCCTTTCACGCCGCAGCAGGTGGAGCGGGAGGGCATCCGCCAGATCACGCCGGAGATGGTCCGCCGGGCGGCACAGGAGGGGATGCGCTGGAAGCTGGTGGCCTCGGTGGAACGCGAGGGGGAGTCGGTCCGCGCGCGGGTGAGGCCCGAGAAGGTCCCGGCTGGCTCGCCGCTCTATGGGATCGAAGGCTCGTCCACCGGACTGACCTTTCGCACGGACGTGCTGCCCGATTACTCGGTCATCGTTACAGAGCGGGAGGGGATGCGCGGCGGCCCGCAGGAGACGGCCTACGGCCTGCTGGCGGATCTCATCCGTGCGGTGAGGGGTTGAGAGGCGCATGAGCACCGTGTATCTGGCGCTGGGCAGCAATCTGGGAGATCGCCTCGCGAACCTGCGGGCGGCGCTGAAGGCCCTTGAGCCACGTGTGCACGTATTGGCTGAATCCAGGGTGTATGAAACGCCGCCCTGGGGGTACACCGACCAGCCTGCCTTCCTTAATATGGCGGTGAAGGCGCGAACCCGGCTGCGCCCGCGCGGATTGCTGAAATATCTTAAGGAGCTGGAAGCAAGACTGGGTCGCGAGGAAAGCTTCCGCTATGGGCCGCGCAAGATAGACCTGGATATCCTCTTCTATGATGACCTGGCGCTCAATGATGAGTCGCTGGTCATTCCGCACCCGCGCATGCAGGAGCGCGCCTTTGTGCTGGTGCCGCTGGCGGACGTGGGAGCGGAGGTGGTCCACCCCGTCCTGGGCCGCACGGTACGGCAGCTGTTGGAGGCTGTGGACGCTTCTTCCATCCGGCAGTCAGGCTCCTGAGAAACCCCATTCCCCACATGTTATATAATCGATTTACAGGAGGCATCGCATGGCTGATATGAAACCACTCAACTGGACGTCCATTCCGGGGATCGGCTATTCGGTGGTGCGGCGCGGCGATGGGGGCATGACGCTAACCTTTACGGACCTTTCGGATGCCACGCTGGAGCACTGGCGGGGCTTTGCCCTGGAGCACCTGATGGGCTCGGACCGCCGCACGCGCAACCTCTACGACCTGCGCCAGGTCAAGGAGATCCCCGAGAAGGCCATCCGTATGGCGATCGAGGCCAACAGTGACCCCTCGGCGCGCAACATCCGCGTGGCGGTGGTGGTGGCCAATGAGGGGATGATCAAGTCCATTCGCGAGGTGGCCTCCCTGGCGCTGCCCGAGACCGCGGCGGCCCTCAAGATCTTCAGCGACATCAACGAGGCGGAGGCCTGGCTGGGACGCCCGCTGGACCAGATCCCGTAACGGGGTGCGGGACCAGGGAGCGTTCTCGGGCCCGCGCCGGGACCATCCAAGATGCAGCCAACCACCATCGGAGAGCGCGTTTTTAACTGGGGAACCCGCACCTACGTGATGGGGATCCTCAACATCACCCCCGACAGCTTCTCGGGGGATGGGATCCTGGCGCAGGGAGATCCCGCGCAGGCCGCTCTGCAGCAGGCGCGCGAGTTCGCCTCTGCCGGGGCGGACATCCTGGATATCGGGGGAGAATCCACGCGGCCCGGGTCCACGCGGCTGGGGGAGGACGAGGAGCTCGAGCGGGTGCTTCCGGTGATCCGCCTTCTCCGGCGGGAGCTGCCGGAGGCGGTCCTTTCCATTGACACCTACAAGTCCGCGGTGGCGGAGGCGGCCCTGCAGGAGGGGGCCAGCCTCCTGAACGACGTATGGGGTCTGCGCGCAGACCCGGCGCTCGGGGAAACAGCCGCCCGTCACGGAGCGGCTGTGGTGCTGATGCACAACCGGAGCGACCCGGGCAGCATCCAGGTGCGGGCGAGACTGGGCAACGCCTACCAGGGCGCGCAGTACCGGGATTTGATCGAGGATGTGAGAAGCGAGCTGATGGAGTCCGTGGCGCTGGCACGCGAAG
>CAZSPX010000274.1:2465-4459 GCA_964608885.1 uncultured Anaerolineaceae bacterium | reverse complement strand
CGAACAAGGCGGCGCGCGAGATGCGCGACCGGGTGGAGGCGGTGCTGGGCGAACAGGCCACAGAGGGCATGCTGCTGGGAACCTTCCATGCCATCTGCGCGCGGCTGCTGCGGCGCGAGGCGGACCTGCTGCCGGTGGGATCGAACTTCGTCATCTTCGACACCGATGACCAGGAGCGGATCGTCAAGGCGGTGATCCGCGAGATGAACCTTAACGACAAGCTGTACCGGGTGGGCAGCGTGCACGCGGCGATCTCGCGGGCGAAAAACGAGCTGATCGGGCCGGAGGACTATCCCACCCAGACCTACCGGGACGAAGTGGTGAAGCGGGTGTACGAGGAGTACCAGAGGCGGCTGGTGGCCAGCAACGCGGTGGACTTCGATGACCTGCTGCTCCATATGGCAAAACTGCTGGAGGCGAACCCGGAGGTGCGCGAGAAGTATGCGCGGCGATTCCGGCACGTGCTGGTGGATGAGTTCCAGGACACCAACCAGGCGCAGTACGCGCTGGTCAAGCACCTGGCCTCGGCCCACCGCAACATTTTTTGCGTGGGGGATCCCGACCAATCGATCTACAGATGGCGCGGGGCGGATTACCGCAACATCCGCCGCTTCGAGGAAGACTTCCCGGACGCGCAGGTGATCCTGCTGGAGGAGAACTACCGCTCACGGCAGACCATCCTGGACGCGGCCACGGGAGTCATCAACCGGGCGCCGAACCGCCGCCGGAAGAGGCTCTTCAGCGAGCGCGGGGTTGGCGAAAAGGTCTTCTTCTATGAAGCCCCGGACGATTACGCCGAGGCGGCCTTCGTGGTGGACACGATCGCGCAGCTGGTCGCCAGCGGGCAGTTCGAGCCGGGGGAGTGCGCGGTGATGTACCGCACCAATGCCATGTCCCGCCTGTTGGAAGAGGCCTTCCTGCAGGCGCGGCTGCCGTACCGGCTGGTGGGCGCCCAGCGGTTCTACGGACGGCGGGAGGTCAAGGATATGATCTCCTTCCTGAGACTGGCGCACAACCTGCAGGATGAGGCCAGCCTGGACCGGGTCATTAATGTGCCGCCGCGCGGCATCGGCGACAAAACGCTCACCACTTTGCACCTGGTGGCGCGGCAGGCGCAGGCCAGCCCGGGAGCCGTCCTGGTGGATATGGCCAAAGGCTCGGGCTCGCGCTTCTGGACCTCCTTCACCGGGAGGGCCGCGCTGCCGCTGGCGGACTTCGGGGCACTGCTGGCGAACTGGAAGGCCATGGCGGAGACCTCCACGGTGGTGGAACTGTTCGACCGGATCGCGGCCGACCTGAACTACAAGGCCTATATCGATGACGAGTCCGAGGAGGGCGTGGACCGCTGGGAGAACGTGCAGGAGCTGCGGCGCCTGGCCATGGAATTCTCCACGCGCACGCTGGACGAGTTCCTGGAGAACGTGGCGCTGGTGGCCGACCAGGACACGATCAGCGACAAGAACGCCCCCACCCTGCTCACCTTCCACGCGGCCAAGGGACTGGAGTTCGGGGCGGTCTTCCTGGTGGGGCTGGATGACGGCATCCTGCCGCACAGCCGGTCCTTCGATGAGCCAGAGGAAATGGAGGAGGAGCGCCGCCTCTTATATGTAGGGATCACGCGCGCCAAGGAGCGGCTTTACCTGATCCGGGCCATCCAGCGCGGCGGGCGGGGCATGGCCGAGGAGACCTACCCCTCGCGCTTCCTGGACGACATCCCGGGCGAGCTGATCTCGGGAAAGACGCGCGCAGGCCGGAGGGTGAGGGGCGCGCCGCCCGCGACCCAGTGGTCGATCCCCGCGGGGGACAAATCCGCGCCGGTGTTGGAGGCAAAGTACCGGGCCGGGATGCGGGTCAAACATGCCAGCTGGGGAGAGGGCATCATCCTCAACAGCCGGGCGCAGGACGGCGACGAGATCATTGACGTGGTCTTCGAATCGGTGGGGATCAAGCGCGTGGCCGCCTCACTGGCCAACCTGAAGATCCTCTGAAGGCGG
>CAZSPX010000274.1:0-2365 GCA_964608885.1 uncultured Anaerolineaceae bacterium | reverse complement strand
ATCGGGGCTGAAGGTATCCCGGCTGTGCCTGGGGATGATGAGCTACGGCAGCAAGAAGTGGCGCGAATGGGTGCTGGAGGAGGAAGAGTCCCTGCCCTTCGTGCAGCGCGCCGTGGAGGCCGGAATCAACTTCTTCGACACGGCGGATGTCTATTCGCTGGGGGAGAGCGAGCGCATCCTAGGCAGCAGCCTGCGGAAACTGGGGGTACGCCGCGAGCAGGCGGTGATCGCGACCAAGGTCTTCACCGCCATGAGCGAGGAGGTCAACGACCGGGGAAGCTCCCGCAAGCACATCCTGGACTCGATCGACAACTCGCTGCGGCGTCTGCAAATGGACTACGTGGACATCTACCAGCTGCACCGCTGGGATTATCAAACGCCCATTGAGGAGACACTGGAGGCACTGAACGACGTGGTGCGCGCGGGCAAGGCGCGCTACATCGGGGCCTCCTCGATGTTCGCCTGGCAGCTCATGAAGTCGCTGGCGATCTCGGAGAAGCGGGGCTGGGCGCGCTTCGTCTCGATGCAGGGACATTACAACCTGATCTATCGCGAAGAGGAACGCGAGATGATCCCGCTGTGCGTGGACCAGGGGCTGGGGTTGATCCCGTGGAGCCCGATGGCGCGCGGCTTCTTCGCGGGGAACCGGCCCGAAGCGGGCAAGGGGGAGACCACGCGGGCACGGTCGGACCCGTATGCCAATAACCTGTACTTCAGGAAGAACGACTATGAGGTGGCCGCGCAGGTCACAGAGGCCGCCCGGGCGCACGGGGTGACGGGCTCGCAGATGGCGCTGGCGTGGCTGCTGAACAAGCCGCACATCAGCGCGCCGATCATCGGGGCGACGAAGATGGAGCACCTGGAGCAGGCCCTCGCAGCGCTGGACATCCGGTTGGAGGAGGCGGAGGTCCAGAAACTGGAGGAAGCCTACCAGCCACACCCGGTGCTGGGTCATTCCTGAGCGGGAAGGGCCGCCTTACTAAATTACCAACCCCTTTTATCCTTCCGGTTGGTAAAATGAGTGCATAAAGGTATCAAGGAGAGGAAACTTGGCAGAGCCCCTGAAGATCATCATCCCCATGGCAGGCTGGGGGACGCGCATGCGCCCGCACACCTGGAGCAAGCCCAAGCCGCTGGTCAGCGTGGCTGGCAAGACCTCACTGGAGCACCTGCTGGACATGTTCAAGACGCTGCCGGATCCCTCCAATGTGGAGTATGTCTTCATCGTGGGGCCATTCCTGGGCGAGCAGCAAATGCCGCCCTTCATTAAAGAACACTACCCGGAATTCAAGGCTCATTTCGTGGTCCAGAACGAGATGAAGGGGCAGAGCCATGCCCTGTGGCTGGCGCGCGAACACCTGAAAGGCCCGGCCATCGTCTGTTTTGCGGATACGCTGATGGAGACAGATTTCTCCTTCCTGGACCGGGAGGAGGCGGATGCAGTGGCCTGGGTGATGCCGGTGGAGGACCCGCGCCGCTTCGGCGTGGCGGAGGTGGGGGCGGAGGGATGGGTGACCCGCTTCATCGAGAAGCCGCAATCCATGGAGAACAACCTGGTGGTGGTGGGTTGTTATTACTTCCGGAGCGGCGAGAACCTGCTGGCGGCCATCGAAGAGCAGATGCGGCGCGGCATCATGCTGAAAGGGGAATATTTTCTGACCGACACCATCACCGTGATGATCGGGAGCGGGGCCAGGGTGCGCACCGAGAAGATCAGCAGCTGGCTGGATACAGGCACGATCGAGGCCACGCTGGACACCAACTGCATCCTGCTGGACCGGGGGGCGGACAATACTGCAGAGGCAGAAGGCCGGCCCAATGTAAAAATCGTGCCGCCGGTATTCATCCACCCGAGCGCGGAAATCAGCGAAGCGATCATCGGGCCGCACGCCTCCATCGGAGCCAACTGCCGAATCCACAAGGCAATTATTCAGGAAAGCATCATCGAGGAGGGCTGCCGGATCGAGAACACGGCCTTGACCCGCTCGCTGATCGGCCGGAACTGCGTGGTGGAGGGGCAAATGAACAAGGAAGAATCCGCCCGGCTGAACATCGGCGACAACAGCATTGTCATCTCGGGGTAGTGACGTTTTGTCCTACCCTATTTTTTTCCCCATGGCTAGAATTGCGAAGTAATCCCGTCAAATGGAGGCTCCATGCAGGAAGTGAAGGACGCACAACGACTCTCAAAACGAGTGGCCGGGCTTAAACCAAGCGGCATCCGCAAGTTCTTCGATATCGCCGCCACCATGAAGGATGTGATCTCGCTGGGCATCGGTGAGCCGGATTTCACCACCCCCAAGCCGATCCTGGAGGCGGGCATCCGCTCGCTGCAGAACGGCGAGACGCATTACACCTCCAACGC
>CAZSPX010000273.1:1298-4507 GCA_964608885.1 uncultured Anaerolineaceae bacterium | reverse complement strand
TCGCGGGAAGAGCGGGAAGGACGGCGATCCTTGGGGGATGAAAGAGCGAGCCAACCTGCAAGGGTCTCCGAGACCTGCCCCTACGGACTCCGCAACAAAATACAAGGAACAAGGGGGTTGCTTCGCTGCGCTCGCAACGACACCTTTGCGTTATAATTTGCAGAACAGAATCACAACCTTCGGGGCAGGGTGAAATTCCCGATCGGTGGTACAGCCCACGAGCCGGAGCGATCCGGCAGGACCCGGTGAAATTCCGGGGCCGACAGTTACAGTCTGGATGGAAGAAGGAAACCTGGCCAGCCGACCCGTCGGACCTGCCTGCTCGAATCACCCCGAAAACTCATGTTTTCGGGGTTGTTTTTCGGCGGCAGCGACGCGGCGGCCCGTCCCTGCGCCCCGCGGTTGGAACTGCGAGGCGTTTTCTTTTGAGCGAAAAAAAGACCTCCCCTTCCCTTTCAAAACAGGTGCGGACCCTGCGCCCATGGCTGCTGCTGGTCTCCGGCCTGGTCGGGCTGCTTGCCTGGAGCCTGGCGGCACGCCTGAGCGGGCTTCCGGCGTTCATCCTGCCGGGACCCGCGGAGGTATGGGGGAGCTTCCTGCGGAACGCGGCAGACGGAACCCTGCTCACGAACACGCTGGTCACGCTCTCCGAGATCGTGCTGGGACTGCTGGCAGGCGCAGGATTGGCGACCCTGCTCGGATACGTGGTGGCCAAGTCGCGGCTACTGGAGAACCTGCTCTCGCCGTACCTGGTGGCAAGCCAGGCCGTGCCGCTGGTGGCGATCGCGCCGCTGCTGGTGATCTGGTTCGGACCGGGGATGATCTCCAAGGTGCTGATCTGTGCGCTGACGGTCTTCTTCCCGGTGCTGGTGAACACGATCGTGGGGGTGCGGGCAGTACCACCAGCGCTCTATGACCTGATGGACTCGCTGAGAGCCTCGCGCCGGGAGGTGCTGCTCAAGCTGGAGGTGCCCGCGGCCCTGCCGGTCTTCCTGGGAGGCCTGCGCATCGGCGCGACCCTCTCGGTGATCGGCGCGGTGGTGGGCGAGCTGGTGGGCGCGGACCGCGGGCTGGGGTTCCTTATCAACGTGGGGCGCGGGCAGTACGATACCGCGCTGGTCTTCGTGGCGGTCTTCACGCTGATCGCGCTGGCGCTGTGCCTGTACGGGCTGGTGGCTTGGGCCGAGAGCCGGGCGCTGGTCTGGCAGCAGACCAGTGACCGCCTTTAGATGAATGGGAGTGCATGGATGCTGAAAAAGCTGCTGGTATTTCTGAGCCTGGCGGCGCTCGCGCTGGCAGGATGCGGCGGACGGAGCGCTTCGGTCCGCCCATTGAGGCAGGTGCGCCTGCCGATGGGCTACATCCCGAACGTGCAGTTCGCGCCGTTCTATGTGGGGGTGGAGAAGGGATACTTCAAGGAGGAGGGCATCGAGATCCAGTTCGATTACTCCTTCGAGACGGACGGGGTGCAGTTGGTGGGAGCGGGACAGATCCCGTTCTCGCTGGCCTCGGGGGAGCAGGTCCTGCTGGCGCGCGCCCAGGGACTGCCCGTGGTCTACACCTATTCCTGGTACAACAACTTCCCGGTCTCGGTGATCGCCGCGCCGGAGCTGAACATCCAGAAGCCCGCGGACCTGAAAGGGCAGTCGATCGGGCTGCCGGGATTGTTCGGCGCGAGCTACATCGGCCTGGAGGCGCTGCTGTTCAGCGGCGGGGTGGAGGCCTCGCAAGTCCAGATGGAGGCGATCGGGTTCAACCAGGTGGAGGCCTTTGCCGCGGGACAGAAAAAGATCGTGGTGGTGTACACCACCAACGAGCCGGTCGTCCTCAAGGCCCGGGGCATCCCGTTCAGCGAGGTGCGCGTGGCGGACTACCTGCAATTGGTAGCCAACGGGCTCATCACCAATGAGAAGACGATCCAGGAGAACCCGGACCTGGTGCGCGGAATGAACCGCGCCCTGGCGAAGGCCATCCAGGATACGGCGGCCGATCCGGATGCGGCTTATGAGATCTGCAAGAAGTACGTGGAGAACCTGGGACAGGCCGATGAGGCCGTCCAGAAGCAGGTGCTGGCCACCTCCATCGAGTTCTGGAACCTGAGCCAGCCGGGACGCTCGGACCCGCAGGCCTGGGCAAACATGAACGACCTGCTGGTCAAGATGGGACTGCTGACGAAACCGCAGGATGTGAGCCAGGCCTTCACCAACGATTTTGCTCCCTGACCATGAAAGAAGAAACCCCTCCCATCCTTACGGTGCGTGACCTGAGCATGGTCTTCCCGGATAACAACGGGGGGCTGCGCGCGCTGGACCGGATCTCCTTCGAGGTCTGCCCGCAGGAGTTCATCTGCGTGCTGGGGCCTTCGGGGAGCGGAAAGACCACGCTGCTGCGCGTGCTGGCGGGGCTGCTGCCCCCCACCGAGGGAGAGGTGAATTTCGGCGATCACCAGCAGCCGCGCATCGGGATGGTGTTCCAGCAGGCCAACCTGATGCCCTGGCGCACGGTGCTGGATAACATCCGGCTGCCACTGGAGCTTGAAGAGGCGGGAGAAGCAGACAGGCAGGCCCGGGACATGATCGAACTGCTGGGGCTGGAAGGCTTCGAAGATAACTGGCCCCGCGAGCTCTCGGGAGGCATGGCGCAGCGGGTGGCAATCGGGCGGGCACTGATCCACGACCCCGACCTGCTGCTGCTGGACGAGCCCTTCGGCTCTTTGGATGCGATGACACGCGAGCGCATGTGGACGGAACTCTCGCGCATCTGGCAGGTGCGGCAGAAGACCGTGGTGATGGTGACGCACTCGATCAACGAGTCGCTGTTCCTGGCGGACCGGGTGCTGGTGCTCAGCCCGCGGCCGGGGCACGTGAAGCTGGACCTGGAAGTGGACCTGCCGCGACCACGCCCCGACGAGATCCGCTATACGCCGCCGTTCGGCAAGCTGGCACGCGAGCTGAAGGCGGCCATTGGCTGAAAATTTTCCCGGATCGAACGGACCTGGTGTTAGTCTCTTATCCGGGCAAACAATTATCCTATGACCGATCATCCTGCAAACATTTATTCAGACGCGCAGCGCTATGACCTTGTCATGGGGACCTATGCGAGCAGAGAGGTCCTGAATTTTTACCGCCGTCAAGTGCTCCGCTGCGGTGAACCTGTACTGGAGCTAGCCTGCGGTTCAGGCCGTTTGACAATTCCGCTTGCAAAGGAAG
>CAZSPX010000273.1:0-1198 GCA_964608885.1 uncultured Anaerolineaceae bacterium | reverse complement strand
GTACTGGAGCTAGCCTGCGGTTCAGGCCGTTTGACAATTCCGCTTGCAAAGGAAGGCATTAATATCACAGGGCTGGATATTTCCGAGCAGATGCTTGATCTGGCAAGGTTGAAGGCTGCCGAGAGCGGAGCAGACATTCGCTTCGTTCAAGGAGATATCCGCCGCTTTGATCTTGGAGAGAAGTTCCGTTTTATCTTTATCCCAGCGCAATCCCTGTCACATCTTCACAGGCGCGAAGAAATCGAGGCTTGCTTCTCATGCGTTCGACGGCATCTGGCGGATGAAGGCCGGTTCTTGATCGAGCTATTCAATCCTTCCGTAAAGCTGCTGGCACGCGAAACCGGTCACCGCTATCCTGTCGGTCAATACCAGGAACCCAGACAGGGCCATCAAGTTTTTGTCACAGAAGATGTGAGATACAACGCCGCCTCCCAGGTCAACCACATCCGGTGGTTTTTTCGGGACGAAGGCAGCATCGAAGAGACGGTACTATCATTCGAGATGAGGCAGTTTTTTCCACAGGAAATTGATGCCCTGCTCGGGTACAACGATTTCCTGCTCGAAGACAAGTACGGTAATTACGATGGGAGAGAATTTTCCAGTGAGGATGGCAAGCAGCTCATCCTCTGCCGCCCCAGATAAGGTCCGGGTACTAAAGAGAAAATAGCTTCTGCACGCGGTCTCCCACGCGGATGAGTCCCGGCTGGACGACACGGGCATAGATGCCGCGCAGGCGCAGATCCTTGCGAGAGGGCTCAGAGATGAACTTGAGCGCCTCGAGGCCGAAGCGCGCGGAGAACTTCTTGCAACCTGCATGCGGCGCATTGGTGATCTCAAGAATGGCGGAGCCGACTGCGAGCCTCGTACCGGGAGGCAGGTTGGCGCGGCTCAGGTCCAGGTCCATGTAGAGCTGGTCCCCGGCCAGCGACCAGAACCGGCGGTCGCCAGTCAGCAGATCGATGAGGCGGGAGTTCATGATGGTGATCTGCCGCTCCACCTGCTCCGGGCTGACGGGCGCGCCCATGCTGCCGCGCGCCTTCCAGTTATCACCGACCAGGCCGCCCTCTGGGGAAAGTTCACCCTCGGTGAGAATCTCGCGCTCATCGGTTTGCGGGCGGCGGACGATCAGCTCCAGCGTGCCCAGGTCGCGAGGAGAGAGAAGGACCCTGCCCATCCCCTCCTCCAGCTCATCAGGAGT
>CAZSPX010000272.1:0-4529 GCA_964608885.1 uncultured Anaerolineaceae bacterium | reverse complement strand
CTCCGAGTCCTCCACGCGCAGCACCGCGTAGCTCCCGCCGGGCAGCTCGCCCAGGCTGACTGGGGCGTTCTCGTCTATCTCGGGCAGCACGTATTCGAGGCAGCAGGTATAGGACGCGAGGTGATCGTCCTCCATGACCGGGATGCCCACCTCGATCAGCTCCGCCGGGTTCAATCCCATGCAGGCCGACCATTCCCGCAGGAACTTGAAGGTCTCCTGGATGTTCTTGTTGCAGGGGCAGTTGGGGTCCTTGAAAACGCATTTTCGGAAGACCACCCGCATCGGCTCGAGGGCGGTGATGCTGACGTTCAAATTCTCTTTGGTTATCATGTGATAATTTTCACTAATAAGCCCCGGTTTGTCAACCGTCGAAAAACATATCCTTTCGAGGACGTTCATCCGGATTGCGAAGGCCGGACAAATATCTCTTTATAAGAATTCCGGGGAGATCGGCCCTTCGCGGCAAATCTCCCTCGAAGAGGATAAAATAAGGCCATGCTTTCGAGCACCGATCTGGTCCTGGTATGCCTGGTGCCCTCGCCGCGTGACCTGGAGATCGCCCGGCTGCTCGGCTGGTACCGCATCCCGCTCCGCACCGCGCCCAAGGTGGTGGCCGTGGATTACCTGGCGTTCTACCAGCCGGCTTCCTTCGGAGAGCGTGCAGGTCAGATCGAGTTCGGGGCGCAGGTGCGCGGCCACGAGCTGACCACGCGTGCCGAGCTGCTGCGCGATGAGCCGGATCACCCGCGCGCCCGGGAGGAATACTTCAAGCTCCAGCTCGGCCCCCTGGAGAAGCTGCCCCATCCCGTCCGCGCGGACAGGTGGAAGCGCCTGACCTTCCTCTACTCCACCGGCGAATACCTGCTGAACGCCTCCATCCTCAACGACCTGGTGGTGGAGGGGGAGGAGCGCCTGGCCCTGTGGCGCTCGCTGCGGGAACGCCTTATGGAGGGCCAGCCCGGGCAGGGGGACCTGCCCGGCATGGACATCCCGCCTGAGGTGCTGGCAGCCCTGCTCGGGATCAAGGACCTGCAAGCAAGTTACTCCGCCTCTGGACCAGCGGATGGGAAGGATGGCTGACACCCGCCGCCCCTTATGACCCCTTCCATGTGGCTGGTCCTGTTGATGATCTCGATCCCGCTCCTGCTGGTGTGGCTGGGACGCTGGCGCGTGGACCTGGCGGCCCTGTTCATGATCGTGGCCCTGGGGACGGCGCAGTTCATGGGGCTGGGCATCCTGGGGCGGGAGGGCGCTCCGGAGGATACGCTGCTGGCGATCTCGGGGTTCAGCCAGCCCGTGGTCATTACGCTCATCGGTCTCTTCATCCTCACCCAATCGCTCACCAATAACGGTGTCATGGTCTGGCTCGGGCAGCGCCTCTCGGCGGCTGCCGCGGATTCGGAGACGCGCCTGGTCTTTCTCTTCACCGTGGGCGCGGCCTTCCTCTCCCTGTTGATGAACAATGTGGCGGTCGGCGCGCTGCTCCTGCCCAGCGCCATACAGGTCTCGCGGCGCGCCCACGTGCGCCCCAGCCGCCTGCTCATCCCCATCGCCTTTGGGACGGCCCTGGGCGGCATGGCCACCTATTTCACCACCGCCAATATCGTGATGAGCAACCTGCTGGTCATCGCCGAGCCTCCCCAGTCGCCACTGGGCGTGCTTTCGTTCCTGGGGGTGGGCGGGCTGGCGGCGGTGGCGGGCATCCTCTACCTGGGCTTCTTCGGGCACCGCCTGCTTCCCAACCGCGAGCCTGGACCCGAGCAGGCCCTGGCGCGCCGCGGCAGCGACGAGCTGGAGAGCCTCTACTCGCTGGGAGAGAGACTCTGGGAGGCGCGCGTGCTCCCAAACTCCCTGTACAGCGGGCACACCCTCAAACAGACCCGCATCGGCGAGCGCTTCGGACTGGCCGTCATCGCCATCTGGCACGGCCGGCACGCGGTCTTCACTCCCGCCGCCACCGAGCCGCTGCAGTCCGGGGATGTGCTGCTGCTCGTGGGTCGCGAAGAGCGCATCCGCCAGTTGACCCGCCTCGGGTTCCAGATCGGGCGCGAGGAGGAGGGCATCAGCTCGCTGGGCGTTACGCTCCTGGAGCTGATCCTGGCCCCTCATTCGGCCTACGTCGGCAAGACCGTCAAGAACCTGAACTTCCGCCGCAAGTATGGCTTCACCGTGGTCGCCATCCTGCGGCGCGGCCGCAGCTACCGCACGGATGTCGGTGACCTGCCCCTGGAGGCCGGGGATTCGATCCTGATGATCGGCCCTCCCGAGCGCGTCCGCGACCTGCGCATCAATCCGGACGTGATCATCCTCGAGCCGGTCTCCACGCACCGTGTCATCTCCCGCCGCCGCGCGCTGGAGAGCGTGCTGGTCTTCCTCGGGGCGATCGTCCTGGCGCTGTTGGGCATTCCGGTCTATCTCGCCGTGCTGGCCGCTGCGGTCGGGTCCATCCTGCTGGGTCTCCTGCCCATCCAGGAAGCCTACCGCTCCGTGGAGTGGCAGGTGGTGTTCTTCATCGCCGGGATGTACGTGGCCTCCCTGGGCATGGTCAACACCGGGCTGGCCTCCCTGGTGGGAGAGGGGGCGCTGGGCGCGCTGGCCGGGCGGGGGGCGCTGGGGTTGGCGGCGGCCTCCTTCCTGCTTTCGGCCCTGCTCACCCAGTTGATGGGCAGCCAGGCGACGGCCTTTGTGGTGGGACCCATTGCCATCAGCGCCGCGCTGCACCTGGGCGTGAACCCCCAGGCGGTCGCGGTGGCCGCCGCCGTGGGATGCTCCGCCTCGTTCCTCACCCCGCTGGCGCACCCGGTCAACATCCTGATGATGAGCCCGGGCAACTATCGCTTTGGCGATTTTGCGCGCGTTGGCCTGGGCCTGCTCCTGGTTGTCTTTGCCGCCCTCATGCTGGGCATGATCCTTTTCTGGAGGCTTTAAGAACATGACCACCCTCATCAAGAACGGAACCCTGGTCACGGCCTCGGAGACCTTCCAGGCTGATATCCTCATCGAGGGGGAGAAGATCGTGGAGGTGGCCCCTGCCATCCATGCGGAAGGAGCCGAGCCCGTGGACGCCTCCGGCCGGCTCATCATGCCGGGCGGCATCGACCCCCATGTGCATCTGGACCTGCCCATGTTCGGGACGGTCTCCTCGGATGACCACTACACCGGGCACAAGGCTGCGGCCTTCGGCGGCACCACCACTGCCATGGATTTCGTCGTCCTGGAGGAGCCGGGTTTCACCTACTCTGTGGACCTGTGGATGGAGAAGGCCCGCAAAGCCGCCATTGATTACTCCTTCCACATGAACCTGACCCGCTTCGACGAGAAGATCGCCGCGCAGATCCCCTCCCTGCGTGAGATGGGCATCACCACCCTGAAGGTCTTCACGGCCTATAACGGCCGCCTCCGGCTGGACGATGGCGGCATCTTCGAGGCCCTGCGCATCGCCCGGGATCATGGGATGCTGGTCATGGCGCACTGCGAGAACGGCGATGTGATCGAAAGGCTGGTCCCCGAGGCCCTGGCCGCCGGGCATACGGCCCCCGAATATCACGCCCTCACCCGGCCGGCCTGGGGGGCCGTGGAGGCCGTTCTGCACATGGCCGCCATGGGAGAGCAGGCCGCCGCGCCGGTTTATATCGTCCACATGAACGTGGCCGGCGAGGTGGACATGCTCAAGTATGCCCGCGAGCGCGGCCTGCGCGTGATGGGCGAGACCTGCCCGCCCTACCTCTTCTTTACGATCGATGACCTGCGCCGCCCGGATGGGGCCAAGTGGATCTGCTCCCCGCCCATGCGCACCCGCGCGGATAACGAGCGGCTCTGGGAGGGCCTATCGGAGGGCCTCCTCCAGACCATCGGCACCGACCACTGTCCCTTCTTTTACGATGGGACCCGCCCGATCTTGTATGAAGGGCGGGAGATCGCCATCCCCGGCAAGGAGCTGGGCCGCGAGGATTTTACAAAGATCCCCAACGGGCTGCCGGGCATCCAGGACCGCATGCCGGTCCTCTGGACCTACGGGGTCCGCGCCGGGCATATCACCCCCAACCAGTTCGTTGCCTTGATGAGCACCAACCCTGCCAGGATCTTCGGGCTGTACCCGCGCAAGGGCGCCCTGGTCCCCGGCGCGGATGCAGATATCGTCATCTGGGACCCGGAAAAGAAGGTCCGCTACGGCGTGGGGATGTCACACCAGCGGACGGATTACAACCTGTATGAGGGCTGGGAGCTGACGGGTTATCCCGAGAAGGTCTTCCTGCGCGGCCAGCTGATCGTGGACGGCGAAGAATGGAAGGGCCGCCGCGGGATGGGCGCCTTCCTCAGGCGCGAGGAGGGGGAGGTCATTTAATCTCAGATTCCGCAGCGGGGTGAGCAGGGCTCTCCGCCTCTGCGAGCAGCTGCTTCAAGCGCGGGTGCTGTGCATAGTGCCCGCGGTTCTTTTCGGGGAGCATGGCCGCGATCCGCACCATGATCTCGTCGGTGTACTGCCGCAGGGCCTCATCGCGTCCCTCCGGCGGCAGCGGGGGCAGCCG
>CAZSPX010000271.1:0-4537 GCA_964608885.1 uncultured Anaerolineaceae bacterium | reverse complement strand
GAGAACAGCTTGTCCGCTTCGATGGCCCGGCGCAGGAGCTTGCCTTCGCCCACGATATGCTCCTGGCCGATATATTCCCCCAGGGTGCGCGGGCGCATGCGGGCGGCCAGAGGGGCTTCCTGCTTCATGCGCTCCTGCATGGCATGTTCGAATAGATCGTCGGGCATGCCGTGATTATAAGCCAATAGAGCCGGGGGCTGCGGGCGACGGATTCAAGCCGCCGGCAGCACCTGGATGGACCCTTCCGCCAGCTGGACGGATACCTTTTCGCCCTCGGGGAAGATCTCGGTTGCTGCAGGGTCGGTCTCGACACCCAGCAAGGGCTGCCCATTGACCTCCACCGTGTACTCGATGACGTCGCCCAGATAGACCGTCCGGCGGATCACGCCTTCAAAATGGTCCCCGCGCTTGTGGATGCGGATCATCTCCGGGCGCACGATCAGGGTCACGGGCTCATCCCTGCCAAAGGTGTTTTTCACGTTGCGCAGGGTCAGTTTCCCGCCAAGCGCCTTCACGGCCAAGGACTGCCCATCCTGGGATTCCACGGCCCCATCCAGGAAATTGGCGCGTCCGATGAAGTCGGCCACAAAGCGACTGTTCGGGTATCGGTATACCTCCATGGGCGTACCGATCTGCTCGATGATGCCGCGATTCATGACCACGATCTTATCGGAGAGGGTCATGGCCTCGATCTGGTCGTGGGTGACATACACACTGGTGATGTTGAGCGTCTTCTGGATACGGCGGATCTCGGTGCGCATTTCCTCGCGCAGCTTGGCATCCAGGTTGGAGAGGGGCTCATCCATGAGCAGGACCTTGGGCTCCATGACCAGGGCGCGCGCCAGGGCCACCCGCTGCTGCTGCCCGCCGGAAAGCTGGCCGGGGGCCCGGCTTCCGAAGCCCTCCAGGTGAACAAGCTCCAAAACCCTGTCCACGCGTTCCGTGATAATTCTTTGGGCGAGCCGCTGGACATTCAGGCCATAGGCAATGTTCTCGAAGACGGTCAGGTGAGGGAAGATGGCGTAACTCTGGAAGACCATCGACATCTCCCTCTGGTGCGGCGGTAATGAATTGATCTCCCGACCGTCGAGGGTGATGCGGCCCGATGTGGGGAATTCAAAGCCAGCGATCATGCGAAGGGTGGTGGTCTTTCCGCAGCCTGAAGGCCCAAGCAGGGTGACCAGCTCACCCTGCAGGATCTCCAGGTTGACATCCTGCACGGCGGTCACTTCGGCCACGCTGCCACGGGGCGGGAATACTTTGGTGAGATGTTCCAGTGTCAGGTACATGAGTCTCCTGGAGGGTCAGAGTCCCTGGCTGAGGTCCACGCCCTCACGCCCGCGGAAGAGACGTTTAGTGAGAAAGTTGAGGACGGCAATGGCGATCATGACGAAAATGATGATCAGGGTCGAATAGGCGGCGGCAATGCTCACGCCGCCCTGCTCCCATTCGCTCAGGATGGAGGCGGTCACGATCCTCCATTTGGCGCTGACCAGGAAGATGATCGCAGAAAGGCTGGTCATGTGGCGGGTGAAACTGAAGATCAGGCCGACCAGCAGAGCCGGCAGGATCAGCGGCAGGGTGACCTTTCGGAATGTATACTGGGCATCCCCCCCCAGGATGTTGGAGGCCTCTTCGATGGAGGGATCGATCTGCTGCAAAGAGGCCACACCAGCCCGTACCGAAGCGGGAAGGCTGCGGACGATGAAAGCCGCCATGATGATATAGGCTCCGCCCACCAGCGCAAAGGGTGAGCCCATGAAGAACATGGCGCAGGGGATGGTCAGGGCAATGATCGCGCCGAGCAAACGCGGCAGCCGGGGGCCGAGTCTCTGCAGGAGCAGGACGCCTGCCAGGATCAGGAAGATCGCCAGCAGGGCGGGCGGCGGCTGGACCAGCACCTTGATGTGATCCGAGAACTGGAAGATGGCGTTGCTCCAGAAACCACGCTCAATGCTGCGGCTGTAGTCCGCGATGGGCTTTGCGATCGCCACAGCCCAGTTGCTGCTCATCACATAGACACCCAGCAAAGCGGCGAGGAGCGCCGGGAGAGGCTTGCGCCCCACAGCGAGTAGGAGCAAGCCCAGGATCAGGTACAGCCCTCCCAGCACATAGAAGAGGCGAAGCGGCTCCGTCCGGGAAAGGAACACACCCATGATCGTCCCTGCCAGCAGGATGATGAGGCGTTCCCGTGCGTCCCTGCCTAACACAAGGACAAAGAATAGAGCAAGGACTGCATACACAACCGCCGGAAGTGCAAGAGAAGGCTTGCTAAAGGCCATGATAAAACCGATGCCGAGAATGGTCCCGGGGATGGCACCGCCCAGGTTGGAGGCAAAATCCAGGGCCTCCTTGCCGCTGAAATTCTTGCGGACCACCAGCCAGGCAATAACCATTCCAAGGATGGCCGCGAACGGAGTTGCCAGGGCGCTCAGGAAGGTGGTATCGAGGATCGCTTCGACGCCGCGGGTGACGGTCATGGACCAATGCCGGAGCGTGGGAGTATAGTCCACACCCCAACTGGAGCTGAACGACCCGTAGATGATGGTGGCATACAGCAGGATGACAAAGGCACAGATCAGGTAGGTGGCAAGGATGAATCCCCAGCGGATGAGGGGGTCTTTTTCGGTGATCTGCGCTCCGGAGGGTTTGCCGGTCACGGAGATATAAGACCGGCGATTCACATAATATCTCTGGAGGATGAATATCAGGAGCGTGGGAATGATGAGAACCAGGGAGAGGGCAGAGGCCTTCTGATAATCATATTCTCCGATGACCGCCAGGAAGATCTGCGCAGAAAGCACGGTCTTGTTGCCGGCGATGAAGAGGGGATTCCCCAGGTCGGCCAGAGACTCGACGAACAGGAGCAGAAATGCACCGGCAATGCCGGGGATCAGCAGGGGAAGGGTCACGGTGCGGAAAATGTGCAGCCGGCTGGCGCCCAGGCTGGCCGCCGCCTCTTCCATGGAAGGGTTCAGCCGCTCCAGCATGGCGCGCAGGATCAAGTATGCGACAGAAAAAAAGGTAATGGTCTGGACGATCACCAACCCATCCAGCCCGTAAATATCGTTCATGCCCTGGACATAAGTAATGCCCAGGAGCTTGCGGGTGATCAGGCCGTTGCGACCGAACAAGAGGATCATGCTCAACGCCAGTGCAAAGGGCGGAGAGACGGTAGGCAGCATGGCCAGCCAATGCATCAGTCCCCTGCCGGGAGGATTGCAGCGAACGGCAGTATAGGCAAAAATGAAGCCAATGAATGTGCCAAAGACCGCGGTAAGGAGGCCCATCGTCATGGTGTCCAGGAAGGACTGGCGCATGGCAGGGCCGTAGTAGCTGTCAAAGTAGCGGGAAAAATAGGAGAGATCGAAGGCGCCTTCTTTGGATACGAACCCCCCTGAGATGGTCTTGAAGATGGGCAGGATCACAAAAACCACGATGAAGATCCCGGAGAACAACAGGCTCATGAAGAGCACCGGGTCCCGGAAGATCAAGGCAAACTCGCGGAACCGGCGTTCCAGGCCTCCCAACCGTGGGGCGCGGGGCAATGGGCTTGCGGCGGCAGTCTGCATATCCATCCTTTAATAAGGTCCAGGGCGGCCCCACGGGGCCGCCCTGGCATGCAGGCGAAAGGTTACTGCTTCAGGTTCTCGGCGTTGGCAATCTCGTTGGTGAACTTGTCAACGAACTCGGCCTTATGCTCGCCGGCCCAGATGAAATCGTAGTCGATCAAATTGACCTGGAGCAGCTCGGGATGCGAGAGCTCCACGCCCTTGACGGTCGGCGCCTGGTAGGCAGCAAAAGTGGGTCCCAGAGCCTGTGCCTGGGGGGTCAGAGCCCAGTCGAACCACAATTTGGCGGCCTGTGGATGCGCTGCACCTTTGATCAGCCCCATTCCGCCGATCTCATAGCCGGTGCCTTCCTCGGGGAAGGTCAAGACGAGGGGCAGCTTGTTGTTTTCAATCTCATTGACGATGTCGTGAGAGAACACGATCGCCACGGCAGCCTCACCCTGGCCCACGAACTTGGCCGGGGCCGCGCCGCTCTTCGTGTACTGGGACATCTGGCCGGCATATTTCTTGATGTACTCCCAGCCCGCCTCTTCGCCGCGGATCTGCAGGATGGTGGCAAGAGCGGTGTAGGAAGTGCCGGAAGAAGACGGGTGGGCAACCATCACCTGGCCCTTGAACTCGGGTTTCAGGAGGTCATCCCATGAATGTGGGGGCTCAACGCCGGGATGGGCTGCCAGCCAATCGGTGTTGGTGGCGAAGCCGAGCGTGCCCACATAAATACCCACCCAGAAGTTGTCTTTATCTTTCATTTTCACCGGATCGATCAGGTTGGCATAATTGGGCGAATCATAGGCTTCCAGCAGGCCATCCTGCTTGGCAGCGACGAAGCTGTCGATCGGGCCGCCCCACCAGATATCGAACTGGGGGTTGTCCTTCTCAGCCTGGATACGGGCCAGCGCCTCACCTGAGGACATGCGAACATAGTTCACGGTGATGCCGTATTTCGCCTCGAACTCCTGCTTCAT
>CAZSPX010000270.1:0-4575 GCA_964608885.1 uncultured Anaerolineaceae bacterium | reverse complement strand
TTTTTCAGGGCGCCCACACCTATATCTCGCCGCGCTGGTACAACCATGTCAATGTGCCAACATGGAATTACATGATGGTCCATGTGTACGGAAAGGTGCGGGAGATCAATGGGGATGAGCTGTATCTACTCCTCAGCCGCCTGGTGCAGAGCCATGAGGCTGAAACGTCCTACCGTATCGAGGACCTGCCCCAGGATTTTGTGCAGAAGGAGATCAAGGGTGTCTTTGGTTTTGCGGTGGAGGTCGCGCGCCTGGATGCGGGCTGGAAGCTCAGCCAGAACCGGGATGATGAGGACCACCGGAATATCGTCGATGAGCTCGAGAAGCGGGAGGATTCATATTCCCATGAGATCGCCAGTTCGATGCGCCGCCAGCGTGGAGCCGCATCTGACCCGGAGGAATAGCGCCTATCCCGAAAGTGAACAAAGCGTATAATCCTGTGCAGAGTCAGATCAAGGTTTATTGTTTCGGATTTCAGCGCACGAGGAGACTTTAATGGATAAACGCGTGCAGTTCGATTTTGACGTTTCCTTTACCAACGGCGGTGGTATCCAGGGGCAGAGCTTCTGCCTGGACATTCCCGGGGAGGACATTTCGGACCAGGAGCTGGGGGAGTATCTGGTGCGCGACCTGCGCTTGTTGATGGCCGGCGAAGTGAAAATAACGAACAAGCAGATCATTGAGGAAGATCATAAGCGTTCCCCCGGTTATATCGATCTCAGCCATGTGATCTATGATGGGCTGGTCACCTACAAGGGCCTGCCCGCCCCGCTCATCTGTGATTATCTCAGCCGCGAAGCCTCGCGTGAGCGCTACGCCCCCGGCACTGAATTCCAGATCGGCAGGATCGATATGGTTGCCAATACCGGCACCTATGTGGACTGCCCTTTTCACCGCTATGAGGATGGGCAGGACCTCTCGCAGGTGGGCCTGGAGCGGTTCACCGGCCTGCGAGGCCTGACGGTCCGGGCCGATCATCGCCGGGGAATGGAGGTGGGCGTGGATTTCTTCCGCGGCAAGCCTCTTCAGGGCAGGGCCGTGCTGGTGCATACCGGATGGGATGCTCATTGGGACACTGATCGCTACTTTGAGGAACATCCCTTCATCAATGAAGAGGCGGCCGTGTTCCTGCGGGATTCGGGCGTGCAGCTTGTTGGGATCGACGCGGTCAATATTGACGACACGCGCGGCGGCGAGCGGCCGGTCCACTCCACACTGTTGAAAGCCGGTATCCTTATCGTGGAGCACCTGTGCGGCCTCGATCAGCTTCCCGATACAGGCTACACGTTCCACGCAGTCCCGCCCAAGTTCAAGGGCGTGGGAACCTTCCCTGTGCGGGCCCATGCCCGGCTGGACCAGAGTTTATAGGCAGGAGGAACCAATGACCGATACATTGTCCATCATCACCGGCCAGGAGAGGGTGATCACCCTGCACCTGGAGGGCCGCCTGGATGCGCAGAGCCATGAGATGCTGTTGGAGGCTGCCCGACGCCTCCGTGAGGGAGGCGCACGCTACCTCCTGATCGATCTGGGGAAACTGGAATTCATCGCCAGCGCCGGGCTGGGCGTGCTTCAACGTATTTTCCTCTTGTTCACGCCTGCGGAGGAGATCAAAAGCTGGGAGGCCGGGAAGCACGGCGAGCCCTTCAAGTCGCCTTATTTCAAGCTGGCCTGCGCTTCGGCGGATGTCTATTATGTATTGAACCTTGCCGGCTTCCTTCAAAATATCCCGATCTATTCCGATCTGGGAGAGGCACTGGATTCATTTCCGCCAGAGACAGAATAATAAAGAGGCCGTGGGATTTTCCACGGCCTGTTTATTATTGGGTCATGGACGGCTTGTATATCAATCAGGGAACGGGGTGATCCGTTGATACACCTCGTATTGAAAGCTCCCTGAGCCGATCACGCTGATCTGCCTGAAGTTCTTAAATATAAAGTCGGGATCATAGACTTGATGGTCTCTGGCAAAATATCCGACAACGAGATACGTGGACTTCGCGGAATTGAAATACTCGCTCCCGAGCTGGTATTCGTTGCTCCCGGTCTTGTTGTAGGCAAAGGGGATGACATCGATCAGGATGGATTGATCGGGGGTGTGGTAATTGAGGTCTGTAAGGACCGCCAGCTCGCGCTCAGAAGTTTCTATGACGCTCCCGGGAGCGGTCATCGCGTTGAGATACTCCGCGGCCTGGTAGGGCTCTGAGAATGAACGCGGCCACTGGGAGGGGTCCTCTCCTGCACGGTCAAGTACGTCATAAACAAGCCTGTCCTTGAAGTTGATCCCCGCCCATAGGGAGAAAGTGGTCACCGCCACCAGCGCCCCGATAACTGCCATCGTCCCGGCTGGCTGGGGACTCCTGGGCTTGATCAAGTCGACGATCCCCGCCTTGAGCTGTGGGCGCGATCGCAGGATGGACTCGAGCAGGTCATCGAACAGCTTGCTGATCAAGAGCACCGTGACGGCCAGGGGCGCGAAGAAGTGCCAGATCCAGGGGAACGTCCAGAGTATCACAAAGGCCAGGCTCAGGCAGGTGAAGATCAGAAGGAGGGTCATGCCCATGCTCTGGAGATCCTTTTTCAAGCCGAGGAAGCCGGTATACGCAATTGCCAGGAAACCCCAGAACATAAAGTAGTGGCCGGTATCCACGCCCAGGATCGCCTGGATCCCGGCAACCACGTGGATCTTCCTGAATCCATATGCAACCTGAGCCAATCGGGCCAGTTTATCGCCATTCTCGGCGAAGGTCTGCGCGCCATAATAGCTCCACAGAAACAGGTTCCAGGCGCCGTAGCAGAGGAGGGCAGCCGTGATCGTGAGGAGGGTCATTTTGAAGGCGCCCATACGATAGTACAGGAGGTCCAGGATCGCGATCGCCCCGAAAGCCCCCAGCCCGAGCACCAGGTACTGGCTTTTGGTCAGGATGGAGCAGCCAAGCATGATGCCCGCGAGGACCGCCAGACCGATCTTCCTGGATTTAACGGCCCGGTACCATAGAAGGAAGCCTGCAAGAAAAAAGCCCAGGGCCGGTACAAGACCCAGGAACTGCCTGGCCATATAGAAGTATCTCAGCTCCGGCAGGCTGAGCAGGAGGAGGATCCCCACCAGCGCTCCGCGCCGCCCGATCAGCGTCCGGCCGGTCAGATAAAAAACGATCAGAGCCAGGAGACCCAAAACGACAGCCACTGCCCGACCAGTGACCAGGCTGACCCCGAACAGCTTGAAGGCCAGCGCCGCAGGGAGGATCACGGCGGGACCCACGCTTTGGACCATGCCGAAGGTCTGGTAGCCATCCGATACCCTCACCCCGTAAAAGCCGTCTTCGGCGAGTGTGCGCGCCAGGGACAGAGCGTCGCCCTCATCATGCCAGCTGCGCGGGTTAACGTCGAGGTTGTAGAAGAGCAGGAACGGAACGCTGATGATGAGAGCGATCAAGACGATCATCTCCCAGCCTCCGCGCTTTGCCCAGCCCCATACCCGCAGGCCGGACAGGGATGGTCCGGCCGTATTCTTCCAATGACCTGCTGAGGATGCGTTATTGTTCACGATGTTCCCCTCTCTGCTGTACGATGCGAGTACTTGCAGGGATGGATTTTACACGAATCCCACCCGGACGGATATCCCCTTTTCAGGGTATTACAGCGGCCCCCTCTACCGACCTATCAGGCGGGAGGCAGGGAGGACTCCATCCAGAAGAGCAGGGCCAGGTTGGCGAACCCCAGACCGGCCAGCAGCACCAGCACCTGCAGGGCATCCCTGAGGCGGCGAGGCAGCCACTGGAGGGCAAACCAGGCCAGGAACGGCAGCTGCCCGGCCATCAGGAGCTGCCAGAGGTGCGCCGCCGTGCCTTCATCCTCCTGGCGGCCCACGCCGAAGAGGGCGACATGGCCAAGGATCAGCGCCAGCCCCGCCAGCGACATGAGCATGGGGATGAAGGCGCTCGGGCGCTTGAGAAGGGAAAGGTCCAGCCATCCTGTTTTCATCGCAGGTTCTCCTTACCAGTAAGCAGGAGGCCTCCTCGCGCGCGAGGAGGCCGTTTGGTCCAAATCTCCTAGATGACCGCCAGTTTCTTCCCGATCTTCGCGAAGGCCTCCAGGCCCTTGCCGAGGTCGTCGCGGTCGTGGGCGGCGGAGATCATGACGCGGATGCGGGCCTTGCCCTGGGGCACGGTGGGGTAGCCGATGGACATGGCAAACACGCCTTCCTCAAACAGCTCGCGGCTGAACTGCTGTGCCAGCGGGGCCTCCCCCAGCATGATGGGGGTGATCGGCGTGGTGCTGACGCCGGTGTTGAAGCCCAGCTTCTGCATCTCGGCTTTGAAGAACCGGGCGTTGTCCCAGAGGCGATCCACCAGCTCGGTCGATTCTTCGAGGATGTCGAGGGCGGCGAGGCAGGCGGCGGCATCGGGGGCGGTGACCGCCGAGGAGAAGAGGAAGGGGCGCCCGCGCTGGCGCAGCCACTCCACGATGACGGACTTGCCCGCGACCAGACCGCCGACGACGCCGAAAGCCTTGGAGAGCGTGCCGACCTCGAGGTCCACCTTGCCGTGCAGGCCGAAGTGGTCCACGATGCCG
>CAZSPX010000269.1:2692-4594 GCA_964608885.1 uncultured Anaerolineaceae bacterium | reverse complement strand
CGGTGGCGCAGGCGGCGCCGGAAAGCCTCGGCCACCAGGGCCTCGGGGGGCAGGTTGGTGGAGACGACGATCAGCACATCGAAGGGGCCCTCCACCTTGCGCCCGTTGTGGAGCGTCAGGTAGTCCACGCGGTTTTCCAGCGGCACGATCCAGCGGTTGAGCAGGTCGCGGGGGCGCACCTGCTGCCGGCCGAAGTCGTCGATCAACAGGATGCCGCCGTTGGCCTTCACCTGGAAGGGGGCCTCGTAGAACTTGTGGGTCTCGTCATAGACCAGGTCCAGGCCTTCCAGGGTCAGCTCGCCGCCCACCACGATGAAGGGCCGGCGGATGCGCACCCAGCGCGGGTCGCGGCGGGTGTTGGAGCGCAGGTTGCCGGTGGTGGTCCCGCCGCCTTCGGGGGTCATGGGCGCCAGCCGGTGACTGACCGCGTCATAGACCTTGATGACCTGCCCGTCCAGGTAGAGGGCATAGGGGATGAACATGGTCTGCGTCAGCACCAGGTTGCCGAAGGCCCGGGCGATGGAGGTCTTGCCGTTCCCGGGAGGCCCGTACATGAAGATCGAGCTGCCCGAGTTCAGGGCCGGGCCCAGCCGCTGGAAGATCCTCTCCGAGATGACCATCTGTGCCAGGATCTGGCGCATGCTGCGCGAGGTGACCACCATGCGCCCGCTCTTCTGGCGGCGGATGGCGTCGTTGTAGACATCGAACGGCACCGGGGCCGGACCGGCGTACTGGCTGCGGTCCAGGGCCTCACGCGCCCTGACGATGCCCGCGCCGGTGATCCCGTAGGTATAGGCGCCTTCGCCCAGCCCGCCCTGCGAGGATTTGACCTCGATCAGCTTCTCCTGCTTGAGCGAGATCAGGATCTGGTCCATCACGCCCGCGAAGGGCAGGGTGATCTCCTCGGCGACCTTGAAACCGGTCAGATAGCCGCGGAAATACAGGATCTTCAGCGCCAGGTCCTGCAGCCAGAGCGGGGAAAGCCCCGTATCCTCCAGGCTGTTGATCTGCGGCGGTGTGAAGACTGCGGGTGTGCTTGCGGTCGTGCCGATCGGATTGGCCATTGCTGCACCTTCCGGCCCTGCGGAGGAGAAAGAAAATGAATGAATCCGGCTATCCCATCCTGCACAGGCTCTGCGTTGGATTTCTTCGACAGGAATTCTGTCCTGCGTGCATGCCGATTATACTGCCGATTGCAGGACGAAAAATTGCACTAGCCTTTCGTTTATAATGCCCCCCATGAACCTTTCTGTCATCATCCCCATCTACAACGAGAAGGACAGCCTCCACGAGATCGTCCGGCGGGTGAAGGCCACCGGGCGCGCCACCGAGATCCTGCTGGTGGACGACGGCTCGACCGACGGCACCCGCGACCTGCTCCCCGCCCTGGACGGCAGGGAGGGTGTGCGCGTCCTGCTGCACGAGAAGAACCTGGGGAAAGGGGGCGCCGTCCGCACCGGGATCAAGGCTGCGCAGGGCGAGGTCATGCTCATCCAGGACGCCGACCTGGAGTACGACCCGCGCGACTACCCCCACCTGCTTCAGCCCATCGAGGAGGGCATCGCGGATGTGGTCTACGGCTCGCGCTTCCTGGGCGGGCCACGCCGCGCCACCATGTTCTGGCATATGGTCGCCAACTACATGCTGACCTTCATGACCAACCTGCTCTACAACACCATCCTCACGGACATGGAGACCGGCTACAAGGTGTTCCGCCGCAAGGTGGTGGAGAACATGCCCCTGCACGCCCGGCGCTTCGACTTCGAGCCGGAGTTCACCGCCAAGGTGCTCAAGCGCCGCTTCCGCATCTACGAGGTGCCCATCTCCTTCAACCCGCGCGATTACTCGGAGGGCAAGAAGATCGGGCTGAAGGACGCCTTCGAGGCGGTCTGGACGCTGCTT
>CAZSPX010000269.1:0-2592 GCA_964608885.1 uncultured Anaerolineaceae bacterium | reverse complement strand
TAAAGCAGACTTCCGAAGTTTTACCGCTGAGCGGTACGATGTGATAACTTCGGAAGTCTTTGTATCCCCTACGGCTTGATGAACACCGCGTACTCCAGTACATAATTACCGGCCTCATATTCTGTCGTGCCGTCATTGACCGGAGTTTTGAAGGTGGCGGTGGTGATCAGGTGATGCTCGCCTCCGGGCCAGTTGGTGAGCGCCGTATAGGTCAAGCGACACTGCCTCCCGTTGGATTGCATATCATAGGTGAACATCCTGCCCGTGGAGGCGGGCTTGCCGTCCAGCTCGAAGCGCAGGGTGATGTGGCTGAGGTTCTCCTCCAGCGTGGCCTGGTCCACCGCGCACCAGGCATAGGCCCAGATGAGCGTCTCGGACTTCTCCAGCGGCACGTTGAAGGTCGTGGTCCCGGGCGCGCTGAACTGCGAGGGCTGGTACTGCTCGCGGGCCGCGTCCTCCAGGAAGCGCGCCCCCGAGGTCAGCGCCGCAGCCGAGTCGTCCGCGTTGGCGAGGGTCGGCGGCCCGGCAGGGACGATCTCCGCGCCCGCAGGCTGGAGCACCGCCTTCAGCCCGGCCTGCAGGACCACGTCCTCCGTCGAGAGGGAGTTGGCCTCATCCACGGGGACCTTAAGGGTGGGGGCCACACCCTGCCCCTCCAGGAAGATGCTCCCATCCGGCAGGGTGAAGCGGCCCGTCGGTATCTGCAGGCTGAAGCCCTCGGGCAGCGAGAATTGCCCGCGCGCCACCTCCGCCTCCACGCCGCCGGTGGGGTACTGTCCCACCACCACCATGCCGGACACCTGGCTGAAGCCGTAGGCCTCGATCTCGCAGGCGCTGAAGCAGGCCGGCCCCACCAGCAGCACCGTCTTGCCAAAGCGGTACTGGTTCCCGTTGGGATAGACCTTCTGGCGCGGGCCTTCCGGCTCGAACTTGCGCGCCGTTTCGCTGTAATACTCCAGCTGTCCCAGCGGGATGACCTGGTCCGTGAGGAAGCCCGCCAGGCCCAGGTTCGCGCCGCCGTTGTTGTAGCGCATGTCGATGATGACCCCCGGGACCTCGCGCTGCTGGAACTCCTTGAGGGCGCGCTCGAACAGGCGCACCACGAGGTTCAGATCATCGAAATTGCTGTTGATGCGGATGTAACCCACGCTGACGTTCCCATCCGAAAGGAGCTGCGACTCGACCGGCAGGAGCGTGTCGGTGTTGACGCCAAAATACAGCGAGGTGCGCCCGAACGACTGGCGCTCCTCCACGGCGATGAGCGCCGCCTCGCGCTCGTCTTCGTTGGGATTGGTGAACGTGACGATGGCCGTTTCGCCCGGCTTTGCGCGCAGCAGGTAGCGGGCCTGCTGGTAGCGCAGGGCGAACTCGGAGGATTGCAGCGAGTAGCTGTGCGCCGCGCCGATGGCCTCCTTGATGGGCTGCCCGTTGAACCGGGTCACCTCGGCGCCGGGCAGCATGCCCGCCATCGCCGCCGGGCCGTTCTCCAGCACGTAGATGGCGATCACGCGGCCGTCATCCAGCTCGCGGACCGCGAACCCGTACCCGCCCGCAGTGGCCTGGGAGAAGTCCTGGTTCTCGTAATCCCCGGCTTGCAGGCCCACGTGCCCGTCCTTGAAGGCCCAGGTGAAGTCCCGCAGGGCCAGGTAGAAGGCCTGCGGGTCCTTCCTGGTCTCGGCCTGCTGCACGCGAGGTTTCAGCTCGGAATAGAGCGCATCCCAATCCGGCTGCTTGCCCTCGATGCCGTTGAAGGCATACTCCTTGCGCACCGTCTCGAAGGTCTTGTCGAAGGCCTCGGTGTAGCTCAGCTTCGAGAAATCCTTGAGGGCCGCGTCCGCAGGCTCGTAGAGGGTGAACTCGGCCTTCTCCGTGCGGTCGAAAGCAAAGGGGGACTTGTCCATATCGACAAGCGTATAGCCCTGCTCCAGCGGGACCACGGGATCGTCCTTCGTGAAGAGCAGCCCGTCCTCCCCGAAGCCCGAGGGGAACTGCTGGGCGGCGTCGGGAGCCCAGAGCACCAGCTTGCCGCCGGTGACCTCGTCCTGGTTCTCGCTGTCGGTTCGGATGGAGGCGAGATAGGTGGGCCAGCCCCGGCTGCGGTCGTCCCCCTCCGAGAAGGGCCCGCCGGACTGGTTGGGAGACCATCCCACTGCAAAGATCTGCACCCCCTTGTCGGTCTGCCCGTCCTGGTCCACATCGTTGAACTCGCCCTGCGGCAGGACCGGCAGGTTCAGGTCGAACCCGCCGCCCTTGGTCTTGGGGTCATAGGTCATGAAGCCCAGCACCTGCGAGTCGACCGGCAGCTCCCATTCCTTGTCGCGCAGCACGAAGCCGTGCATGTCCAGCAGGGCCACGGCATTCTCCACGTAATAGGTGAAGACAAAATCGTTGGTAACGGAATATGTCCCGCTGATCTCAGCCGGCCCGCCCGTCGCTTCGACCTTCTGAACTGTCTGGCTTGCAGCTTGCTCCGATCGAATTGCCATTCCCCCCGAACAGGCGGTCAGTGCCAACCCCACCGCCAGCCCCAGGATTCGCAGCATCGCGGTTTTCATCGCTTCCTCCGGTAAATTTCGGCCATTATAATCCACG
>CAZSPX010000268.1:0-4616 GCA_964608885.1 uncultured Anaerolineaceae bacterium | reverse complement strand
GGTCGTCGAGGCAGTCGCCGAGGCCGAGCCTGTTGCCGAACAGCATGAAGACGCCGAGATCTCGCATAACACTGCATACGAGGAATTCCTCCAGGATGACAGCGAGACCCAGCCAGCCGCGACGATCGAATCCGAGGAGAAGCCTGCCTCCGCCGAGCCGCTCGCAAAAGTGGATGCCGCCGGTGAGCTGCACATCCAGATGGATACCAAGAACGCCCACGTCTGGAACGAGCTTGGCAACGTGTATTACAACAACGGCGCGATCGATGATGCCGTCCTGGCGTACAGCAAGGCCATCGAACTGGACCGCTGGTTCCCCTGGGCGTACAGCAACCTGGCCATGGCCTACGTCACCAAGCACCGCTTCGCGGAAGCCATCCTGCTCTACCAGCGCAGCATCGAACTGTTCAAGGAAGAAAAGGAAAAGGCTCTCTCCTGGAACCGCCTGGGCAATGTGTACCGCCGCCTGAGCGAGTACGACCATGCGATGGAAGCCTATCAACGGGCCGATGAACTGGACCCCGACAACGCAAACCTCTCCCTGCAGTCACGCTTCAGCCTTCTGGGAAGTTACCAGGTGGAACAGAGCGCCAGCTACGCCGCATAGAGATGGAGACATCCTCTGGAGGTATGCCATGAGCGAACATGAGTTATGGAACGAGCTGGGCAACTTGTACTTCATGTCCGGCACCTACAAGCAGGCAGCCTACGCCTACAACCGGTCGATCCAACTGGAGGCCGGGTTCGGAAGGCCCTACTGCAACCTGGCCCTTACCTACGTAAAGGAAGGCCGGTATGAAGAAGCCGTGCACCTCTACCAGCGCAGCATCGAGCTGCTGGCGGACCAGACCGAGAAGGCCATCACCTGGTACCGCCTGGGCGATGTGTACCGTCACCTGAAGAACTACCGGGATGCCATCATGGCCTACCAGCAGGCCGACATCCTGAACCCCGGGCTGAGCCAGGAGAGCAAGGAATCCGACGAGATCCTTTACGGCGGTTCGGGCGAGGGCCTCCCCGCCGGATCACCCGAGATGCAGGCGCGGGTGCTGGAGACCGAGGCGGCGGTGGAAGCTGCGATAGAGACAGTGGCAGTGGAAGAGCCAGTGGAAGCGGAAATGGAAACCAGCCCGGTCACAGAGACCGCCCTGATCCAGGCCAGCTCCATCATGGCCAGTGTGACCTCGACCGCCCCCGTGGAAGAGACCGCGGTCACCGAGACGGAAACCATCCTGCCGGAGCCTGGCTTTGAGCAGCCTGAGACCGAGACCCTGGCGGTCCTCGAGATGGTGGAGCCTCAGCCCGAGCCCGCAGACGAGCCGGTTGAGGTCCCCGCAATGGAGGAGCTTGAGGCCCTCCCGGTGGAGGAGATCATCGAGGCCCCTGTGATCGCCGAGGCTGAAGAGACCTTCGATGCCTCTACCCTCGAAACGGAACCCGCCACCGAGGTCAGCGCAATTACCGCCAGCATGGAGCCGGACCCCGACCCCGAGCCTGAGCCTGAGCTCCACGACTTCGGGGTCACACAGCCGGTGGAAACACTGAACGAGGTCTCTGCAGTGGAGGAGACCGGGGAACCGCAGGTCAAGATCGAGATCGTGTTCGACCGGGAGGAGCCCGCCTCTGTGGAAGTGACCGGGATGGAAACCCCCGTGGAAGTCACAGAACCGGAGATGGAAGAGCGGGCTGAGACCGTCTTCATGCCGGAGATGCCCGAAGACGTGACCGAGACCCTGTCCATGCCGGAAGAGCCCGCTCCGGCCGTCCAGACCCTTTCCAACGCCACCGACCCGGAGGCCACATGGATCGACGATGACTACCTGATCTCCAACTTCGACCATGAGACCGAGGTGATCCTCCCGGACTTTGAGGACGATCCGGTCTGGATCCCTCTGCCCCTGGAGCCCGAACCGCTCCGGCTGCCGGCACAGCCTGAAAACTCCTGGAACAGCGAGGAGCGGATGCAGGTGGCAGTGCAGCCCCCGCTCACAAGCACACGGCGCCTGCCCGGCCAGATGCTGCGGGAATCCTGGGAACCGGCCCTGCCGCTGGCAGAGGCGGACCTGGAGCTGACCATCCCGGAAGAGGCCATGGAAGACGTGTTCATCGACCCACAGGAGACCCCCGCGCTGGAACCGGTGAGCCAAGCCGAGCCCCCCGGGTGCCCGGGCTGCGAGCCGGACGCACTCCAGACCGCCGAAGAGCTGGAACAGATCGAAAAAGAGATCACCCGCTTCAAGTATGTGGTGCAGAGCAACCCGAGAAACGCCGCCGCCTGGGACACGCTGGGAACCTTCTACAAGTCCGCCAGGAAGTACCGTGAAGCGATCCTGGCCTACCAGCAGGCGGTGGCGGTGGAACCCTCCAGGGCCTCGTACCATCACCACCTGGGCATCATGTACTCGATCCAGGGCCGCGAAGAGGATGCGATGAAGGCCTTTCAGGATGTCATCGAGATCGATCCCGAGCACGGCCTTGCAAACGCCACACTGGGCGGGTACTATCGGAAAATGGGCCTGGAAGAACTGGCACAGAAACACATAGGTAGAGCCATGAAAAATTTTTACAACAGCGAGAACGAGTATAACAAGGCCTGCCTCGAGGCGCTCTGCGGGAACGTGGAGCAATCCATCGAGCTGCTGAAGATCGCACTGAAGAACAAGCAAACCTATGTGGACTGGGTGCTGCGCGATCCGGACCTGGATTCGATCCGCCGCGACCCCCGCTTCAAGCAGTTGATCGCCGACTACCTGGGATAGGTGATGGGACCGGGGAGAGCGGGCCGCCTCGGCGGTCCGCTCTCCACCCATCGCACTTATCCGCCGAAGAGCCGTTGAAGGAAGGCGATCAGAGCGTCGATGATCTGTCGGAAAATGGAAGGGGGATTGGGTGGCACGCCCGGCGTGGAGGTGGGCAATACGGTGGGCGGCAAAGCCGTCAAGGTGGGGGTATCAGACGGAGCAGGCGTGGAAGAAGCCGGGATGAGGGTGGAGACCGGCCCGGGGGTTTCAGTCGTAACCAGCGTGTGGACAATTCGAGGACCAACCCATAGAACCCGGTCGCCCTGGGAGGAGCCGAGGGGGGATACCCTCAGGATGAACCCGACATTCTGCCCGGACAGGAACGAGAGATCCAGATCCAGGCTGTAGTAGCGTCCATCCTGGAACTCGCCAAAGGTCCAGAGGAGATGCTCTCCGCCGGAGTCATCCTGATAGGCAAGGTCGAAGAGCACAGAGCAGAGGTCGGCGCCCTGCTCGCAGCTCACAGAGGTCTGGAAGCGGTCACCGGGCAGGACGTAATAATCAGGGTACAGGCCCTGGATGGGACGGTCGGCTGTGCCCGGCAGGATGCGCAGGGCAGGGAAGGCCGAGAGGCTGCCATCCTCCAGCCGGGGTTGAGCCAGAATGCTGACCGAGCCGCCGGTGCTGTTCTCGACCGGGAAACAGGGCAGGGAACCATCCGGACCGGCCCACTGTGCGGAACAGGCGGAGGCCACGAAGTCCAGCGCGGAACCGGGGATGGGGGTGGCGACCAGTGTGGCGGTCGGGGAGGCGGAAAACACCTGGGCGCGGATCTTGACCCAGATGGCATTGTCGGCATCGATCCCCACGCCAAACCGCTGGCCGGACGAGGATTGCAGCATCCAGAAGGCCTGGTAGGTGCCAGTGCGGTCTGGAGCGCGAAGGTTCACAGAAAGATCGATCTCCCGGCCTGGGGCGACCGAGACCGGCAGTGGAATGGAAGCCGGACTGGAGAGGTCGGAGCCGCGGGCAAACACCAGGCGGTAGGAGGTCGTCCAGGTGCAGGTGCCGGAATTCCGCAGGCGCCAGGTTTTGGTGAAGGAACCTGAAGGCGGGACCAGGGAGTTATCGGGGATGGTCACATCCGCAACAAACTCGGCGCGGTTGCAGTTCGGATCCTGCGTGGCCGTAAAGGTGGGAGAGGGAGTGCGTGTGCGCGTGGCGGTGGCCGTGGGCGTGAAGGTACGGGTGGAGGTGGCGCTAGGGAGCGGTGTGCGCGTCGCCGTGGAGGAGGGCAACGGAGAGGCGGTCCGCGAGGGGGTCAGGGTCGCGCTGGGGATCAATGTAAGGGTTGCAGAGGGGGAAGCTGTCAGGCTGGGCGTGGAAGAGGGCTGAAGCGTGAAGGTGGCAGTCAGCGAGGGGGTCAGTGTAAACGTAGACGTCCCGGTCGGCGTGGAGGATGGCAGCGCCGTGACCGTAGGGGTGTTGGAGGGCATTGCCGTGTAAGTGGCGGTCGGCGTGAACGAGGGAGTGCTGGTGGGCAGCGGAGTGGCGCTGGGCGAGGCGGTGAATGTTGGGACCGGGGTATCGGTGGGGGGCAGGGTAAGAGTAGGCGTTGCGGTTGGCAGAGAGGTCGGCGTTGGGGTCTGCGAGGGCAGCGGGGTAAATGTAAGCGTCAGCGTCGAGGTGGGCAGGGGCGTATGCGTGGGCGTACGGGTCGGGACCGGCGTGAAGGTGGAGGTCAGGGTCGCGGCCGGCTGTGGCGTGCGCGTGGCGGTATGGGTGGGGAGAGCCGTTGCCGTCGCGGTGCGGGTTGGCGTGGAGGGCGGAGGCAGGGTCGCAGTCGGCTGAGGCGCGCGCGTCGCCGTATGAGTG
>CAZSPX010000267.1:0-4634 GCA_964608885.1 uncultured Anaerolineaceae bacterium | reverse complement strand
GCGCTTCATCCAGACGCACGCCAAGACGGTCCGCAACCTGGACGTGTAACCGCCAACAAACCCCGGCCTAGCCGGGGTTTTCTTTTGCCACCGGGTGGCTTCCCCTGCGTATATTGAGTCAGCATCCCATCCCCGCGGAGGAACCCATGCCATCCCTGCTCATCGCGGCCTGTCTCTGGCTGCACGCCCTGGCCACCGTCGTCTTCATCGGGCACTATGTGCTCCAGGCGCTCATCTACCAGCCCGCGCTGTTCAAGACCCACCTGAACGAGGAGGGCGCGCGGGTCTTCGCGGAGATCGCCAGGCTCAGCCGTCCCTGGCTCTACGCGGCGCTCCTCGTGTTCGCGGTCACCGGCTACCTGCTCATGCTGGACGACCCCTCCTACCTGGGGCTGGGGCAGTTCAGCAACCCCTGGAGCTGGCTGATGCTTGCCAAGCACCTGATCATCGTAGGGATGGTCGCGGCCGGGTTCTGGTTCCACGGCATCCTGAAGGTGGGCAGGATGCTCTCCGCCAATGTCAAGTCGCCCTCGGCGCTGGCCTCCTACCGGAACTTCCACACCGGGATGGCGGCCGCGGGTGTCCTCGTCATGCTGCTGACGGCGCTGGCGCAGGTGCGGTAAACTCCCGAAGGTTTGCCGCGTAGGGGCGATTCATGAATCGCCCCTACTTTAATATGAAAACGGCATGCTTGGAGGGGGGAGGGTGGGGGTACAATGCCACTTGACCGGCTCCTCACCCCGGCCCCAAAAATATGCCGCGCACCCAACCCTTACTCGACCGCCTCCTTCAGTTCGCTGTCCTTGCCTACCAGGCGCTGGCCGTAGCGGCGTTTGTCGCCGCCCTGCTGCTGGCGCGCTCCTGGATGAGCACGCCCTTCCTGGGCGCGTTCTTCGAGCACACCATGATCTTCAACGAGGTGGGCCCGGCGCGGCCGAACCCGGCCTGGGCGCTGTTCGAGCAGGTGAAGCTGGGCGACCAGCTCCTGGAGGTCAACGGGGTGCCGGTCCGCAGCACGGGCGAGGTGCAGAAGGTTCTGCGAGGGCAGGTGCAGGGGACGATCCCCACCTCGCAGGGGTTCGTAGCCGGAGAGACAATCCCGGTCACGGTCTTTACAGGGGATGGGGAGCGGAAGACGATCGACGTCACGCTGCACAACTTCCCCGCCGAGGACCTGACCACCCACCTGCTGATCCCGGCGGTGCTGGGGTTCGTGTTCCTGTTCATCAGCATCTGGATCTTCAGCAACCGCCGCTGGGAGATCCCCGGGCGGGCCTTTGCGCTGTTCGCCTCCTCGCTGGCCATCGTGACCTCGGGCCTGTTCGACCTGTACACCACGCACCTGCTGACACCGCTGTGGACGCTGGCCTGCGCGGTGACGGGCGGCGCGCTGATCGAGCTGGGGCTCTCCTTCCCCCAGGAGACGCGCCCCGTGATCAACCGTCCCTTCCTGCGCTGGTCGGGCATGGTGCCGGCGCTCTTCCTGGCGGGTTACGCGTTCACCACGCTGTATAACTTCACGCAGCCCATGGCGTATATCATTGCCTGGCGGATGATCTACCTGTTCGCGGCGGCCTCGGCCCTCTTCTACCTGGGCATGAACATCTTCTACGGGATGCGGGCGCAGTCGCCGGTGGTCAAGGCGCAGGCGCGGCTGATCCTGGGCGGGGGGGCGGTGGCGTTCGCGCCGCTGGTGGCATGGATGGCAGGCACGCCGTTCCACCTGTTCGGGTTCTCGCCGTTCTTCTTCCTGCCTCTGGTGATCTTCCCGGCCACGGTGGGCTACACCATCCTGCGTTTCCGCTTCCCGCGGCTGGATGACTGGGTGCGCCAGGGCGCGGTCTATGCGGCGCTGACGGGACTGGTGCTGGCCGGCTACGGGCTGGTGCTGGCGGGCATGGGCCTGATCGTGACCACGGGCATCAAGCCGAACAACCTGTGGGTGGGGCTGTTCTTATTCATCCTGGCGCTGGTCCTGGAGCCGCTGCGCACGCGCATCCAGGAGTTCATGGATGCCACCTTCTTCCGCGGGCAGCGCGCCTATGCGGACCGCATCCGCACCTTCAGCCATGAGCTGACCACCGCGCTGGACCTGAAGACCATCGCGCGCATCCTCAGGGAGCAGATCGAGACCACGCTCTCGCCCGAGCAGATCCACGTCTACGCCTACGACCCGGTCACGGACCAGTACCTGGCGCTGCCGGGCAAGGATGGCCGCCCGACGAGCGACATCCACTTCTGGTCGAACGGGCCGCTGGCGCTGTATTTCTCCCGCGAGCAGCTCCCGCTGTACCTGGACGGGGTCTCGCTCCCTGAATCGCTGGAGAGCGAGCAGGCCCGCCTGGCGCTGCTGGGGGCGCGTCTCTTCCTGGGACTCCCCGGCGAGGCGGCCGCCACCGGCTGGATGGCGCTCGGCCCGCGCCGCTCGGGGCAGCCCTACGCCCCCAAGGACCTGGTCTTCCTCGAGAACCTGGCGGACCAGGCCTCGGGGGCCATCAAGCGCGTGCAGACCGTGGCAGCCCTGGAGCGGCGGGTGCAGGAGATGAACGCCCTGACGCGCGTCTCGCAGGGCGTGAACGTGACGGTGACCTTCGACGATGTGCTGGAGCTGATCTACGCGCAGACCTCGCAGATCATCCCCAACAGCCACTTCCACATCACGCTGCACAACCTGGACAGCGATTACTTCTATTACGCCTTCTGCCTGGAGAACGGGGACCGCATCCAGGGGCGTGAGAACATCCCGTTCCCGCCCACCTTCGGGCTGGCCCCGGAGGTCATCCGGC
Organism: uncultured Anaerolineaceae bacterium; assembly: GCA_964608885.1. GTDB lineage: Bacteria > Chloroflexota > Anaerolineae > Anaerolineales > Villigracilaceae > JACPVF01. Next base: position 1,848 of record CAZSPX010000267.1, on the reverse strand, counting down.
GCGGGCGCCCGCTCCTGACGCAGGAGTATGCGCGCGAGTGTCACAGCGAGAACCTGACGCCCGCCTTCGAGAACGTATATGCCTGGATGGGCGTGCCGCTCAACGCCGGCGCAGAGACCATCGGCGCGCTGGGCGTGGGGACGCGCGACGGCGCCCTGAGCTACACCAACACCCAGCTCGAGCTGCTGCAATCCATCGCCGACCAGACCGCGGGCGCGATCGTGAAATCCCGGCTGCTGCAGGAATCCGAGCAGCGCGCACACCAACTTGGCACGCTGAACGAGATCACCCGCAACCTGACCGGCACCCTGGAGCTGGAGCCCCTGCTCCAGAACATCCTGCAGAGCGCGGTGTCCATCCTGAACTGCGAAGCCGGCAGCCTGTTCCTGGTGGACGAGCAGAGCGACGAACTGATCTTCCGCGTGACCGTGGGACCGGTGGCGGCCAACCTCGTCGGGCAGCGCATCCCCTCCGGCAGCGGCATTGTAGGCCGGGCTGTGCAGACCCGCGCCCCGGTCATCGAGAACGAGGCGCAGCGCTCGCCCTCCCACTTCGTCGCCACCGACCAGCAGACCGGCTTCGTGAGCCGCTCGCTGCTGGCCGTGCCCCTGCAGGCCAAGGACCGCGTGCTGGGGGTGGTGGAGGTCATCAACCGCAAGGATGGGCTGCCGTTCGTCGTGGAGGACCAGGAGCTGCTCATGGCCTTTGCCGGGCAGGCGGCGGTGGCCATGGAAAACGCCCGCCTGTACACCCTGACGGACCAGGAACTGGCCGCGCGCGTGGATGAGCTCTCGGTCATGCAGCGCATCGACCGCGAGCTGAACGCCAGCCTGGAGATGGACCGCGCCCTGCGCATCACCCTGGAATGGGCCATGCGCCAGTCCCGGGCTGAGGCCGGGTTGATCGGCATGCTGGAAGAGGGCAGCCTGCGCATCATGGCCGAGCAGGGGTATGACAAGAGCACCGAAAAGCTGCGCGAGCAGGTCGTCCACATGGAGCTGCCCTCCATCAAGGCGGCCACAGAGATGAGCCAGCCGCAGCGCGTGAGCCTGGCCCCGCAGAGCGGCAACCCGGGCCTGCTGCCCTCCGCACATACCCAGGTGGTCATCCCCATCCGCCGCGAAGCCGATGTGATCGGCCTGATCCTGCTGGAGAGCACCAGCGACTCGCAGGAGGATGTGGCCTTCCTCAACCGCCTGAGCGACCATGCAGCCATCGCCATCTCGAACGCCCAGCTCTACAGCGAAGTGCAGCGCGCCAACCTGGCCAAAAGCGAGTTCGTCTCCTTCGTGGCGCACGAGCTGAAGAACCCGATGACCTCCATCAAGGGCTATACCGAGCTGCTGGCCGGAGGGGCGGTGGGGCAGGTCAATGAGATGCAGGCCAACTTCCTGCGCACCATCCACTCCAACGTGGAGCGCATGTCCACGCTGGTCTCGGACCTGAACGACAATTCCAAGATCGAGGCGGGCCGGCTGCGGCTGGACTACAAGGCCATGGACCTGAGCGACCTGGTGGACGAGGTCTCGCGTTCCACCCGGCGGCAGATCGAGGACAAGAAGCAGAGCCTGCAGGTGGAGCTGCCCACCAGCCTGCCCCAGGTCTGGGCGGACCGGACCCGGGTGGCGCAGATCCTGGTGAACCTGGTGAGCAATGCCAACAAGTACACGCAGGAAGGCGGCTCGATCGTGGTGCGCGCCGAGGATGTGCCCAACCGGTGGGAGCCGGGAGGGGCCAGCCGGGTGGTCCACCTGTGGGTGCAGGATGACGGCATCGGCATCAGCGAGGAGGACCAGGCGCGCATCTTCCAGAAATTCTTCCGCTCCGAGGATTCCAAGGCGCGCGAGG
>CAZSPX010000266.1:0-4645 GCA_964608885.1 uncultured Anaerolineaceae bacterium | reverse complement strand
ACCGACCGCTATGGCATTGCGGATGGGCATGCTGACCAGCCCGCGCGTGCGGCCATCGTTCGGGACGTCCGAGTCCAACTTCAGGTCCACATGACTGACACCCGGCACAGCCATGACCGCGGAGCGCGCTTCGCGCTCGATCTGCGTGCGCAGAGGGCAGGCCGGCGTGGTGAGCATGACCGTGAAAGTGACCTTTCGCTCCGTGATCTCCAGGTCCCGGATCATGTTGAGGGTGACCAGGTCCTGATGGAGCTCAGGCTCCTGGACTCGGCTGAGAGCGGCGAGAACGGCCTCCCTGGTGACCGGCTCCGTCATGATGCCGCCTCAGCCTTGGCAGCCTTGGCGGCTTCCTTGGCGCGCCGGGCTTCATCCTCGCGGGAGGCGTTCAAAGGCCGGATGGAGGCGTAATAGGAGGCCGGTTTGAGGAGCTTCTCCATGTTATAGACGTTCCGCTCGTAGGAGGCGATCTCGAAATCATGGTCCATCTTGATGGCGTCGAACGGGCAGTACTCCGCGCAGTATCCGCAGTTCATGCAAATATCTGCGTCGATGTAGAACTCCGCGGGGACCGGAACCGGGCGGCCCGTGTTCGGGTCATTGGTGCGCACGATCCAGATGCACTGCGGAGGACAGACCTTGGCGCAGATGCCGCAGGAGGTGCAGCGGACCTCCTTTTTCCCATCCGCGCCCTCGTCATATACAAGGAAGGGAACGTAGCGGAACTCCTCCGGCAGGATCAGCTTCTCCTCGGGATATTGCACAGTGAAGATACCGCGTGTCTTGCTGCCCGCGCGGGCCTTCACGCCCTCTTCGTTGAAGTAGCGCTTCTTGCCGCGCAGCAGCCAGAGGAGGTCCTCCCAGTAAGTGTTCCAGAAGCGGGTGAGCGTGACCCAGAGACCTTTGAAAATACCCATTCCAAACATATCTCATCCTCCTTACCGGTCGAGCTCACCGAGCACGATATCGAGCACACCCAGGATGGCCACGAAATCCGCGATCTTGGTCCCGATGCACATCTGCTCGAGGGCGGTGATGTTAACGAATGAAGGCGGGCGGACGTGGTAGCGCCATGGATTGGGCTTTCCATTGGAAACAACATAGAAGGCAAGCTCGCCCTTGGGGGATTCCACGCGGCCGTAGGATTCGCCGGCAGGCACGCGCACCTGGTACTGCGGCTTGCCGGTCATGACCGGACCCTCGGGGATCTGCTTGACGGCCTGCTGGATGATCCGCAGGGACTGGCGCATCTCGTCCAGACGGATGAGGTAGTTATCCATCAGGTCGCCGTGAGTGCGCACCGCCACATCGAAGTCGAAGCGGTCATAAATGGAGTAGGGGTCGGCCCGGCGGATGTCATAGGGGACGCCCGTGGCTCGCAGCACCGGCCCGGTGATGGAGTACTGGATGGCCCGCTCGGCATCGATCACCTTGACGCCCTTCATGCGGGCGACAAAGACCTCATTCTCGGTCAGCAGCCGGTCCATCTCGTCCACCTTGGCAGGCAGCCGGTCAAAGGCCAGCGCCCGGATCTTTTCCAGCACGCCCTCGGGAAGGTCGCGCACCACGCCCCCAAAGCGGAAGTAATTGCACATCATGCGCGAGCCTGCCGCGGCCTCGAAGATATCCAGGATCAGCTCGCGTTCTTCGAAGGCATACAAGGCCGGGGTATACATCATGCCCAGGTCGTTCCCAAGCATCCCGATAAAGACCAGATGGTTCTGGATGCGGCTGAGCTCGGCCATGATGACCCGCAGGTATTCGGCGCGTTCGGCAACCTGGATGCCCATCAGTTTTTCAACGGCCAGCGCATAGCCGAAGTTATTGCTCATCGAGTTGAAGTAATCCAGCCGGTCGGTGAACGGCATGTTCTGCAGGTAGGTGTTGCGCTCGCCGATCTTGTCATGATTGCGGTGCAGGTAACCCATGACCGGTTTCAGGCTCAAGATGGTCTCACCGTTCAGCGTCATGGCAGCTCGGAACACCCCATGTGTGGAGGGATGCTGCGGACCCATATTCAGAACGATGTGATCGGTTTTCAGGCCGGTCTCATCAGTGGTCTGGTACTTGGCCAGGGCGCCGTACAGGGCGGCATCGCCGTCCGGGACCCACTTTTCAGGGTCGAAGTTCTCCGGAAAGGTCAGGTTGTCCTGGAATGGATTCTTGTCCTCGGCCATGTAGAACTTGCCATCCGGCCAGCGGCTCTTAAAGGGCTTGTTATCCTCCTCGTAAAAGCCTTCTTTCCAGTCCTTGCGCAGGGGATGCCCCTCAAAGCCCTCCCACATGAGGATGCGGCGCAGGTCAGGATGGCCGATGAACCTGATACCGAGCAGGTCCCAGGCTTCGCGCTCCTGGAACTCCGCGCCCGGCCAGATTGAAGTGACGGAAGGGACTTCCACCGGGTCCACGCGCGGCACCTGCACTTTGAAGTTCAGCACTGGCCCGCCGGTGGTCTTGAAGGCGTGATAAACCACCTCCATGCGGTTCTCGGGGAGGTAATCCACGCCGGTCACGGCGGTGAGCAGATCATAGCCCATCTCGTCCCGGATGGCCGCAGCGACCTCCAGCAGGTTGTCCTTTGCGACGATCCAGCCTGAAAAGCTGGGGCGGGTGTCAGCTGTAACGACGCCGGGGAAGCGGGCGGCCAGGTCGGTGGTTTCGATCATGGTTGCCATGTCAGTCTCCTATGCTTCCGAGGCGGGGGCGGGTTTGGCGGCCGCGGCGGCCTTGATCTCGGCGGCCCGGCGAGGGTCGATCAGGTCGGGGCCGAGGACCGGGACGGGGATCTCCACCGAGTCGCGGCCCTTCTGGTACCAGCGCACGGTCTTGAGTGATTCCTTGTCGATCTTTTCCTGGAGCTTGATCATGCCGGCGATCAGGGCCTGCGGGGTGGGAGGGCAGCCGGGGATATAGACATCCACCGGGAGGAACTTGTCGATGCCGGCCACCACGTTATAGCCTTCCTTGAAAGGCCCTCCCCCCGAGGCACAGGCGCCCATGGCCACCACGTACTTCGGCTCGGGCATCTGGTTGAAAAGGCGCACGATCAGCGGCACCATCTTCTTGGTGACCGTCCCCGAGACCAGCATCAGGTCGGCCTGGCGCGGGGTGGGGCGCATGACCTCCATGCCGAAGCGGGCCATATCGTAGCGGGAGGCCTGGGCGGCGATCATCTCGATCGCGCAGCAGGCCAGCCCGAACATCAACGGCCAGACCGAGGATCGCCGTCCCCAGTTATACAGGCGGTCGAGCGTGGTCACGGCGACCACGTTCTCCATTTCGGATGGGATGTTGTATTCAGGCAGGCTCAGTTTTTCATTGTCCATGAAGGTTCTCCTCGTACCAATCCTGGTAGATCGAGTAAAGGATGTCATCGTTGCACAGGGATGGGTCATCCTCGAATTCTTCAAGCTCCAGTGTCCAGTCATAGATCTGCTGGATCGAGAGCGTTTCCATATCCAAATCCGGATGGCGGCGGCGCAGCTCCAGGGCGATGGCGTAGGTCGCTTCCCAGGTAAGCGTCATTTCGCCTTGCTCCGGAATATGTTGTTGGTTCCAACTATCACAATGAGGGAGATTATAGCACCTCTGGAACAAACGTCAATTCAATTATGCAAATATATATTTTCATAAATCAAATGGGGAGTATAATCACACCAATCGCATGACAATTACCCGTCAAAAAATCATCGGATACCTGGAAAAAAATCGTCTGGCCTCAGCGCGCGAGCTCGCCCGGGCCCTGCACACTGGCGCGGCGAACGTGCGCCACCATCTCTCGGTTCTGGCGGCGGATGGCCGCGTTTCCCTGGCAGGAGAGAGACGGGAGGGGCGCGGGCGGCCTGAAAAGCTGTACAGCCTGTCGCGGGCGTTGAGAGGAGATAACCTCCCGGGCCTGGCAGCGGCCTTGCTGGATTCGTATCTGGGGGATCTTTCCGTTGAACAGAAACATCAATCAATGGTCTCACTGGGGCGGCGCATGTCAGGACCAAGTTCTCCCGGTGGGGCGCCGGATGCGCGGCGACTGGTGGACCTGGTGGAAAGGCTTAACCAGCTCCATTACATGGCCCGCTGGGAGGCAGGCTCAGGCGGCCCGAACGTAATCTTCGGACAATGTCCTTACGCTGCCGTGATCGAGGCCTACCCGGAGTTGTGCCGTGCGGACGCGGCCATGCTGGAGGCTTCCCTGGGGATGCGCGCCGAGCTGAAGACCCGCCTCCGTCCGGCCTGTCTTTTCCTCCTGCGGTGAGATTTTGCTCGTTGTGCAGGGTAAAATGGGGGTGACCGATTCCCGGAGGAAGAATGAAAATCTTGCCGCTCCTATTCCTGATCCTGGCCCTGCTACTGACCGCCTGCGGCCCGTTGGGTGCTCCCATATCCACCATGGAAGCCGAGCGCGAGACCGCCATCGCGGGGACCGTCTCCGCAATGCTCACTCAGGCCGCCGCGGCGGCAACACTCACCACGGGGGTAAGCACGCTCCCACCGGCTACCGAAATGATTCCGGCCACCGCAACTAGCACCCCGATCCCTGCCTCCACGCCACAGAACCCCCTGGTGGTGAAGGACGCGCTGTGCTGGGAGGGTCCCGGCGCGCAGTACCTGGTTGTCAGCGCGGTCAAGAACGGCCAGCGCGTGGAGCTGCTGG
>CAZSPX010000265.1:1995-4669 GCA_964608885.1 uncultured Anaerolineaceae bacterium | reverse complement strand
CCCACAGGAACGGAGGGCCCGGCGGCGGGAGGCACAAATCCATTTATGGACGACCGCGCTTCCTGCAGCCCCTCCCCGGAAGAATCCATCCACCGGGGAAGCCGCAATAAAGCATATAACAACCTCTCACGGCGCGAGCCGATGGGAAGCATTTTCAAACGCAGTTTTTGCAGCCTGGTGATGAATCTCCAGGAACGGCTGTGCTTGATCCCGGAGAGTTCCACAGCTTGAGCGACAAGATCTTCATTCTCTCCTTCCAATGTGCGTACTTTTTCCATACTTTCGATCAAACGGGCGCGCGAATCCGTAACCAGCTTGCTGTCATCTCGGGATTGTCGATCCACCCCCTCTTGAGGTGCAATGGGGATTTCCATTTCAGTGACCTGTCCAGAATTCTCGATGATGCTCTCATATACCCGTCCGGCATGACTGCACAGCTCGCCATACAAGGTCTGAACCACAGGAAAATCCTGCAAGCTATCAAAGCCCCGCACGGCCGCGCGGTTGTGTTTCGAGTGTCGATCCACGTTCCGACAAGCATCCCGTATTTCTTCTCCCGAGACTTTCATTTCCAGAAATTCCAGAAGCCGTAACAATTCAGCTTCCGGATCCTGGAAATAAGAATCGTAATGGGTAAGAAGCCAATCCATTCCCTGGATATGGCGGACCAGGGAGGTGGAATATGACTGCCATAACCCCAGGGAAAATGGACGCGAGGACCCGCCGCGATCTGCCAGGGATAACGCAACTTCCTCAGGGTGCCGCAGGCAAACAATGACTTTTGGGGCCGGGATCAATTGATTCCAGAAGGGAATGGTCAATGAATTCCTTGGGTCCTTCCACCCCCAGTTCTCCCGTGAGCCCATCTGACCGATCAACTGCCCTGCCTCATACTTGAGACCGTCGAGAGCAGGGGATGTTTCCCAACCAGGTTCCAGCGCTGGAGGGCAATCCCAGGCGCCATTGAAGATTGATAGGATGCCTTCATTGATATGAAAAAAACGATAATTTTCTGTAAAGCCTTCGGGTTTTTCAGCGGAAGGCGGAAACAGGTTGCTTTCCTCCCCCAGATACAATCCGCACATGCCCAATAGCCGGGCTACCCTGGATGTCCCGGAGAAGTGCATGCCAGCGATGCAGACAACAGTCACTGATCAATCCTCATGAAGATTCCGTATGGATAATAGGGAGGCCATCCGGTTAAGTATACCTGCCTTCACCTCCTTCCGATCCCTAATTGAGCTCCGAAATCCTATCCTATCCACTCCTAGAAATGCTTCTTGGCTGGCGCTGACCTGGCAAAGGCCTGCTCCGGCGGTGGGAGGGCGCGTGAATTGTATGGCTGCCACTCGCGGCCCCACTTTTCTTCGAACTTTTTGCGGTTCTCCGAGAAAATCCGGTCGTAACGCTCCTGGTCCAGCCTGCCAAAGGCGGCCCGCCAGAAGTGATGGATGAAGGCGTCCTCGGCACAGACCACCCGCAGACCCGCCTGCTGGTAGCGAACACACAGGTCCTCATCCTCGAACATCCCCACCTCAAAGCGTTCATCCAGAGCGCCCATCCCCAGGAATTGCTCCCGCCGGGCCATTACGCAGTATAGCGCCAGGGACCGAATATCAAAACACTGCCTCGCCATCGTGCGAGCACGCTCCGCTGCAAATTCATCCAATCCGCGGGCGCTGCTGTATGTGACAGGGATGCGGGCCTCATTGCCGGTCGAGTTGGTGACTGGCCCCACAAGCCCAATCTTAGGATCGGCTTCCAGGTAAGCCAGAAGGGTCTCCATCCAGCCCGGGGTCACGATCGTGTCGTTGTTCAAGAAGACCAGGTAATGCCCGGTTGCCGCCCGGGCCGCCTGGTTGTTCCCGGCCGAGAAACCGCGGTTCTCCGAGTTCAGGATCAATTTCAGGTCTGGGTGCCCGGCCGCGAATTCCTGAAGCCATGCAGGCGTTCCATCCGAAGAGGCATTGTCGACTACGACGATCTCATAGTTCGGGTAAGAGGTATTACGGTAGATGCTGTGCAGACAGATCTTATTCAACAGGAGATTGTTATAGGTGAGCACCAGGATGCTCACCCTGGGCTTGCCGGCAGGCTGCGGTGGGGGGGCGATCTGCTTCTCCGACTGCTGGTAATACGCCAGGGCTTCCTCTGGATCTAGGGCAGGCGGAGCCGGCCGGGGTAGAAGCCTCTCACCCACGCGCTGAAGAGCGCCCACCAGTCCCCGCTCATGCACCAGGGTGAAGAATCTGGCTGGCAATGCAAGCCCCCGTCTTAGCAAGCCGGTTCCCCGGCTCGGGATCGGGACCTCGGCTCTTTGGATATCGGTATCGAACCAGGGGAAGTATTTGACGCGGTATTCGATCTGGCGGGAGCGCGTGCCGATCGGGCGCGCAGGGACTCCGCCTACGATCTGGTACGGCTCGACATTCTTCGTCACTACCGCCCCGGCGGCAATGACCGCCCCTTCCCCGACATGGATACCGGGCATGATCATGGCGCGCGCCCCGATCCACACATGGTCATCGACGATAATCTCTGCGCCGCGCGTGTTGAAATGCGGGTCATTGGGATCGTGCTCCATCGAAACCAGATAGGCTTCCGGTGAGATACTGATATTGTTCCCAAGCCTTAAACCGATGCGCCCATCCAGATACACCCTCCGGTTGATGAC
>CAZSPX010000265.1:0-1895 GCA_964608885.1 uncultured Anaerolineaceae bacterium | reverse complement strand
CGGGGGCATCAGCCAGGAAGAAGTCACGGCCATCTTTTAAGACGAGATCCGTGGCTGCAATCGAGGTGGCAACAAAGGTCCGCCGCATAGCTGCGTACTCGATCAACTTCCCGCGCAAGCCGGCGCCGGAGATCAAAGGAGCGATGCAGACCGAGGCTTGCTGGATGAACGGCCGCACATCCGGCACGCTGCCGGTGACTATAATCTGCGCACCATCCGCCAAAGCCAGCATTCTTGCCGGAGGATTCGCTCCAACCACAAAGAGACGGGCATCCGGCACCTCGCCTTGCACAGCCGGCCAGATCTTCTCAAAGAACCAATCCATTGCATCCACGTTAGGGTAATGGAGGTAATTTCCCACAAAGACGAGCGTGCGCGGCTCGGCAGGAACATCTGGCAGGGTGAATTCTTCAAAAGTAAGGCCGTGGTTCAGCACAGTATATTCCTGTTGCGGGTTCAGCCCGTGGAAGAATTCGGCATCCTTTTTGGTCACGGCGATCCGGGCATCGAGGGGCGCGGCATCCGCCAGCTCAAGGCGCAGCGCCGGGACCAGCTCTGCAAACTTCAACATCCAGGTCTCGGAGAGAGGCTCAAGGAGGCGCAGGTCCATGAGGATCCTGAGGCTGGAGGCCTCCATATATGTGAAGATCTGATGTAGGCCGAGCCGAGGATCAAAATTCTTCAGGGATTGCGGCCACTCGTAATGGACAATATCCATTTGCCGGCCATGGAGCCATGCCTTGATCTTTGCCTTACCCTCACTGAAAACCCGGGGTGAGATCCGATGGATGGAGCGGAAGTAAGGTTTCACAGAGTGGTAAGCTTCTTGATCCTCCTCGGCGAGGAACCTACTGGCAAGATAGATATCGTTTCTTCGGCTGAGAAGACGGATGAAATTTAGGACGCGGTTCCCGCCGCCATGCAGGAGACTGGGAAACTGGGATGTGACAAACAGGATGTTCCGGCGGCGTGCTGCGGGAACAGTGGGTAACCCTGAGGCCTGTACTATGGGGAGAGCGGACAGCTCGTGGGCCTGCGCGAGCGACTTCTCAAGCGTGAACAGGTCCACAAGCAAACGGAAGTACCAGACTATCCCGAAGCGCTCCAGGTAAAGGGAGAGTGTGGCAGCAGGGTCTATACCAAGGCGAAGGCGGCCGAAGAGCTCGTCAAGGGAAACCACGGCCGAACGATCAAAAGCAAATTCGGGAGGGGACCCGGCATCCAGTTTATCGGGAAAGCCTGTTACAAGACGGCCGTAAGCCTCCTTCTCATTACTACGCTGGACGAAATATCCCCGAGTCGCACGTAGAAATGCCAGAGGACCCTGAGTCCGAAAATAGCGCAGCCCACGCCTTAATAGTCCTCCATCCGGAAGGACGTCCAAACTCCCCTCCCCGGTATGCACTGGACCGCCGGAGGGCCAGGACTCTGGAGCATCAACATTCTGCGAAGTTGGGGACGGTGCAGGCTTGCCGTCCCCGTTTGGATCGGGCATGAAGGATCGGTCTCCCGGGAACGGTTCTCAGCGGGTATCTTGCCAGACGAAAAAACATTCTACCATATCCCCCCGGATGAAAAATGTGATGAATTTGCTATTGTATTCCGCTTGATAATGAATAGAATCAAATCATGAACAGGCGGGGGAAAGCCGCCTGGGTCTTCTATTCAATCCATTTTTTCATGGCTGAAAGGGAAGGAAACCATGCACCACCAGAGAGAACGTCTCTCCACTGCCCGTTCTTTGATCAGGCTTTTGGCCGTGCTCGTGTTGGCCGGACTGCTGCTCTCCATGCCGTCCGGAGGGCCTGCCTCGGCTGCCGAGCCGCAGCGTGGACCCGCGCAGGCGGACGGTCCCAGCGATGGCAAGGAGACCCGGCAGGGTCAGCCCGCGGGGG
>CAZSPX010000264.1:0-4671 GCA_964608885.1 uncultured Anaerolineaceae bacterium | reverse complement strand
GGCGGCACCGTGACCGACTTCACCGCCGACGTCGTGCGCGTCAAGATTCATGGCGCGCGAGGCGAGTGGGTGGACATGGCCAAGGTGGGACGGCAGCCCCTCGATAACCCCGATCTAGAGCGCGTCTGGTAATTCCCTGCTATTCAAGCAGTTCCGGCATCGCCCCCAGCATCTCATCTCGCACTTCGCGGAAGGCCCGCATCTTCTCCTCGTCCGTCCCTTCCGCTTTGGCGGGGTCGCGGAAGCTCCGGTGCTTCCGCAGGCCCGCCCTCCCCGGCCAGACTGGGCACTCCTCCGCCGCCGAATCGCAGACCGTGATCACCAGGTCGAAGTCCCTCGTGGGCAGTGCTTCGATCGGTTTGGAATCCCCCTTATGTGCAATGCCGATCTCCTGCAGGGCCTGCAGGGCCAGGGGGTGCACATAGCCCGCCGGCTTCGTCCCGGCAGAAAACGCCCACCAACTCTTGTGGCGGGCATTGACGATCGCTTCGGCCATCTGCGACCGGCAGGAATTTCCGGTGCACAGGAAAAGGACGGTGCGCCTCATCCGCGCTTGTCGGTCGTCCAGAATTCGTCGTCCGTGTTCTTGATCTCGGTCATCTCGCCGGTGGCGATGAAGATGGTGCGCTCGCAGATGTTGGTGACCCGGTCGGCCACGCGCTCCAGGTTGTGCGCCACCCACAGCAGCCAGTTGGCCCGCTCGATGGTCTTCGGGTCCTGGATCACGAAAGTCATCAGTTCGCGATAGATCTGGTTGTAGAGGGCGTCCACCTCGTCGTCTTCCATCGGGATGGCCCTGGCTGCTTCCACGTCCTCGTTGACGAAGGCCGTCAGGGAGCGGTGAAGCATGTCTACATCCTTTTGCGCCATGCGCGGGATGTCGATCAGCTGCTTGAGCAGCGGCTCATCCCCCATCCGCAGGTTGATGTTGGCGATGCCCTTGGCATAATCCCCCATGCGCTCCAGCTCCGAGATGATCTCCATCGTGGACGCCAGGAAGCGCAGGTCGTGCGCCATCGGCTGCTGGGTGGCGATCAGGATCATCAGAGTCTTCTCGATCTCGAAGCGCTTCTGGTTGATCTCGCGGTCCGCCTCGAGGATCCGGCGGGAGGCCTTCAGATCGCGCTTCTTCAGGGCGTCCACGGCGTTCAGGATGGCCTGTTCGGCCATGCTTCCCAGGACCAGTACCTCATCCTTGACCTGCTGGAGTTCCGTCTCGAACGTTTTGCGCAGCATGTAATCCTCTTTTTTACCGGAGCTGTGATTCATTATAACCCTAACCAAACCGCCCGGTCACGTAATCCTCGGTGCGCTTGTCCTTCGGATTCGTGAAAATAACCCTGGTATCGTCATATTCGATGACAGTGCCCGAGCGGCTGTTGTCCTCGCTGAGCATCATCATGGCGGTCCGGTCCGAGACACGTGCGGCCTGCTGCATGTTGTGGGTGACGATCACAATCGTATAGCTGGTCCGAATCTCCCGCATCAGCTCTTCAATCTTGAGGGTCGCGATCGGGTCAAGTGCGGAGGCCGGCTCATCCATCAGGATCACCTCCGGTTCCACCGCCAGCGCCCGGGCAATGCACAGGCGCTGCTGCTGCCCCCCGGAGAGGGCAAGGCCGGATTGGCCTAGCTTGTCCTTGACCTCCTCCCACAAAGCGGCCTGCCGCAGGGAACGCTCGACGATCTCATCCATCTGGCCCTTCCGCCAGGTGCCATACAGGCGCGGGCCGTAGGCCACATTCTCGTAGATCGATTTGGGGAACGGGTTGGGGCGCTGGAACACCATTCCCACCCGGCGCCGTACCTCCACCACATCCACGCCCGGCGCATACAGGGGTTGGCTATCCAGGTACACCTGCCCTCCGGCGCGCGACCCGGTGACCAGGTCGTTCATGCGGTTCAGGGCCCGCAGCAGAGTGGACTTCCCGCACCCTGAAGGACCGATGATGGCAGTGATCTCATTGGAGCGGATCGCCAGGTTGACGCCCGTGATCGCCCGGAAATCCTTGTAAAAAACGGACAGGTCCTCGATCTGCATCTTGGTTGTGGGTTCGACCTGCAGGGCGACCTGCTCATGAAGGACAATTTGATTTTGCATGTTTTTCTCCTGCCTAGCCCCTCGAGCTGACACCTGCGCGGCGCATTTGCCATCCTGCAAACAGGCGCGCCAGCACATTGAGAAGCAGGACCAGGGTGATCATTACCAGGGCCGTGCCCCAGGCCTTGGCATGCCAGTCGTCATAAGGCGCGATCGAATAGGTGAAGATCATATGGGGCAGCGTTGCGATAGGTTGGTTGATATCCGTGTTCATGAATGGGTTGCCAAAGGCTGTGAACAGCATCGGCGCGGCTTCCCCGGCGGCGCGCGCCACTGCCAGCATCAGCCCGGTCAGCACGCCATTGAGCGCTGCTGGCAGCACCACTGAGATCGAGGTTCTCCACTCGGCCGCGCCCAGTGCCAGCGACCCCTCGCGAAGGCTTTGCGGAACCAGCTTGATCATCTCTTCCGTCGTGCGAATAATGATCGGGACCATGATGAAGGACAGGACGATCCCCGCCGAAAGAGCCGAAAAGTGCCGCTGCGGAAGCACCACCAGGGTGTAGGCAAAGATGCCCATCACGATGGAAGGGACGCCCGAGATCACGTCCGTGCCGAAGCGCAGCAGCAGCCCCAGCGCCGTGTTCGGACGAGCTGCTGCATAGATGCCTCCCAACACCCCCACTGGCGAGGCGATCAACGCGCCCAGGCCCACCGTGATCAGGCTGCCGACCAGCGCATTGAGGATGCCGCCTCCGGGTACGCCCACCGGCGTTGGAAGCTTTGTGAAAAAATCCAGGTTCAGAGCCGGCAGCCCGGCCTTGACCACATACCCGATGATCCAGACCAGCGGAGCTACAACGATCAGGGACGCCAGCCCGGTGAGTGTGAGCATGGTCCCATTGACCAGGCGCCGGTGCCTTTGCCGTGATCCATTCCTGGCAGCTGCCGCGATCATGACCGCCGCTCCGCATTCAGCCGCCGGCCCACCCGCCAAATCAGCAGCCTCGCCAGCAGGTTGATCAGCAGGGTCATGGCGAACAGGATCAGCCCGATCTCGATCAGGGCATGGAGGTACAGGTTGGAGGTGGCTTCTGTAAATTCGTTCGCGATAATGGAGGCCATCGTATAGCCCGGGTGCAGCAGGGAGCTCGAGAGGTCGAGGTTGTTCCCGATCACCATTGTGACAGCCATGGTCTCGCCCAAGGCCCGCCCCAGCGCCAAAATGACCGCGCCCAGCAGTCCGGAAAGCCCATAAGGGATAAGGACTTGCGAGATCGTTTCCCAGCGCGTGGACCCCAGGGCCAGCGCCGCCTCCCGCTGGGAGCCGGGGATGGCGAGCAGCACATCCCGGCTGACCGCCGTGATCGTCGGAAAGATCATAATCGCCAACAGCAGGCCCGCCGCCAGCCGGCTCGGTCCAAAAACCGGACCTTCGAACAAGGGCAGGAAGCCCAGCGAACGGTTCAGGCCCACAGAGAGGGGGCGGACGAAAGCTGGGATGAAGACGAACAAGCCCCACAGACCATAGACCACGCTAGGGACCGCAGCCAGCAGTTCCACCAGAAAACCCAGGAGTTGCCGCAGCCACCCCGGCGCAAGCTCCGCCAGGAAAATGGCCGTCCCAAGGCCCAATGGAACAGCCGCCATTAGCGCAATGGCTGCAGTAATCAACGTTCCCAGGATGAAGGGCAGCGCCCCGAATATATTCTTCAGGGCCGGGTCCCAATCTGTTGTGACGATGAACCTCCAGCCGAAGGCTTCGCGTGCAAGGACAGAGTTATTCCACAGCTCGATTCCAATGCCGGCCACGAGCAGCAGGAACATGAGCACCGCCAGCCGCAGCAAAAGCTCGTAAAGCCGGTCGCCGTGCTTCCAGAAAAAGCGCAGCCGGGCCGCCGGGGAATCCGCTCGGGAAACAGACAAATATGATTTAGCTGTCATCTATCAATCCTGCTCCATAAGACAGGCCGCGGCTCTCCCGGCAGGATCCTGCCGGGAGAGCCAGTTGTTCAGAGAAATGGGCATCCCTACTGAGCAAGCGGGGCACCCTGGCAGGTGACCTGGTCCAGCTTTGCCTGCACTTGCTCCTTCACACTGTCCGGAAGGGGGACATAGGAGAGATCGCTTGCATCCTTTGAGCCATCCGGCCCGTAGGCCCACTTGACGAACTCGATGATCTTGCCGGCCTTCTCGCAGTCCTGCTGGTCCATGTACAGCAGCAGGTAGGTGTACCCGGCAATCGGGTAGGTGTCCGCACCGGGCCCGTCCACGATGGAGAGCGCCAGCTTGTCGCCCAGGTCAGTCCCGAAGTCCGCCATGGCCGCCTGCGTGGATTCCACGGACGGGGCAACATAGTTATTGGACTTGTTCTGCACCTCGTTGATAACCGCCTTGTTCTGCAGGGCATAAGCCAGCTCAACGTAGCCAATTGCCCCGTCGTTCTGGATCACGGTCCCATAGACACCCTCGTTGCCCTTACCGCCCAGCCCCACCGGCCATTTGACCGAGGTGCCATTCCCTACGGTATCCTTCCATTCCGGGCTGACCTTCGACAGGTAATCGGTGAAGATATAGGTCGTGCCGGAGCCGTCCGAGCGGTGGACCACGAAGATCGGCGTCGACGGCAG
>CAZSPX010000263.1:0-4745 GCA_964608885.1 uncultured Anaerolineaceae bacterium | reverse complement strand
TGGGCGATGAGGTGGAGAAGCGGGTCACGGCGGGGTTGGCCGATGAAGAGGGCCCCTGGAAGCTGATCGCCTGGCTGGACCAGGTCCAACCGCCCTTCATGTCCAACGGGCGGCTCTTCCCCTCCTTTGGACTCTCCCTGCTGCTCAAGGACCTGCGCGGCCTGCAAGGGAACGAGCTTACGAAAGGCATCCTGGGCCTGGTACGCGCCGCGCTGGAAGCCGAGCATACCCATTCGCTGCGGGCCATCCAGACCTCTGTGGAGAAGACCGCCGCTACGCTGGAATCGCAGATCTCGGATCGTGAAGACGCCCTGGACGCATACTTCGAGGGCCTGCGCGACCTGGAAGAGAAACCCCGCCCGCAGAAAATTTTGGAGGAAATCAGCGCGCTGGCGCGCATGCCACTCAAGCTCTCCAGTGAGGAGATGCGAGCCCTGGGCGATGACCCGGAGGGGGTGCGCGAGGCTATCCAGGATATTGTCAGCGAGCAACTGACCTCGCTCTACTCCACCCGCATGGTCTCCCTGGTGGAGAACCGCATCGGGGAGCCCCTGGGGCTCAAGCCCGATGCCGGGGATTGGGAGGAGGTCTCGGCGGAGATCGTGGAGGCCTCGAAGCAGGCCCTGGAGCGGCAGCGTGAGCGGCTGGTGGGCCCTGGAGGACAGATCGCCCGGGAACTCGAAGCCATGCCCCGCAACGAAGGCGCTGATCCGGATACGGCCCTTGCACAGACCCTGCTCACGCTCACGCAGGGCGCGCGGACCCTCTTCGACCAGCGCACCCACCGCCAGACCCGGCAGCTTTTCAACCGCTTCAGCTACGTCTTCCTGGCAGCCAGCCGCCTGGAAGGCAGCGAAGAGGGCCTGGTGGACGATGTGCTCGAGCACCTCGAATCCGCCGAGCAGGCTCTGCAGATCGCCTGGGGGCAGGGAGAATACCAGCGCCTGTCCGCCAACGCTGCGCGCCTGGCGGATTTTGGCCCCGCCGCCCGCACAGCCTTTGGGGAGGAGAAGCTCAACCAGCCCCCGTCCGTGCTGGGCGAATCGGACAGGGAGGCGCTTGTTGAGGCCCTCGGGCGTTACGTGCTTAACGAAGTGCATCGCCAGCTTCTGCTCAATGCCATCACCGAGCTGTGGGTGGATTACTTGACGCGTGTGGAGGCCCTGCGCGTGTCCATCGGGCTGGAGGCCTATGCCCAGCGCGATCCATTGGTGCAGTACAAGTCCCAGGCTTCCGCCCTCTACCAGCAGTTGCTTGAAGATATCCGCGGTATGGTCATTAACCGCGTCTTTGCCTACCAGCCCCGGCGCATTGAGATCAATCCCGTGGAAGCCGCTGAAGCCGTGGCAGAAGCCCCGCAGGCACCGGAGGCGGACGATCCTGCCTCTCCGCGCAAGCGCAAACGCAAGCGTCGCTGACCCCGCGGCCTGGAAGACCTTCCTTGCACCAGTCCAATACCGTCCCGCTGAACGTTTACCAGACGCTTCCCAAGGTGGACCTGCACCGTCACCTGGAGGGTTCCCTGCGCCTGACCACCATGCTGGACATTGCCTCCGCGCACGGGGTGACCATTCCCCCCGGCGTGATGAGTCTGAGCGGCCTGGTGCAGGTGCAGGAGCATGACCCTCTGACCTTCACCAACTTCCTTGAGAAGTTCAAGACCCTGCGGCTGTTCTACCGCTCTCCGGAGGTCATCGACCGCATCACGCGCGAGGCCGTGGAGGACGCCGCCCGCGATGCCGTCCGCTACCTGGAGCTGCGCTTCACTCCTGTGGCATTGAGCCGCGCCGAGGGTTTTCCGCTGCACGATGTAATGGACTGGGTCACGAGCGCGGCGCAGGAGGCCTCCCGTTCACATCGCATCCCGGTGGGGTTGATCGCCTCCGTCAACCGCCATGAAAGCCCCGAACTGGCGCGCGAAGTGGCCTGGCTGGCTGCCGAATACTCCGGTCGCGGGCTGGTGGGGCTGGACCTGGCGGGCAATGAGGCCGAATTCCCCGCCGCTCCTTTTGCAGATATCTTCAGGGAGGCGCGGCAGGCTGGCCTGCATCTCACCGTGCATGCCGGGGAGTGGGCCGGCGCGCAGAACGTGGGCGAGGCCATCGAACTGCTGGAAGCGGAGCGCATCGGTCACGGAGTGCGCGTGCTGGAGGACCCAAATATCACTGCCCTGGCGGTGGAACGCGGCACAGCCTTTGAGGTGTGCGTCACCAGCAATTTCCAATCGGGCGTCATCACTGACCTGAGACGCCATCCTCTGCCGGAAATGCTGGCGAAGGGACTGAACGTTACCATCGGTACGGATGATCCCAGTGTCTCGCGCATCAACCTGACCCACGAATACGAACTTGCATGCGAAACCCTGGGGCTTTCGATGACGACCCTCAAGGAGCGCATCCTGGCAGGAGGGAGGGCGGCCTTCCTTCCGGAACCCGGGCGCGAGGAACTGGCTGCCCGCCTCAAAAAAGAGTTAAAATTGTCCGGGAGCGCCGTCTGACGCTCTTTCTCATCCATCACCACGAAAACCCAAAGGGTAACAAAGGCGCTCCTTTGTATCCTCCGTGATTTTGTGGTGAAATCATCCGGGACCGATTCTCCTGAGAGGAGGCGGTCCTGAACCGCCAAAGGAGTCCGCCATGCAGGATCTTTTCAATTCCCGCCGGTCGTTAAGAGTGGGGGATAACGACTATGCCATTTTCCGCCTGGATGCGCTCGAACAGGCCGGTCTCACCCGGCTGAAACGCCTGCCGTTCTCGATCCGTATCATGCTCGAGGCCGCGCTGCGCCAGTGCAACGAGGCCGAGATCACCAGCGAAGATGTGAAGAACATCGCCGGCTGGCAACCGAAAGGCCCACGGCCCGGGATCCCGTTCCTGCCCGCGCGGGTCATCATGCAAGATTTCACCGGCGTGCCGGCCGTCGTGGACCTGGCGGCCATGCGCTCCGCGGTGGCGCGGCTGGGCGGCGATCCGAAGGTCATCAACCCGCTGGTCCCCGTGGACCTGGTCATCGATCACTCCGTGCAGGTGGATTTCTTCGCCACCGCCGACGCCCTCAACCGCAATGCCGAGATCGAGTTCCAGCGCAACCGCGAGCGCTATGAATTCCTGAAATGGGGACAGCGCACCTTCAGCAACTTCCGGGTCGTCCCGCCCATGACCGGCATTGTGCACCAGGTGAACCTCGAATACCTGGCGACGGTCGTGGCCGTCCGCAAGCTGGACGAATCAGGGCTGGTTCTCTTCCCGGATACGCTGGTGGGCACCGACTCGCATACCACCATGATCAACGGCCTGGGCGTGGTGGGCTGGGGAGTGGGCGGCATCGAGGCCGAGGCCGTCATGCTCGGACAGCCCATGGACATGCTGCTGCCGGAGGTGATCGGCTTTAAACTGCACGGCAAGCTGCGGGATGGCGTGACCGCCACCGACCTGGTCCTGACCGTGACCCAGATGCTGCGCAAGAAGGGCGTGGTGGATAAATTCGTGGAGTTCTATGGCGGGGGACTCGCCAGCATGTCCCTCACCGACCGCGCTACCATCGCCAATATGGCGCCCGAGTACGGAGCCACCATCGGCTTCTTCCCGGTCGATGAGGAAACCCTGCGCTACATGCGGCTGACCGGTCGCCCGCAGGAAGTGATCGACCGCACCGAGGCCTATATGCACACCCAGGGCCTCTTCCGCGAAGCCTCCACTCCCGACCCCGAGTTCACAGATACGCTGGAGCTGGACCTCGACTCGGTGGTGCCCTCCCTGGCCGGACCGAAGCGCCCGCAGGACCGCGTGCCGCTCTCCGAGCTGAAAGAGACCTTCGAGAAGACACTGACCGCCCCGGTCAAGGAGCGCGGTTGTGAGCTGAAGCCCGAGGCCGCCAATGTGGAGGCCATCTTCGGAACCAATGGCGGCTCGATGAAAATGAGGCACGGAGCGGTGGTGATCGCGGCCATTACCTCCTGTACCAACACCAGCAACCCCTCGGTCATGGTGGGGGCGGGACTGCTGGCAAAGAAAGCCGTGGAAAAGGGGCTATCCGTCAAGCCCTATGTGAAGACCAGCCTGGCCCCGGGCTCGCGCGTGGTGACCGAATATCTCAAGCAGGCCGGGCTGATCGATCCGCTGGCGCGCCTGGGCTTTAATGTGATCGCCTACGGATGCACCACCTGCATCGGAAACAGCGGCCCGCTCTCCACCGAGGTCTCCAGGGCTGTGACCGGCAGCGACCTTGTGGCCGCAGCGGTGCTCTCAGGCAACCGCAACTTTGAGGGCCGCGTCCACCCGCTGGTAAAAGCCAATTTCCTGGCCTCGCCCCCGCTGGTGGTGGCCTATGCGCTCGCCGGCACCGTGGATATCGATCTGGACAAAGAACCGTTGGGAACAGATGGGGACGGTATGCCCGTCTTCCTCAAGGATATCTGGCCCAGCCAGGAGGAGATCGCCTCGACCATCGCCTCCAGCCTGGATGTGAGCATGTTCGAACAGCGCTATGCCAGCGTCTTCGAAGGCTCGGACTTGTGGCAGGCCATCGAGGTCACGGGCGGGGACCTGTATGAATGGGATGAAGCCTCCACCTATATCCACCACCCGCCGTATTTCCAGACGCTGGACCTGAAACCTGCTCCGGTGACCGACGTCCACGGGGCGCGCGTGCTGGCGATGTTCCGGGACTCGATCACGACCGATCACATCTCACCGGCGGGCAACATTGCTGTGGACAGCCCTGCCGGGAAGTATCTGCAATCGCGC
>CAZSPX010000262.1:1215-4746 GCA_964608885.1 uncultured Anaerolineaceae bacterium | reverse complement strand
ATACGAATCCGGCGCCACCGTCCTGGTGGACGTGCAGGATGGCAAGATCGTTTTCAGCACCGGCCAACCGGTCAAACGCGCCGAGCAGCCTGCAGAAGCCTGATCGCAACGACATCATTACTCTGAACCTACCGTCCCGAATGTTATGAACATTCGGGACGGTCTGCATTTGTACCCCTTATTTCCTAATCCGCGATTCACTCTTCTGCGTTATCATTCGCGCACTTATTACTCGGAAGAAAGGGAAATTTCATGGATTCCAGGAGCTCTTCGTCCAACAACGTGATATTGATCGTGGGCATCATCCTCCTCCTGTGCTGTATCTGCCTGGTGGTGGTCTCTGTGGTGGGCTATATCCTGTATCAAAGGGGTTCAAGCATAATCTCCAAAATTGATCTGCCCGTGCCGGGCGAGCCAGCCACGGCCACCCCGCCTGTCGTCGTGACCCGCCCGCCCTCCGGGGATGTCTCCACGGAGACGCTTAAGATCCTCGAGCAGTCCGTCGTCCCGGTCAATGACCCGCGCGAGCTGGCCTGCAAGCTGAAGGGCAAGTGCAATATCACCGAGACCGTCCCGGCCCCCACGACCGAACCCGCGGTGGGTGACAGTACCAGCTTCTGGGTCAGCAATGTGGATACGAATGAGAACTTCAAGGTGGAAGCCACCCTGCGCTATGTCACCCCGCACGTCTTCTTCTGGGTGCAGAAGGGCGTGGATTACGACCAGGGCGAGCTGAAGGCCCTGGCGGATGCCTTCGAGAACAAGATCTACCCCACCGACCGCGAGTTCTTCGGCAGCGAGTGGACCCCTGGGATCGACAACGATCCGCACATCTACATTCTCTACGTGCGCGGCATGGGCAGCTCCATTGCGGGCTATTTCTCCTCGGCGGATGAGATGAACCCCGAGGCGCACGAGTACTCCAACGCCCACGAGATGTTCCTGTTCAATGCGGACAACACCAACCTGGGTGAGGAGTTCACCTATGGCGTGCTGGCCCACGAGTTCCAGCACATGATCCACTGGGCCCAGGACCGCAACGAGGCCTCCTGGATGAACGAGGGCTTCTCGGAAGTGGCGGCCTTCCTCAACGGGTACGACCCGGGCGGCTTCGACTGGCTCTACATCAGTGACCCCGACCTCCAGCTCAACGACTGGCCCAATGACCAGAGCGCCACCCCGCCGCACTACGGCGCCAGCTTCCTCTACCTGACCTATTTCCTCGACCGCTTCGGTGAGGATGCCACCAAGGCGGTTGTCAAGGATCCCGCCAACGGCTTTGACAGCATCGACAACGCCCTGCAGGAGATCAATGCCGTGGACACCACCACCGGCCAGCAAGTGACCGCCGATGACGTGGTCATGGACTGGGCCGCGACCAACTACCTGCTCGACCCCGGGGTGGGCGACGGGCGCTACACCTATCACAACTACGCCTCGGCCAACCGAGCCTCCGCCACCGAGAGGGTCTCCTCCTGCCCGCAGTCCGCGCAGAGCCGCAGCGTGCACCAGTACGGCGTGGACTATATCGAGATCGACTGCACGGGTGATTTCACCCTCAGCTTCACGGGATCCACGGTCACCCGCCTGCTGCCCGCCAGCGCCGACCCCGATACCGGGAGCAAAGCATTCTGGTCCAACAAGGGCGACGAGTCCGATATGACCCTCACCCAGGAGTTCGACTTCACCGCCGTCAGCGCCCCCATCAAGATCAGCTTCCGTACCTGGTACGACCTGGAGAAGGACTACGACTACCTCTATCTGGAGGCCTCCGAGGATGGCGAGACCTGGCAGATCATCAAGACCCCCTCTGGAACCGACAAGGATCCCTCGGGCAACTCCTACGGCTGGGCCTACAACGGTACCACCAATGGCTGGATGGATGAGACCGTGGACCTCTCGGCTTATGCCGGGAAAAAGGTCCAGCTCCGGTTCGAGTACGTGACCGACGCGGCGGTCAACGGGGAGGGCCTGCTGCTCGATGACGTGCGCATCGACGCCGTGAACTACTCCACCGACTTTGAGAGTGACGACGGCGGCTGGACCGCGGATGGTTTCGTGCGGGTGGAGAACGTCCTGCCGCAGACCTTCCGCCTGGCACTGATCATCAAGGGCGCAGAGACCACCGTGCAGACCATTGAGGTGAGCGCCGACCAGACCGCGGACATCCCGGTTTCCCTGAGCAGCGGCGAGACCGCCACCCTGGTGGTGGTGGGCACCACCCGCTTCACCCGCGAGGAAGCCTCGTACCAGTTCGAGATTAAATAGTGGCATTGCGACGGGTTGGGCGGCTGCTATCAGCAGCCGCCCAACCCGGAAGCGATCTCCCACTTTGTGAGGAGGTTGCTTTGCCCGGCTCGCAACGATATCCTAAGATTCTTTCAGCAACTTCTTGAAATTCTCCAGCGCCTCCACGGGGGTGGGATCCATCCCGTAGGCCATCGCCAGGTAATAGGCCACATAGTCGCCGAACAGGATCAGGGTCCAGATATTGGCAAGGGCGGTGTCGCCGCGGGCGTCCATGAAGTCCGTGTTCAACCCCTCGCGCATGTAGGCTTTCTGCGTCAGGTCGATGCGCAGCCGGTGAGGCGGCAGGTCGCAGGGGGCGCGCAGAAAAAAGGTCATCGTGTGCGGCATCAGCACCGGCTCCGGGTTGATCAGCCCGGCGAGGGTATTGTGATCGGCCTCGGGCAGGAACTCGAAGTTCGCCCCGGCCTTGGCCACCTCGTTGATCTGACCCTTGATGCGCCGCGCCACCGGCGCCAGCACGCCCGCGCCCATCACCGTGACCCAGCGGTCGATGAGCTGGCCGGCGTAGCGCTTGGCGGGATTTTTGGCCGCCGGCACGGAGGCGCGTAAATGAGCCTGGGAATCCTTCATGGCGTGCACGGCGCTCTCCACGGCAGACCCCTGGTCCATGAGCAGGCCGAGGCGGGAGAAGAGCGCCAGCAGCAAGCCGAAGGAGAACCCCACCGCGGCGCGCGGCTGGCCAGGGTGTGTGAAGGGCCAGACGGTGAGACCCGCGGCGCGGGCGCGCTCCGTGAGCTCGCCTCCGGTGCTGACCACCAGCAGGCGGCACCCGGAGCGCTGCGCCATGTCAAAGGCGTCCAGGGTCTCCTCGGTGTTCCCCGAGTGGGAGGAGGCGATGACCAGCACACCCGGGCCGCGCGCCCAGGCGGGCAGGCCATAATCCCGGTGCACCGTGACCGGGACGGGGCAGGTGGGGGAGGCGTAGGCGGCCAGGAGGTCCGCGCCGATGGCGGAGCCGCCCATGCCCGAGATCACGACGTGCTCGATGCCGGGCATTTCAGGGAGGGGCAGGCTCATCCCCAGCCTAAAGGCGGAGGCGAGTTGGTCGGGCAGGCCGTCGATCTCGCCCAGCATGTTCTGCGTATCCAATTGGTTAAAACGCTCAAGATCGTCCAGGTTCATGGAGCGGCTCTCCTTCTCGTGAGTATGCCGCTATTATGACATAGGCCGCGTGCCTGTGGCAAGCGGGCAGGCGCATGGCGTAGGGGTGAAGACTTTTTT
>CAZSPX010000262.1:0-1115 GCA_964608885.1 uncultured Anaerolineaceae bacterium | reverse complement strand
GGGGATATTATAGAACAAATATTCTAATTTATCAAGAGGGAAAAGGCAGGAAGAGCCCTCACAATAAGGACCCCGATTCTATTTAGAGCGGGTTTATAATTTTCCTTATAAGCTTTAAAACAGACAGAGCCTGCAGGACACTCCGCATGGAGATAGATTGCAGCATTCCTCTGTATAAATTATTTTCAGCCCCCTTTTAGTATCACACTTGAAAAATCAATCGCCGGGAATGTTCTGACAACCATGGTGCTTCTCTGGGAGGGAGATCCGATGAAAACATACAAGCCGTCTGCATTTTTGATCCTGTTGTGCTTTTCGGCTGTCCTGCTGGCTTCCTGCGGACATCTCAAGGAATTGGAAAAAGCCTGGGGTATTTGTGAATCCGCAAATGGAACCCCGACAGGGAACCCTATTACCGGACCGATCTTTGACGTTGATTCGATCAATGGCGGCTCGCCGGGTGACAGGTTCACATCGCGCGAATATAAGCCGGGAGTATATGGGTATACCTATCTAACAGAAGAATACGAGAACCTTGCAGGGAAACTCGATGAAGCGAGCGCCATACTCTGCTCGGAAGTTACAACGAAATTTTTCTCGAGGTGCAATTATCCCAGTGATGAGAAAATCAACTTCACGCTCAATCTGTACCATACCGAAGCGCGCTTGAAACTCGTCGCCTGGCCCTCTGGAGAAGTGATCGCACAAACCACCCTCTCGAATCATTACGAGAAAAGAACGTGTCCTTTGAATATTCTGCATGAAAGTGACGAGAAGTCACGTGACGAGAATGCGCCAATTAATTTGAAAGAATGGCTGGATCAATATGTAACGATCAGCAAATAGAATCTTATACGGAAAGGAGAACAGGATGAGCAGCGAACAGCCAGTCCCTGAGACGAGAGGCGTTACGGTGCAATTGCTTTCAACGGTTGACCTTGGCCCTGAGATCGAGGGCATGACGGGGCGCCAGCTCCGAATGCGGATGGTGATCATCGAGGCGGGAGGCGTCTTCGGCCCGCTTCACGACCATTTAGACAGACCGGGTATTGTGTACATACTGCAGGGAACGATCACCGACCATCGAGACGGAGTCGCTACGGACTATGGGCCGG
>CAZSPX010000261.1:0-4747 GCA_964608885.1 uncultured Anaerolineaceae bacterium | reverse complement strand
AGCGCCAGGATGATCTGCCCCTTGCGCACCATCTCCGGCTTGATGAGCCCTGCCGCGCCCGTGGTGGCAATGACGATGTCGCAACCGGCCATGATCGCCTTTAGGTCCGACCTGATCCCTCCCTGCTTCTCAAACCGGTCCAGCGCATCCTCGCTCTTGTCCGCCCCGTGTACCGGGTTGCCGGTCAGCCGCATCAGCATCCTGCCGATGGCATTCCCGGCCGCGCCCAGACCGATCTGCCCGATGACCGACCTGGAGAGGTCGCGTCCCGTCTCACGGGAGGCCACCAGCAGCGCCGCCGTGCAGACGACCGCGGTACCGTGCTGGTCGTCGTGCATCACCGGGATATCGAGGGCCGCCTGCAAGCGTGCTTCGATATCAAAGCAGCGCGGCGCGGAGATGTCCTCCAGCTGGATGGCGGCAAAAGTGGGAGCGATGGCCTTCACAGCCGCCACGATCTCATCTGGATCCTTGGTGCTCAGCAGGACCGGCACACCGGACAGCCCCACCAGGGATTCCATCAGCATGGCCTTGCCTTCCATGACCGGCATCCCTGCCAGCGGGCCGATATCGCCGAGGCCCAGCACTGCCGTGCCGTCGGTGACGATCGCCACCATGTGGCTGATGCTGGTATAGCTCCAGGCCAGCGAGGGATCGGCCGCGATGCGGCGGCAAACCTCCGCCACGCCGGGGGTATAGACGCGCCGCAGGGTGGTCATCGAATCAATGGGCACGCGTGAGCGGATGGCGATCTTCCCCTTTTGGTGCAGCTCCAGCACCTCGTCCCGAACCTGTATCACCTTGGTGCCCTCATTGGCACTCATCGCGGCGAGGACGCCCTCCATCTGGGCTTCGTCATCGGCATACACGGTGATATCGCGGGTTACGGTTTGCGAGCCTTGGGTTAGCACCTGGATACTGCCCGGGTCGCCGCCGGCCTCGGCAATGGCGGTCAGCAGGCGCGCCAGGGTGCCGCTGGCCTGCGAATTGCGCACGCGCACGATACGGATGATCTTGCTTTCCCACGCCATGAAAGGCCTCCCGTGTCAGATGTCAAATGCAGGATGGGTCATCTCAACAGTTCGGGGATCTGGTGGAAGGACCGGATCACATCGCAGGATGCCTGGGGATACACGCCGCGCGGGTCATACAGCACGGGGCGCAGCCCGGCGCTGCGCGCGCCGACCACATCCGCAAAGTAATTGTCGCCCACATAGATGGCAGCCTGCGCTTCCACCCCGAGGCGCTGGAGGGCGGCCTGGAAGATGCCCGGGTCAGGTTTGTAGGATTTCACCTCGCCCGCGGCCAGCAGCATGTCAAAATAAGGGAGGATGCTCAGCCGCTCCACTTCATCCTGGAAGGGGAGTTCCCGGTTGGAGACCACGCCAAGCTTGAACCCCGCCTGCTTCAATTCACTGAGTACGCCCGCCGCCTGTGCCTCGAGCATCCCGGCCGGCCTGTAGCTGTCGGTCATGTATCGGTGCAGGAGCGGGGCCAGCCTGGAGACCTCCCCGGAAGCCGCACCCAGGGCCACCAGATGGCGGCGCCCGTAGTTGAGCCAGAAATCCTGCGAGCCATCCCCGCCGTTGTAGGTCTCGAAATCCTGCCTCAGCTCAGGCGAGTTGGCCCAGTAATAATGCTCCCAGCGGATACCGCGCAGGCGGTCCTCCTGTCCCACGGGCAGCCCGAGGGCGGCAGCCTGGTCAATGAACACCTCGCCGCCATCCGGGAGGTTGTGACGCAGCGTGCCATCCAGATCGAACAGGATCGCTTGGATGCCATTGGGTGAAAACATG
Source organism: uncultured Anaerolineaceae bacterium (assembly GCA_964608885.1). GTDB lineage: Bacteria > Chloroflexota > Anaerolineae > Anaerolineales > Villigracilaceae > JACPVF01. The sequence continues at coordinate 2,951 of CAZSPX010000261.1, read as the reverse complement.
ATCTGTCAACATCCGCATGCGGATGTTATCCTCCGATTTCGCTCATCACGCGGTTGAGAGGGATGACCCCGTCCGCCAGCCCGTGTCCCCAGGGCTTGGTCCACACGCCGTCAAGGATCAGCTGCCGAAGGTCGTCCAGCGTGGCGCCGTTGCGCAGCGGGGTGAGCAGGTCCACTTCCTTCTCGCGCAGCAGGCACAGGCGCAGGCGCCCATCGGCCGTCAGGCGCGCCCGGTTGCAGGTGGAGCAGAACGGCGCCGTGACCGTGGAGATGAAGCCCAGGTTGCCCTTTGCGCCGGGCAGCTGGAATACGCGCGCTTCGCCGTCCAGCTCACCATTGTTGGCGGGCTCCAGGCTCCCCAGCCCCTCTTCGATGCGCTCCTGGATGTGCGCCATCGTGACCACCTGCGAGGTCTGCAACTCGGTGGCTCCGGCGAAGGGCATCATCTCAATGAAGCGCACCTGCCAGGGATGCTCGTAGGTCAGGCGCGCCAGTTCCACCACATCCGCCTCGTTATAACCCTGCACAACGACCGCGTTGAGTTTGACCGGGCGCAGCCCGGCCTCTTCCGCGGCCAGGATGCCCTGCCACACATCCTCCAGGCGGCCCCAGCGCGTGAGGCGGTGGAACTTCTCGGGATCCAGCGTGTCAATCGATATGTTGACGCGCTGCAGGCCTGCTTCGGCCAGCGGTTTCGCCAGCTTTGAAAGCAGGATACCGTTGGTCGTCATGGAGACGGACCGGATGCCCGGGGTGGAGCGGATGCCGCGTACGATCTCCACCACATTGGCGCGCACGGTCGGCTCGCCGCCGGTCAGGCGGATCTTGCTGAAACCCAGGTTCGCAAACATCCGGGTGAGCTGGAGGATCTCGTCGTCCTGCAGCATCTCCGCTTTCGGGCGGAAGGTCATTTCCTCCGGCATGCAATACACGCAGCGCAGGTTGCAGTGATCCGTCAGGCTGATGCGCAGATAATTAATGTTTCTTCCAAAGCGGTCTATGGCCATAACAGTATCCGTGGATTATAACAATATTATGAGAGCGGGCGGTTGCCGATTGACTACGCTCTTCAGGCATGCTATCATCAAATTCAACCGTTTTTCGCAATTATTCTGCACTTTTACAGCGCAAAGAAGGAGTTATTCATGAGTTTTGAATTCATTTTACGCATCATTGGCATGATTCTTTTGGCGATCGCAGGCGGATACTGGGGCTACGCGATCTCCCACATCACACCGAGCGATTCAGCGATCGTAATACGCAACACCACTCTGATGGTGCTGGTCGGCGCGCTGGCAGGGCTGATCCTCACCCCTTATCTGACGACCCGTCCCGCCCGGGCCTTGCGTGCCCTGCTGGGCAGGCTGGCCGCCGAGACGCTCTTTGCCGGCCTGACCGGCCTCGTGGTGGGCATGCTGACGGCGGCCCTGCTGGCCTTCCCGCTTTCCATGCTTCCCGACCCGCTGGGGAGCATCCTGCCGTTCGTGGGCGTCCTGATCTTCGGCTACCTGGGGGTATCGCTGTTCGTCATGCGCCAGGGCGACATCATGGGCCTGCTGGGGAGCCTGAGCGGCCGCAGTGAGGGAGGCTCCAGTTCCTCCTGGACGAACCTCAACCGCAACATCTTACTGGATACCAGCGTCATCATCGACGGGCGCGTCTCCGACATCGCCAAGACTGGCTTCCTCCCGGGCACGCTGCTCATCCCGCGCTTCGTCCTGAACGAGCTTCAGTACATCGCCGACTCACCAGACGGCCTGCGCCGCCAGCGCGGCCGGCGCGGCATGGAAGTGCTGGCCGAGCTGCAGAAGCTGCCCAACATCCTGGTGCGCATCAGCGATATCGATGTGGAAGGCGTGCGCGAGGTGGACGACAAGCTGATTGTGCTGGGCAAGCAGCTCAAAAGCCCGGTGCTGACCAATGATTACAACCTCAACCGCATCGCCGAGCTGCAGGGCGTGACGGTGCTCAATATCAACGAGCTGGCCAACGCCGTCAAGTCGGTGGTCCTGCCCGGCGAGCTGCTGCGCATCAACGTGATCCAGGAAGGCAAGGAGAGCGGCCAGGGCGTCGGCTACATGGATGACGGCACGATGGTGGTGGTCGAGAACGGCAAGGAGTACATCGGCGAATACATGGATGTGAACGTCACCAAGGTCCTCCAGACCGCCGCCGGGCGCATGATCTTCGCCCGAGTGGAGGAGACCGGCAACGGGAAGAAGAAGAGATAGTCCCCATGCTGCGCATCTACAACACCCTAACGCGCAAGACCGAAGACTTCGAGACCCTGGAGCCCAACCTGGTCAAGATGTACGTCTGCGGCGTCACGGTCTACAACGACGCCCATGTGGGCCACGCCATGTCCGCCCTGGTCTTCGACATTATCCGCCGCTACCTGGAGTTCCGCGGCTATACCGTGCGGCACGTAATGAACTTCACCGATGTGGACGACAAGATCATCAACCGCGCCAACCAGCTTGGCGAGGATCCCTTCAAGCTGGCCCAGCGCTACATTGACGATTACGCCCAAAACCTGGCGGATCTGAATGTGCTTCCGGCCACCTCCAACCCGCGCGCCACACAGACCATGAAACAGATCATCAGCATGGTCAGCGACCTGGGCGAGGAGGGTTATGCCTATGCCCCCGGCAACGGGGACGTGTATTTCCGCGTGACCCGGGACAAAGACTACGGCAAGCTCTCGGGCCGCAGGCTCGAGGAGATGCAGGCCGGGGCACGCATCGAAGTGGGGGAGGCCAAGGAGCATCCCATGGATTTCGCCCTCTGGAAGGCTGCCAAGCCCGGCGAGCCGGCCTGGGATTCTCCGTGGGGCAAGGGCCGCCCCGGCTGGCACATCGAGTGCTCGGCCATGAACCTGGCCGAGCTGGGCGAGCAGATCGACATCCACGGCGGCGGCAACGACCTGATCTTCCCGCACCATGAGAACGAGAT
>CAZSPX010000260.1:1658-4751 GCA_964608885.1 uncultured Anaerolineaceae bacterium | reverse complement strand
GGCGGGTCTTTACCAAATCTTTACCAGAATTGTGAACAAATTGTACAAATAAAAATTACACTCCGGCCATCAAACTTCACGGAGGCCTTTATGGTTACCTTCTTCGGAAAACGCATCCGCCTGTTCCGGCCGCGGTCGATCTGGATCCGCAGGCTCGTGCAGTGGTTCTTCTTCCTGCTGATCGCGCTGATCGCGGTCAACCACTCGCTGGCGGAGAGCGGCGCGGGGATCGACTTTCTGCCCGGAGCTTCCCTCCATGCGGTCTGCCCGTTCGGCGGCGTGGAGACGCTCTACACCCTGGCTGCAAGCGGGCTGCTGGTCAAAAAAGTCCACGATTCCTCCCTCGTGCTGGCGGGGATCGTGCTGCTGCTCTCGATCCTGTTCGGCCCCGTCTTTTGCGGGTGGGTGTGCCCCCTGGGGACCGTCCAGGAATGGGTGGGCAAGATCGGGAAGAAGCTGTTCAAGAGGCGCTACAACCATTTCGTCCCGGCCCGGCTGGACCGGATCCTGCGGTATGCGCGCTACGGCATCCTGGCCTGGGTGCTGTATGTCACTGCGGTGAGCGGGACCCTGATCTTCGAAGCCTATGATCCGTACTTCGCGCTGTTCAATTTCTGGAGCACGGAGGTGGCATGGAGCGCGATCGCCATCCTGATCGCGACCCTGGGCCTTTCGATCTTTGTGGAGCGGCCCTGGTGCAAATATGCCTGCCCCTACGGGGCGGCACTGGGAATCACCAATCTCTTCCGGGTGTTCTCCATCAAGCGGGCCGAATCGACCTGCAAGGCAGACGGGGCCTGCTCGATCATGTGCCCGATGAACATCCCGGTCGATACCAGGAAGACGGTGCGCGACCCCCAGTGCATCTCCTGTTTGGAATGCACGTCGGAAGCGATCTGTCCGGTTGCCAGAACCGTCGTATTCAGCAGCGGAGCCGTAAAATGACACTCACCTCCAGACCGCTGGCCGCCATTCTGTTCGTTGTCATGTTCGGCGGGATCGCCCTTTCAGCCTCCATGGGGTGGTGGGCCACCGAGTCCACCAAGACACCGGCCGCCTTCACCGAAGGCGAGTACGCCGGACAGGCCAACCCGGCGGACATCCGCGGGTCGTACACATTCGGCGATATTTCGAAATCCTTCGAGGTCGATCCCGGGGTGCTCGCAAAGGCGTTCAACGCCGGGAAAGAGGACCCTTCCGCCTTTGCTGTAAAGGACCTGGAAGGGATCTATCTTGAAAGCGGATATGAGATCGGGACCGCCTCGGTCCGGTTGTTCGTCGCCTACTATACGGGCCTGCCCTTCGACACGACCGGGCAGGAGATCCACCTGCCGCAGGAAGCCGCGGAGATCCTGCTTGCAAAGGGCGGCCTGTCCGCCGAGCGGCTCGCGTATCTCGAGAAATATACCGTTGGACCAGCGACGGGCCAGCCGGTTCCAGAGGCGGAGGCGACGCTCGAACCGGAGGCGTCCAGCCTGGAGAGCAGCACGGACTACACGGTGAAAGGAAAAACGACGTTCGGGGAACTGCTGGGATGGGGCGTGAGGCAGGTGATCATTGAGCAGCTCATCGGTGCGCCCATGCCTGATCCCGCCATGACGCTGAAGGATTATGCCGCCGCCAACGGGCTGGATTTTGAGACGCTCAAGCCGGCCCTGCAGGCTGAGGTGGACAAGGTGAAGCCGTAGGACCCGAATGCCGTCCGAGGATTTTTACCAGGCGAGGCCTGATCGTAATACTCTGGTAAGGGATTTTACAGGTTCTTCTTAATTTGCCTTGCTAGACTTGGAGCATCGCATTCGCGATCACGATCGGTGTTACCTCATGGTGGCAGATATCAAGGCCCGGTTTCCCTTTCGTCAAAAACCACAACTTAATAGGAGTAAGGATATGAAACGAAAAATGACTGTGCTTTTCGTCGTGGTATTACTCGCGCTGGTGGCGGCTGTACCGGTCTCAGCTGGACGCGGAACGCCGGGCGTGATCTACGTGACCAGCCAGGGACTGTACTATGACACCTTTGTGGTGCGTGACCCCCTGCCGTTCAAGGGTCCGTTCCAAAAGCTGGAAAACCACGTGACCGACTTTGGACCCGGCGACCCCGGCTACCTGGGCGGGCGCTGGTGGGTGGACACCAACGGCGATAACGTGATGGATCCCGGAGACCACTACTTCCTCTGCCCGCTGCTGGGACCAGGACGCACCTCTCCCTAGCGGCTGAGCAGCCAACAAGTAAGATACAAGAGACGTCGGGCCGAGGTCCGGCGTCTCTTGTATCTGGCCCTGCTTCCCTGCCTGGAACTGTAATCTGGCTCATGCCTTCACCCCCAAAAATGTGCTCTAATTCTGGCATGGATGCAATTCATGTCAGTACATCACGCCGCTGATCGAGGTTTTTCGCGCAGCCCACTCGCGAAGCACGAAGCGGGTGGGCCTGGCCCTCGCGCAGCATCCCGAAAGGGGCGCCCATCCCTGACCGCCAGGTTATCACTCGCGCGAGCAGGTAATTGTTTCAATTGTAGGAATTGTTCCAACACCCATTTGTGCGAAATTTCGCACTATTTTTGGGCTTTTTTGCAATATTCAATTCAAACAATTAAGCAGGTGGGTAACCCAAATACTCATATCTCCCGGCTCGAAAGGAACCATGTAAGGGTTGATACTCATTGTTTCACTCTCCATCTGTGTACATCCTCCATGACACCCATGCTTGACTCGGTCCCCCCACAAATGTATAATCATTTCACTCCAGGAGGAGTAGGCGGTTGGAACGCTGATAGAGACGGAGGTCAATGGCTGGAAACCTCCACAGCAGAAAGCCGCCGAATGTCGCCCGGAGAGCATGCCGAAGAAAGGCGAGCGCTTTACGCGAGGCCCGGTAGAACGGCACGGGAATGCCCGTTACAGCATGGACCGGTGATGGCCGGTCACAGAGTGCGGCCCGATGGGCCGAATCGAGGTGGTACCGCGGAGCAGCGCTTCGTCCTCATGTGGACGAGGCGTTTCTTGTTTAACCAGAACTGGAGAGCATGACCACTTACTTCATCACCGGCGGGTTCGGCTTCCTGGGGCAGTACATCGTGCAGGCGGTGC
>CAZSPX010000260.1:0-1558 GCA_964608885.1 uncultured Anaerolineaceae bacterium | reverse complement strand
CCGCGCGGGGTGCAAGAGCTTCGTCTTCATCAGCTCGATCTCGGCGGTGGGAGGCTGCGCAGGGAAGCTCTCGGATGAGAGCATGTATCCGGACCTCGAAACCAAGCGCCGTACGGATGCTTACGGATACAGCAAAGTCGTCTCGGAGCAGGAGCTGCAAGGCTGCACGGACCGCATGAGGGTCATCATCCTGAACCCAAGCGTGGTGATGGGACCTGGATCGGACCGGGTGGAGATGGTGGCAAAGGCGGCGCGGCTGCTGCCCGTCCTGCCGATGCTGCAATACAACAACAGCTTTGTGGACGTGCGCGATGTGGCCCGGGCAGTGGTGCTGGCGCTGACGAAAGGCCGCAGCGGCGAGCGCTACATCGTCACGGCATGGAACCTCGGGATGCTGGAGTTCACCCGCAAGGCGCTGGAAGTGCTTGGGAAGAAGGCGTGGATCCTCCCGCTCTCGGGACAAGGGGTGAAGGTGATGGATGCCTTCCTGTGGCTGCTGGACCTGCTGAAGCTCAACCCGGGCATCCGGCGACTCTCGGAGATGAACATCGACAAAGCCTATTCCCGGGAGAAGATCCGCCGGGAGATGGGCTGGGAACCCGAATACACACTGGAGCAGTCCCTGGCAGATTCGTTCGCGCCCAAAAACCGGCCCGAAGGTTGATCTCAAATCAACAGGAGATTGCTTCCGGGATCGTGACGCCAAAAGCGCCACTCACCCCGTCGCAATGACATGGAATATCTGGAGGACGAATGAGCAAACAAGAACTACCCAAAACCTATGACTTCAAATCCACCGAGCCGCGCATCTACGCGATGTGGGAGACGGGGGGTTACTTCAGGCCGCGCAGCGACCCGCGCAAGCCTGACTTCGACCCGACGGTGGAGCCGTTCGTCATCTCGATCCCGCCGCCCAACGTGACCGGCGAGCTGCACCTCGGCCACGCCCTCACCATGGCGGTCGAAGACCTGATGATCCGCTACCACCGCATGAAGGGCTACTCGACCCTGTGGGTTCCGGGCAGTGACCATGCAGGCATCGCCACGCAGCTCATGGTGGAGCGCCACCTGCTCAAGACCGAGGAAGTGACGCGCGAAGAACTGGGCCGCGAGGCCTTCGTCCAGCGCACCTGGGACTGGAAGAAGAAGTACGGGGGCATGATCAGCAACCAGATCCGCAGGCTGGGGGCCTCCTGCGACTGGGACCGCGAGCGCTTCACGCTGGACCCGGGGCTGAGCCGGGCCGTGCGAGAGGCTTTCGTGCGTCTGTTCGAGAAGGGGCTGATCTACCGCGGCCCTCGGCTGATCAACTGGTCGCCAATCTGGCAGCTGATCGACGGGGAGCGTTCGAGCCTGTTCGCAGGCCTCGAGGGGCAGGCACTGCTGCGCGACTGGCTCGACAGCATCCAGCACCACGTGCTCGGCATCGCCGAGCGGTACTCGCGACACTCCTCGGCCAACAACCATCTTATCGGTGAACTGGCAGGGATGTTTGTTGGTGCGCAGACTTGGCCTTGCTGGCCGCGCGTTCGCTCGCTGGGGGAGCGCGCTCGCCAAG
>CAZSPX010000259.1:0-4766 GCA_964608885.1 uncultured Anaerolineaceae bacterium | reverse complement strand
TCGTTTTGTCCTCGATATTGGGCAACAGCGAGGTCACATCCCGGGGCCACGACCCTGCCCCTCCCTTGCAATAGGCTTGCACCTGCCGGTCGTGGAAAGGGCCTGCAATATAATGGCGGCAGCATGAATGCCTTCTCCATCCTCCCCGGTCTCTTAATGGGCTTGGTTGTGAACTACCTGGCCGATGTCCTGCCGCAGACCCGCCGCCCGGGCCTTCCTGCTTGCCCGGCCTGCTCAACGCCCATCCCTCTGTCTGATTATCTCCTTGGGCGGAGCTGCCGTCAATGCGGGCGGCGCCGCCTTGTGCGCTACTGGCTCACGCTGATCGTCCTCGCGGCTGCTGGTGCGTTTGCGTGGGCACATCCACCTGCCAAACTTGGGTTCGCCCTGGGGCTGCTGCTGCTGGGCTATTTTGGTACGGTCTTCGTGATCGACATGGAGCACCGCCTGATCCTGCATCCCACCAGCATTTTCGGGGCCGTCCTTTCGTTCGGATTGGGCTGGCTGGCGCATGGTCTGGCGGCCACATTGATCGGAGGACTGGGCGGCTTTCTCATCATGCTGGCCTTGTATGGCATGGGCTGGCTCTTCACACGCATGCGTCTCCGGCGCATGCAGGCCAATGGCGTGGCTGCAGACGACGAGGAGGCCTTCGGCCAGGGCGATGTGATCCTGGGTGTGGTCCTGGGTTTTCTGCTGGGCTGGCCGTTGATCTGGTTCGGCCTCCTCCTTGGGATCCTGCTCGGCGGGATCTTTGGCCTGTTCTTCGTGCTTATCATGCTTGGGAGGCGGCGGTACCGCGACCAGGCCCTGATGACGTTCCTGCCTTATGGCCCGTTCTTCATCCTGGGAGCATATCTGATCGTATTCCTCCCGCAGCTGCTGCGCCTCATCCTGCCAAAGTAAGCGGCCTGCAAGACCCGTACACACTTGGTGGTACCGGAGGGTTATATTATCCCGGCTGATTTCGTGATATATTTCCGCGACAATTACGGAAAGGAGGTCATCGAAACATACTTTCCCGGGAAAGCCAGCGCACGGCCCTTCCAGCACGCGGAAGGGTGACGAGGATCAGGGTTCTCCATCGCAGGATGGAGCTATCCCGGCCCGAGGGCCGGGAGAAAATCGAAAGATCAGCGGATGCCCTGCGGGGAACGCCATTCCCCCGACTCTTTCCCTCCAGTTCACACTCCACTACAAGACTGGCCGGCAACGGTCCAGGTAAAGTGTGGAGCATGGCGATCAAGGATCCAGTGCGGTCGAAGCCGGGCTGTGTTCACAGCCATCTGCGGCCCGCACGGAACCGTTAAATTCTGGAGGAACTCCCATGTGTGGAATTGTCGGATATATCGGTGCGCGGGACGCGACGCCGGTCATCCTTAATGGCCTGAAAAGGCTTGAATACCGGGGCTACGATTCGGCCGGACTGGCCGTCTTCAACGGCCGCGAGATCGAGGTCCGCCGCGATGCCGGAAAGCTCTCGCAGCTGGTCGAGCTGGTGGGCAGGTCTCCGGTCAGCGGCGCGCCCGGGATCGGTCACACGCGATGGGCCACCCACGGCGCCCCATCGGTCCGCAATGCCCATCCCCATGCGGGGACGAACGGCCGTGTAGTCGTGGTCCACAACGGCATCGTCGAGAACTTCCTGGAGATCAAGGAGGAGCTCACGGCCGAAGGCGTGACCTTCAATTCAGATACGGATACCGAGACCATCGTCCACCTGGCTGAGCATTATCAGGCGGGCGGTCTCAACCTGGAGGAGGCGGCCCGCCAGACCTTCAAACAGATCCAGGGGGCCAACGTGGTGGTGTTGATGTCCTCGGATGAGCCCGACAAGATCGTGACGGCCCGGCTGGGAAATGCCGGCGGCGTGGTCATCGGACTGGGTGACGGCGAAAACTTCGTTGCCTCCGATATCCCTGCCATCCTGGAGCACACCCGCCGCGTGATCTTCCTGGAATCCCACCAGATGGCGATCGTTTGCCGCGATATGGTCGAGGTCCAGACTCTCGACGGCCAGAAGCTCCAGCCCCAGGTCCACACCATTGCCTGGGACGCGGTCTCCGCTGAAAAGGGCGAGTATCGCCACTTCATGCAGAAGGAGATTCACGAACAGGTCCGCTCCCTTACCGATACTCTGGCCGGTCGTGTGAATTTCAACACCGGCCAGATCCGTCTCCCGGAGCTGAACCTTACCCCTGAGCTGGCCCGGCGCATCCAGCGCATCTACATCACCGCCTGCGGCACCGCAGCCTACGCTGGCATGGTCGGGAAGTACCTGATCGAAAAGATCGCCCGCGTGCCGGTGGAGGTCGTGATCGGCTCGGAATTCCGTTACAGCGACCCGATCATCGATGAGAACACTGTGGTTTTGGCCATCTCGCAGTCGGGTGAGACGGCTGACACCCTGGCAGCCATGGAAGAAGGACGCCGCAAAGGCGCCATCCTGTGGAGCAATGTAAATGCTATTGGTTCCCAGGCCATGCGCGTCGCGGACGGGTTCATCTCGATGCAGACCGGGCCAGAGATCGGTGTGGCTTCCACCAAGGCCTTCACCGCCCCACTTGTGGACCAGTATATGCTGGCGATCCTGCTGGCCGACCTGCGAGGTGTGATCGATGCGCAGACCCGCAGGTCGCTGGTCTCCGACCTTCGACTGGTTCCCTCGCTGGTGGGGCGCGCCCTCGAAGCCGAGCCGGAGGTGGAGAAGGTGGCTCATGCGCTGAAGGACATGCGCAGCTGCCTGTATCTCGGCAGGGGCATCAACATGCCGATCGCATATGAAGGCGCCCTGAAGCTCAAAGAGATCTCCTACACGCATGCGGAAGGCTACCCCGCTGGCGAGATGAAGCATGGTCCGATCGCCCTCGTGGATGAAGGGATGCCGGTCATCTGCCTGGCTCCCAAAGACCCCTGGCACGAGAAAATGATCTCGCAGATCCAGCAGGCCAAAGCGCGCGATGGGATCGTTATCGCTGTGGCGACCGAGGGCGATTCCCTGGTTGCATCCATGGCCGATCATGTGCTGTGGGTCCCGGATTCCCCCTGGATGCTCTCGCCGGTTGTGACCGTCGTCCCGCTGCAGCTGCTTGCCTATCACATCGCCACCATCCGCGGGCTGGATGTGGATCAGCCGAGGAACCTGGCAAAGAGTGTGACAGTCGAATAGGGCAGGTTAATGATCACAGCCTCATCCCTCCGGGCAAACCGGGGAATGAGGCTGTATTGTTTTTGGGCTCGGGCTGTTAAGGCGGCGGGATGACCTTCCAGAGGGTCACATCCCCGCTGGACCCGCCAGTTGCCAGCAGGGCTCCATCCCTGGAGACTACGAGGGCCTCGATTCCTCCCGACAGGTATGACTCAAAAGCCAATTTGTAATCTGTGGTGCTATAGGCGCGCAGGGTTCCATCGGATGAACCGGCAAAAAGGAATAACCCATCCGGGGTAAAGGCAACGCTCGATACGCCGTTATTTACCCCGCCTGTGAACCCCGCTAGCTTCCGGAGCAGCCTTCCATTTGACAGGTCCCACAACCATATCTCCCCCTCCTTGCACCCTGCGTTGCCGATCGTCTTGCAGGTCGCGGTGGCTACAGTAAGGCCATCCGGAGAGATCGCTGAATTGGTTACCTGGTGCGCATGGCTGAGTGTGAACAGCTTTGCACCAGTCGAGGCATTCCATACCTGCACATTGCGCGAGGTCCCACCGCCGACCAGGACTTTTCCGTCCGGCGAATAGGCCAACGCAGTGATGTTGAGGAATTCCGGGAAGCTTAGTTCCGGTTCCCAGGTGCCCACTGCATAGGTCCAAACCGCCGCGCCGCGCGTCGTGGTATCCACCCCACCCAGGGCAAGGGTTTTACCATCCGGTGAAAATCTGGTCCGCACCATTTCGCCCTTGAAATCCAGCGTCTTCACGATCTCAGTACCGGGCCAATCACGGATCTGGGCAGTCAGGTCGCTGGACACCGAAACCAGGTAGCTTCCATCCGGCGAGAAAGCCAGGTCCCAGACGATGTTCTTGTGCCCGGTCAGGACATTCACGAGCTTTGCCCGTCCGACATCCCAGATGTGGATATCATAGTCCCCGCTGTTGCCGCCCGCTGCCGCGAGAGTATTTCCATCCGGGGAGAAAGCCAGTGCCCGGACCGTATCGCCCATCCTGAAGGTCTGAAAACTTGTCAGGTTGGCGACCGTATCAGGACGTATGGGGATGAAAGTGGGTACGGCTGTCGGAGGGACCGCCGAAGCTGTTGGGATAAGGGTGAAGGTCGCCGTTGAAGGGATCGATGGTTCGGCAGGTGGCACAGGAGGCAATGGGGTGGATTCAACCTGCGTGAAAAAGCTGCAGGCCAGAATCAACATTAACACGCCAAACAGAGGAAGAAACCCTTTAAATGACTTCATGCTGCTCTCTCCGGAGGTCAGGATGGGCTTATGACGTTTTTCCGGTGAATTTGGATCCATCCAGTAGGAGATTCCTCTGCCCTCCCGGCAGGATGGAGCAGCGGGCCGCGCGTCTCAGGGTGTGGGCGTTTTTGTGGGCGTGGGCGTATTGCTGGGTGTGGGAGTGGGCGTGGGCGGCGGAGTAAAAACTTTCAGCCCCGAGAGGTTGTAGCCGGTGTCGAACTGGAGCACATCCGCGTTCACCCAGCAGGGATCATGGTAGATGGGATTGTCGATGATCCACCAGGCGCCGATGCTGCCGCGACCCAGCAGCTCCACGCGCTGGCCGTTCTTGACCGCGCTGACAACCAGGTACTGCGC
>CAZSPX010000258.1:0-4789 GCA_964608885.1 uncultured Anaerolineaceae bacterium | reverse complement strand
GATGAGCCTGTCATACACCCCATGGTATTCCCCAACCGCGGGACGGAGTTCGTACAGACCCGCCTCAACCCGGACCTGGGCGTGGGGATCATCGAGCGCTTATTGGGGATGCGCGTGCGCCGCAAGCCGAAGGCCCGGCGCTCCACCGAAGCGCGGCTGGGTGTGAACCTGGGGAAGAACAAGTCCACCCCCAACGAGCAGGCCGTCTATGATTACCTCTCGCTGCTGCAGAACTTCGCCGGGCTGGCCGATTACCTGACGATCAACGTCAGCTCGCCGAACACGGAAGGCCTGCGGCGGCTGCAGGCCCGTGCGGAGCTGGAAGCCCTTCTGGGCCACCTGCATGCCCAGCGGGTCATCGAATCCAAACGCCTCGAGAGGCCCGTCCCGCTGCTGGTGAAGCTCGCCCCCGACCTGACCTCGCAGGAGCTGGAGGATGCTCTGGAGGCGGTCCTGCGCACAGGCATGGACGGGGTGATCGTTACCAATACCACCCTGGAGCGCGGCGCCCTGCGCTCCGCCTCGGCGGGGGAAAGCGGCGGCTTGAGCGGCAGTCCGCTCCGGGGACGCAGTGAGGCGGTCCTCCAGGAGACGGTCAAATGCCTGGATGGACGGCTGCCGGTCGTCAGCGCCGGCGGCATCATGGGCCCGCAGGATGCCAAACGCCGCCTGGAGTTGGGGGCGGCGCTGGTGCAGGTCTATACCGGCCTGGTCTATCGCGGGCCGGGATTGGTCAGGGAGATCCTCAAGAGCCTGTGACCGGGTCGGGCATGGTAAGCCCGCCCGTGGATTCCAGCCAGTCTGCGATCTTTTCGACCGCGCCGTGGATGTCGTTATCGGAGATGTCCAGCTCCAGCCGCGGCAAGATCGAGTCGCAGGCCAGCCGGCGCATCAATTCCTGCTGTTCCACAAAGGCCTGAAGATCATCATACTGGGAGGGGTTGCCCGAGACCTTAAGGCGCTCGAGCCGCGCCGCCTCGAAGGACTCCGGGCTGCGCGTGAGCAGCACCATGCGGAAGCCCAGCGGCAGCAGGCGCTCCTCCAGCCAGCGGAAATCGTAATCCCTGCCGTAGGTCTGGATCTGGTAGGCGCGCGTGGAGAGGTGGAAGCGGTCCACGATCCAGGAATAATAGCGCTGCAGCTCGAACATGCGCGCCCAGGTGGCATAGGTCTCCATGGCCAGGGCCTCTTCCCGGGGCTCGAAATTGATCGGCCCGCGCCCCCAGGGGAAGTTGGTGAAGGTGCACCACTCGGCGGAGATAAGAGGGGAATGGTAGCGGTACTTGCGCGGCCCCACGATGCGCGGGTGCTCGTTCAACTCGAAGGCCACCTCGGTCTTGAAGGTCAGGCGGGTGCCTTCCAGGATGATCTTGGGCGTCAGTTTGGTCATGCCGGGATTATAGCCCCCAAAAAGAAGACCGGGCTTGCGGCCCGGTCCTCCTGGTCTAGAAATCGGGGTTGTCGTCCACCCCGTCGTCCTCATCTGAGTCGACCTCGTATTCGACCTCTTCCTGGTCGAGATAGACCCACAGCAGCAGGACATTGCCATCCTGCGTCTCTACATTGCGGGCCGCCAAAATGGGAGCGGTCTGTTCCAGCCCCATCTCGTTGCGGTAGTAGAGCTGGATGGGCTGTTTGTTGTGCCACGCCCGGTAGCAGCGCTCCACCAGCGCCGGGCCGTTGAATGTGCGCAGCCGGGTGAGGGCCGGCACGGAAACGCGCGGGCCTTCGTTCAGACCCAGCGCCCACCCGTCCTGGGAGAGTTCAAAAACGGGCGGAGGACCTTCGATAATGGTGATTCTGTCATCCATAGGGTTACCTGTAGTGCGGGAATATACCACATATGACGGTGCAGACTGTTTCAATTCCACATCAGAAGTTCATTAGAGTTTCCCCCCGAAGGTACTGTCGGGATCCGGCCGGTGCAGGGGGGCACGGGTTCCTGCACGGCTCTGCAGGTCCGTCGTCCCCCGGAATCTCAAAAACCCCTATCCGGCTCCGCTTTGAAGGCGTTCAGGCGGGCTGCAATTCCCGGGTGGGCTCGAAAACGCGGTACACGATATCGTGCTCGTGCACGGGTTCGATCACTTTGATGGCCACATCCGCGCCTGGATCCACCGTGATGACCGTGTGGTGGTTCACCTCCATCGAAGTGATCCGTTCGACGAAGTCGGTGGAGTGGCCCAGGATGTGGATCCTGTAACCCACTTTCAACCCCGCGCTGAGCTTAAGCACGGCCACATTAAGGTGGCTGTAGTAATGTGTCACCCTTCCAATTTCAACTTCCATGGTCGCTCTCCTGAGGTGTCCTGACGAGCAGGACCGAGCTGTCCGAATAGTGGACCAGCTTCCGCGAGACGCTGCCCAGCCAGAGACCCCGGATGTTGCTGAACCCGTGTGAGCCGGCCGCGATCAGATCGATGCGGTTGGATTTGGCATACTCCATGATCTCTGTGGCTGCGTCCCCCCGGACCAGCCGTGTGACCGGCTCAATGCCATAGCGCTGCAGCACACCGCAGGTCCGCTTAAGCACGGCTTCCCCTATTTTGGTCTGCTCCCGGCGGTGGATCTCATCCTCCTCGGGGGTGGGGGCCAGGGCATAGACCGTGCGCCACGCCCCGGCGTAGGTCTCCATCATAATCGGCAGAGGGCTCGGGGGCAGGACATGGATCAGATGCACCTCAACCCCTGCAGGCAGGGGAAACTTGCCCAGATAGCGGGCGGCGTTCAGGCTGGAGGGCGAGCCGTCCGAGGCCAGCAGGATCTTGTGGAATCCGTGCTGCGGCGCCCGCACCACCAGCACCGGGCAAACCGCATGTTCCATCACCTGCTGCGCCACCCCACCCAACAGGATGCTCACCGTGGAGCGGAGTCCCTTGGCCCCCAGCACGATCAGGTCCAGTTTCCGGGTTTCGGCCTTCTCCAGGATCAGTTCCGCTGCCGACCCCAGCTTCAATTCCGTCTCCACCCGGAATCCCTTGCCCGAGAGCTGATCCTTCGACCTTGACAGGGATCTTTCGAAATCGGGCAGCCAGTCGATCTGCCCGGGGGTGAATGCGCGCAGCACCAGGATGGAGGTCTTTGTGGGGAGGGGAAGGTCCTGCAGGAGCTCGACCGCCGCCTGGGCATGCTGCGAGCCGTCGTCTGCCAGAAGGATGTTCAGCCATCTTTTCGGAGTCATACCAACCTCCTTTCGTGAAGCCGGGGCTGTCCTTCACTTATACTGTAGCACGGAATGAGGCTCATTTCCAGACTTCATCCCGGCGCCGATGCTGTACAATACCCTGCAGGCATCCTTTCCCTCCGGAGGAACCCGCGCATGCCCATCCTTCTTTCCGAGCTTGAGAATGACCTCCTGACCCTGACCATGAACCGGCCCGAGCGGGCCAACGCCTTCAACGCGGAGCTGATCGAGGCCCTTCAGAAGGCCCTGCTCTCCGCCGCGAAAGACCCCGCGGTGCGCGTGGTATTGCTTACCGGTGCAGGGCGCGTCTTTGGCGCCGGGCAGGATATCGAGGAGATGCGCGCGGGCGGCGACTCGCTCTCGTACCTCAACCATCTTCGCAAAACCTACAACCCACTGGTGCTGCAATTGCGGCGCATCGAAAAGCCGGTGATCGCCGTGGTGAATGGGGCCTGCGCCGGGGCTTCGCTGGGCATCGCCCTGGCCTGCGACCTGCGGATCGCCTCGGCGAATGCCACCTTTGTGGTGGGTTTCAATGGGATCGCGCTGGCCCCCGATTCGGGCGTCTCCGTGCTCCTCCCCGCGCTGATCGGGCTGGGCCGCGCCGCCGAATTGACCTTCACCAACGCGCCCCTCTCCGCCGCGCAGGCCCTGGAGTGGGGGCTGGTCAACCACGTCGCCGCGCCCGAAGACCTGCCCGCCGAGAGCCGCTCCTGGGCCCTGCGCCTGGCCCAGGGCCCCACCGGGGCCTATGGCCTCACCAAGCGGGCCTTCAACCGGGCGGTTCTGCCCGATCTCGAGGCGGTGCTGGAATACGAGGGGCAGGTTCAGGAGGTGGCCAGCCGCCGGGAGGAGCACCGCGAGGGCGTGGCGGCCTTCCTGGAGCGGCGCAGCCCCAATTTCCGCTCCGATTCGTGAATCAAGTCACGAAAAAACATCATATTTAAGTGGATTTTTGTCATATTGACGGTTATTTGATTCTCGATTAATCTAGGGAGGAATTTGTCAGACAGGATGAAGTTTTTCTGATGACCCTCTGTCTTTCCATAGTCTGAGGTAAAAGCGGGCCTCCCTCCGGGGTGCCCGCTTATATTTTCGTCATATTCAATCCACTCTCTCAGGAGAAAACATGGCCGAACAGATCAATGCCTTTGAAATGGCGCAGAAGCAGTTCGACGGGGTTGCCAAGCAGTTGAACCTCGACCCCGGCATCGCCGAAGTGCTGCGCTGGCCGATGCGCGAATATTCCTTCCGTATCCCGGTCCGCATGGACGATGGTTCCCTGCGGGTCTTCCAGGGCTACCGCGTCCAGCACAACGATGCGCGCGGCCCCAACAAGGGCGGCATCCGCTTCCACCCGGGCGAGACCATGGACACCGTGCGCGCCCTGGCCACCTGGATGACCTGGAAATGCGCCGTGGCCGATATCCCCCTGGGCGGCGGCAAGGGCGGCATCATCGTGGACCCCTCCACCCTGTCTGTGCGCGAGAAGGAAGAGCTGTGCCGCGGCTGGGTGCGCGCCATGTGGAAGAACATCGGCCCGCGCAATGATGTCCCCGCCCCGGACGTTGGCACCACCCCCCAGATGATGGGCTGGATGATGGA
>CAZSPX010000257.1:0-4805 GCA_964608885.1 uncultured Anaerolineaceae bacterium | reverse complement strand
GTCGTCCCGGAAGTCCAGGTCGATATCCGGCATGGAAATGCGCCCCGGATTGAGAAAGCGCTCGAAGATCAGGCGGTGCTCGATCGGGTCCACCAGCGTGATATCCAGGGCATAGGCCACGATGGAACCGGCCGCCGACCCGCGGGCGTTGTACCAGATGCCGCTCTGCTTGGCGAAGCGGCACAGGTCCCAGACGATCAGGAAGTAGGCATCAAAGCCCATTTCGTGGATGACCCTCAGCTCGTAATCGAGCCGCTCCCGCACCTCCGGGCTGCCGGCCCTCAGGCCATAGCGCCGGGCGATGCCCTCATCGCAGATGTGGCGCAGGTAGGATCGCGTATCATACCCTTCGGGGACAGGGAACTCGGGCAGATGGTAGCCTTTGAACGAGAGGTCCACGTTGCAGCGCTCGGCGATCATCAGCGTATTGCTGAGCGATTCCGGCACTTCGGCGAAGAGGCGCGCCATCTCGTCGGGAGGGCGCAGGTAGTACGAATCATCGGTCATGCGCATGCGGGCCGGGTCGCTCAGGACGGTGTTGGTCTGGATGGCCAGCATGATGTCCTGCAGGCGGGCGTCATCGGGATTGATATAGTGGACGTCGTTGGTGGCCACGTAGCGGGCGGAATAGCGCGCCCCCAGCTCCACCAGCCTGCGGTTCAGTCCGGTGATCTCCTTGATGTTGTGCTGCTGCAGCTCGACGAAGAAACGGTCCCTGCCAAAGACATCGTAGTACCAGTTCATGCGCCGCACCGCTTCCTGCGGGTTCTCTTCCAGCAGGGCGCGCGGGATCTCGGCGGACATGCAGCCGGTGGTACAGATCAGCCCCTCCGAATGGGAGGCCAGGAAATCGTGGTCAATGCGTGGGAAGTAATAGAAGCCGTTGAGCTGGGCGGCCGAGGCGATCTGCAGCAGGTTGCGGTAGCCCGTCTCGTTCTCGGCCAGCAGCAGCAGGTGATAGGACTTTTTATCGAGCCGGGGATCGCGGTCGCCCATGCCGCGCGCCGCCATATAGGCTTCCAGCCCGATGATGGGCTTGACTCCCGCCTGCTGGGCGGCGTTGTAGAAATCGATCACCCCGAACATGGTGCCGTGGTCCGTGATGGCCACGGCGGGCATTTCCATTTCCTTCACACGGCTGACCAGCTTCTTGATGTTGGAGAAGCCGTCCAGTAACGAGTATTCTGTGTGGACGTGGAGATGGGCGAAGGACATGGTAAAGCGATTATAGCACGCATGTTCAAACGGCTCCCCCACGCCTCGCTTAAAAAATTTAGGGACGGGAATGCCCGTCCCTAAATCGAACATTCCGAGAAGAGCCGTCAGGGTTCGCGGCGGCCGGGAAGGGAGGCTTTTGCTTCGGGCAGGATGCCGAGCTGGCGTGCCTTGGCAATGGCAGCCGCGCGCGTACCCACGCCCAGCTTGAGATAGGCACTGGAAAGCAGGTTGCGAATGGAGGAGTTGGCAATGCCCATCCAGTAGGCCAGCTCTGCAGTAGTGCTGTTGGGGTAGGAAGCCGCCAGTGAGAGGGCTTCCAACTGGCGGGGCGACAACCCCGCGGCGCGCTCGCCATAGTTGACGAGGTGGCGCTGCACCCGTTCGCTCAGGTATATGCCTCCGCCTGCAACGGAGAGAATGATGCCACCCAGGTCTTCGATGGTCTTCTGGTCATCTTTCAGGATGTAGCCGTTCGCTCCGGCTTCCATCACAGCCCGGATGAGCGCCGGCTCGGTGTACATACTGACGACCAGGATCACCAGCTCCGGGCAATCATGCTTGAGCCTGGTGATCTCATGCTGAACGGGAAAGGGCGTGGGATCATCGGCAGCCATGGGCGCGCTGATATCGAGCAGGAGCACATCGGTGGGATGTTTGTTCAGGCTGGGTCCCAGGTCGTTGCCAAATCGCACCGTGTCCACCACCTCGATCTGCTTGACCCTCCCCAGACGATACATATAGCCGTCCAAAATGCTCTGGTGATCGTCCAGAAGCGTTACCCGGATCTTTTTTGCCATCTGCGCCTCTTTAGTGGTGGGTTAAGCATATCAGATTGTGCCTGTGGGTACAAGTGCCCGATCAGTTCCTACATGCCAGGAATTTTCATTCCTGCCTTTGGGTGAGCCGGCCTCTTACCTTCCTCCAATGTGTGCATGCTATAATTCCCCCCCGAAAGGTCGAAAATGCTCAAGAACTTTGTCAAGTTCCTCGGGGGCGACCCCACCAAGAAGACGGTTGACAAACTGGGAGAGCTGGTCGAACAGGTCAATGCTCTCGAAGCCGGATTGGTTGAATTATCTGATGACCGCTTGCGCGCCAGGAGCGCGGAGTTCCGGCAGCGCGTCCGGGAGCAGACCGGGAACACCTCCCACCTGGATGAGCAGGCGCAGTTCGAGGCGGAACAGGAAGCGCTGAACGAGATCCTTCCAGAGGCCTTCGCGGTGGTGCGGGAGGCCTCCAAGCGCACCATTGGCCTGCGGCACTACGACGTGCAGATCATCGGAGGGGCGGTCCTGCACCGCGGTGAGATCGCCGAGATGCGCACTGGCGAGGGCAAGACTCTGGTCGCCACCCTGCCGATCTACCTGAATGCGCTGATGGGACGCGGCGTCCATCTCGTGACAGTCAATGATTACCTGGCGCGGCGGGATGCGCGCTGGATGGCCCCCATCTATCACATGCTGGGTCTTTCGGTGGGGGTGCTCCAGATGGCCGCCGCCACCGAGAACGGGAAGAAGGCCTTCCTGGTCGATTTTGAGCGCGAGTCTCCGCACGAGGACCAGGACCACCTGCGGCTGGTGGAGCGCGCGGAGGCCTACGCCGCCGATATCACCTACGGCACCAACTCGGAATTCGGCTTCGATTACCTGCGCGATAACATGACCATGCGCCTGGATGAGCGTGTCCAGCGTGGCCATCATTTCGCCATTGTGGACGAGGTCGATAATGTCCTCATTGATGAAGCCCGCACGCCGCTCATTATCTCCGGCCCTGCCCAGGGCGACCTGGAATGGTACGGCCGGATGGCACAGATCGTGCGCCAGGTCAAACCCGAATACGTGGAGATCAACGAAAAGGACCGCAACGTCTCGCTCACCGAAGTGGGCGTCAGTTTCGTGGAGGGGCTGCTGGGCCAGCCGCTCCTGGACCCCGACCGGCCCGAGGACCTCACCCCGGAGCAGGCACGCCTGACGGGATATCTGGAGCAGGCCCTGCGCGCCCAATTCCTCTTTAAACGGAACAAAGATTACCTTGTGCAGGCTGGCAAGGTCGTCATCGTGGACGAGTTCACCGGGCGGTTGATGCCCGGCCGCCGCTGGAGCGACGGCCTGCACCAGGCGGTGGAGGCCAAGGAAGGCGTCAAGGTGGAACCCGAGAACGTCACCTACGCCACCATCACGCTGCAGAACTACTTCCGCATGTACAAGAAGCTCTCGGGCATGACCGGCACCGCCCTTACCGAGGCCGAGGAGTTCAGCAAGATCTACAAGCTGGAGGTCTCGCCCATCCCCACCAACCTGGAATACCAGGCCCTGCGCGCCAACGCCACGCTTGTGGAGCAGAAGGCGAAGGACGAAGAGGGTTACGCCTATACCTACTATGTCCCCCGCGAGGCCGCGAACGGGAAGGGTGATCCGGGGCGCATCCTGTACCGCCGCAAGGATTACCCGGACGTGATCTACCGCACGCTGGAGGTCAAGCTGCGCGCCATTGTGCAGGAGATCGTCCGCTATAACGCGCTGGGGCGCCCCATGCTGGTGGGCACCACCTCGGTGGAGCTTTCAGATCGCCTCTCCGGCCGGCTGCGGCGCGAACCGGTGACGCGGCTGATGCAGGTCCTGCTCATCCGTCACGCCTGGCTCGCGGCCAACCAGCGCGAGGAGGACGGCCGGCTGATCCCCGAGCTGACGCAGTTCAATGAGCCGCTGGAAACCCTGCGCCCGGATGAGATGCGCAAGTTCATCCAGCCTTTCGGCCTGGCCAGCATCAACCCTGAGGAGCCCGGCAACCTGGATACCCTGCTGGAATTGCTGCGGCTCAGCCCCTCCGAGCGCGAGCGCCTGCTGGGAATCCTGCAGGCCGGCGTGCCGCACCAGGTGCTGAATGCCCGCAAGCACACCGAGGAATCGCAGATCATCGCCGGGGCAGGCTCGTTCGGGGCGGTCACCATCGCCACTAATATGGCCGGCCGCGGTGTGGATATCAAGCTGGGCGGCGAGCTGGCTGAGGAGGTGCTCTCTGCGGTGCATCGTGTGCTGCGCCGCGCCGGGGTGGACAACCCCTATGATATGACCCTGGAGGAGCGCCGCCAGGCCCTGCTTGCAGTCGAGCCTTCCCTGTTCGGCATCTATGAGCCGGAGGTGAAGCTGTTCCTCCAGTATTTTGAGGATATGGAGAAGGTCAAAGCGCTGGGCGGGCTGCACGTCATCGGTTCCGAGCGCCACGAGTCCCGCCGCATCGACAACCAGCTGCGCGGGCGCGCCGCCCGCCAGGGCGATCCCGGCTCCTCGCGCTTCTACCTCTCCCTGGAGGACGACCTGATGCGGCTGTTCGGCGGCTCGCAGGTCAGCGGCATGATGGAGCGCCTGCGCGTGGACGATGCCCTGCCGCTGGAAGTGCGCATCGTGGGCAACATCATCGAAGGCTCGCAGCACCGCGTGGAGGGGGCCAACTTCGATGTTCGCAAGCACCTGCTCGAATATGATGATGTACTCAACAAGCAGCGCGCCCAGATCTACAGCCAGCGCGACCGCATCTTCGTAAAGGAGGACCTGCACGAGGACATCGCCGAGATGCTGGGCGATGAG
>CAZSPX010000256.1:0-4819 GCA_964608885.1 uncultured Anaerolineaceae bacterium | reverse complement strand
CCTGCCGATGCTCTTCCGGGATGCCTTCGGCGGCTCCTATGATTCAGCTTTTTACATCCAGAACACGGATACAGTGAATCCTGCCAGTATCACCCTGAAGTTCTTCGATGCCTCCGGGAACCTGCTCTGCACCCACTCGGACAGCATCCCCAAGCTGGCCACGCTTGGCTTCTGGGCGCCCAGCGTTACCTGTGACCCGTGATCGATCGGACTGCCTGCCTCCCACCGGTCCTTCGGAAAGGCGAGGCGATGAACGGCATTTGCATATTTAGTCCTGGCGCTGCAAGCCGGCGCAGGTGAACACTCGCCATGCGGGGGAGGGGAATGAGACCCTCCCCCACATGCTCATCAGGAGGACAGTGTTTTGTGGTTGATGTTCGGGATATTTCGAAAAGGGAAGGGAAAATGAAGATCTCAATGCTGCTCCGGCTTCCGCTCTCCATGCTGCTCATCCTGATGCTCGGCGCCCTGGTGGTCCCGGCCCAGGCCGCAAATTCGGAAGGCGAAGGAACAAATCAGGGGATGAAGACCGGGATTCAGGCTCCGGTCGGGATCGATATGAACCAGGGCCCCGGCGGGCCGATCCTGATTGTCACCAGCACCTCCTTCGGATTCGGTCGCTATTATGCGGAGATCCTGCGCGCCGAGGGTCTCAACGAATTTGGAGTAGCGGATATTTCCAGTGTGACCGCGGGAATGCTTGCTGGCTACGAGGTTGTCATTCTGGCCCACATGTCCCTCACCGATGCACAGGCGACGCTATTCAGCGATTGGGTCACGGCCGGCGGCAACCTGATCGCCATGCGCCCGGATGAGCGCCTGGCCGCCCTGCTGGGGATCACACCCACGGGAAGCTCAATGTCCAATGCTTATCTCCTGGTGGATACGGCCTCTGGAGCGGGTCTTGGAACGGTCAATACCACCCTCCAGTATCACGGCAGAGCCGATCTCTACACGCTCAGCGGAGCCACCGCAGTCGCCACGCTTTATTCTGACGCCGTCACCGCCACGGCCAACCCCGCCGTGACGTTGAGGGGGGTGGGCGCCAACGGGGGCCAGGCTGCAGCTTTCACCTACGATCTCTCGCGCTCGGTGGTCTACACCCGCCAGGGTAACCCGGATTGGGCCGGCATGGAACGGGATGGCATTGCTCCTATCCGGGCCATGGATCTGTTCTACGGGAATGCTTCGGGCGACCCCCAGCCCGATTGGGTGGACTTCAATAAGATCGCCATCCCCCAGGCTGACGAACAGCAGCGCCTGCTGGCGCGCCTGATCCAGGTCATGGAACTGGACAACCTGCCGCTCCCGCGCTTCTGGTACTTCCCACGCGATGCCAAAGCAGTGGTCTTGCTGACAGGCGATGTGCATGACCTGGGAGCCCTTCCGCAGCGGTTGGACCATTACATGGCCCTCAGTCCCGCCGGCTGCTCGGTGGCGGACTGGGAGTGCGTGCGCTCGAGCATGTATATCTACGACTCCACGACCCTGACAAATGAGCAGGCTGTGACTTACACGGCCGCTGGATTCGAGATCGGCATCCACCTGAACATCGGCTGCGCCGACTATACCCCTGCCAGCCTTCAGACCGCCTATACAACCCAGCTGGCCCAATTTGCAGCCCGATTCCCGACTCTGCCGCTGCAGAACAGCGAACGCGATCACTGCGTCACCTGGAGCGACTGGTCCTCGCAGCCGGCGCTCAAGGAGCAGTTGGGGATCCGGCTGGACACCAATTATTATTACTGGCCGGCCACCTGGGTGCAGGACCGGCCTGGACTGTTCACCGGTTCCGGGATGCCCATGCGGTTTGCAGATCAAAACGGGGCCATGTTCGATGTCTTCCAGGCCGCAACCCAGATGAACGATGAAAGCAGCCAGACCTACCCCGATACTGTGAATTCGCTCCTCGACCGCGCAACCGGACCCGAGGGATATTACGGGGTCTTCACCGCCAATATGCACGCCATCGGCGCCTTTTCGGCGGGAGCGGACGCCATCATTGCCGCCGCACAGTCACGGGATGTGCCGGTCGTTTCGGGCCGCCAGCTTCTCGCCTGGCTGGATGGCCGGGATGCCTCAAGCTTCAGCGCCCTCAACTGGTCGGCGGGTGACCTTACCTTCCACATCACTGCGGGGGCAGGAGCCAACGGCTTGCGCGCAATGCTGCCCAACCAGAGCGCGAGCGGGACGCTGACCGGAATTACACGCAATGGTTCGCCGGTAAGCATCACCACGGCCGTCATCAAGGGCGTCGAGTACGCCTTCTTCGATGCCCTGACCGGAGATTACCATGCCACCTACACTTTCGATGGTGCTCCTCCGATCATCTCCAATCCAGGCGCTGTTTTGAACCTGGACGGATCCGTCACGATTTCCTGGACAACTGATGAGTTTTCCTCCTCCCGCGTGGACTACGGGACCAACCCGGGGACACTCAACCTCAGTTCCAGCGCTTCTGCATTGGTAACCTCGCACACCATGATCCTGAGCAGCCTGGCCCCCGGGACCACCTATTACTACCGGGTGAGCTCAACGGACTCTTCGGGGAACACGGCCATTTCGCCCGCCCCGCCTGCCAGCCCGCTGAGTTTTACCACCTTCAGCCACCTGATCGGGGACGACCTGGCTGCTGATTTCGAGGCCGGGGCACCTGGCTGCGCCTACGTATCGCAAACCTCGAACGGCGAGCTGATGCTGCCGCCCGGGGCTGGCGCGGAATTCAGCGGGATGTCCCTGCCCACCGGCTGGAACGGCGTCCCATGGTCGCCCGGCGGAACCGCGACGCTCAGCGGCGGCCAGCTGACCCTGAACAATGCCTATGTACGGACCACGAATCTATACACCGCGGGTCATATCCTGGAGTTCACCGCCACATTCAGCAACCAGACCACGAGCCAGTTCGAGCATGCAGGCTTTGCGTATGATCTGGTCGGGGGGAGCTGGGCGATCTTCAGCACGGGTTCCACCGGGACCACCCTCAAGGCGCGCTCGTCCGGCGTCAGCGATACTGACCTTGGCTCCGCCTATCTCGGCTTTCCTCATCGTTACCGGATCGAATGGTATTCCGACCACATCATCTATCGCGTGGACGGGATCCAGGTGGCCAACCATTCGGTCAGCATTCCCGGGAATATGCGCCCGATCGCCAGCGACGGTCCCGACGCAGCTGTGTTGAGCGTGGACTGGATGCGCATGAGTCCCTACACCGGCCCATGCACCTTCACTTCCCGTGTGTTCGATGCCTCCCAACCGGTGGACTGGCTCGGACTTTACTATTCAGGCACAATTCCGGCAGGTACCGGGGTCAGCTTTGAGACGCGTGCCGGCTTCACCGCGGTCCCGGATGGAACCTGGTCGGCCTGGCAGCCCGTTTCCGGGACGAATATTGCCAGTCCGCATGGCCGGTTCATCCAGTATCGACTCACACTGAGCACCACGGACCCATCATTGACGCCAGCCATCGAAAAGGTGGTCATCGGTTACAACATACTTCCGCCGATCACAATCTCAGGAAATGCCGGGCTTGCCGGTGTGACTCTTGCCTACAATGACGGCTCCCCGCAATCTGTTCAATCGGACGGCGCCGGTCATTATTCCTTCCAGGTGCTGTATGGATGGTCCGGGACGGTCACTCCCTCCAAGGCAGGCTATGGGTTCTCTCCGCCGGACAGGACCTACTCTTTTGTAACAGTGGACCAGGCAAATCAAGACTATACGGCCAATGCCTGCTATTCGCTGACGCTCGCGATGCTTCCCCCGGCGGGAGGCAGCGTGGGCCCAAGTCCGGCATCCAACTGCACTGGCGGATTGTATGTTTCGGGCACGATCGTGACACTGACCGCAACAGCAAATCCCGGATATGGCTTCTCGAGCTGGAGCGGGGACGCAACAGGCGCAGCCAAGCAGACCACCGTGACCATGGGAACCAACAGGTCAGTGACGGCGGTCTTCAGCCCGACTGGCACCTTCTTAAACTGGGCCGGGAGCGTGGCGATCACCGCAGACCGCTCCGTGGTGACAGTCGCCCGCCCGCATGTGGGCGCGGAAGTCGCCTCCTATGACGGCGTCACCGGCGGCGGTCTCACCGCCTACGTGCCCATGCTCTTCAAGGATGCCTTCGGCGGCTCCTACAAGGCCGCCCTCTACATCCAGAACGTGGAGGCCGTCAATACCGCCACCATCCAGATCAAGTTCTACGACAACGCCGGCACACTCTCCTGCACCCTCGACGACACCATCGCTCCCCTGGCCTCCAAGGGCTGGTGGATCCCCGCCCAGTCCTGCCTGCCCGCCGGCTGGGTCGGCGGCGCGGTCGTCACCTCCGACCACAACATCGTGGCCGTCGGCCGCCCCCACGTCGGCACCGAAGTGATGACCTATAACGGCTTCTCCGCCGGCTCCCTCACTTCCTACCTGCCCATGCTCTTCAAGGATGCCTTCGGCGGCTCCTACAAGGCTGCCTTCTACGTCCAGAACGTGGATGCCGTCAACACCGCCACCATCCAGATCAAGTTCTATGACAACGCCGGCGCCCTCACCTGCATCCTGGACGACACCGTCGCGCCCCTGGCCTCCAAGGGCTGGTGGACCCCGGCCGAGTCCTGCCTGCCGGCCGGCTGGGTCGGCGGTGCGATCGTCACCTCCGACCATCCCGTTGTGACCATCGGCCGCCCGCACGTCGGCTCCCAGGTCACCTCCTACTCCGGCCTGCCCGCCGGCGGCCCCGGCATGTACGTCCCGATGCTCTTCAAGGATGCCTTTGGCGGCTCCTATGACGCCGCCTTCTACGTCCAGAACGTGGATGCCGTCACCACCG
>CAZSPX010000255.1:0-4824 GCA_964608885.1 uncultured Anaerolineaceae bacterium | reverse complement strand
CTGGTGGTGCGCTCGGTCCAGGGATTGGCTGCCGGGTTCTCGCGCCTGCAGACCGGTGAACTCAACTGGAATATCCTGGGGATCCTGGGCGGCCTGCTGCTGGTGCTGGTCGTGCTCCTGTGGGGTGCGCAATGAACGGATTGAATTTCGCCTCGGTGATTGCCATCCCCCTGTTTGCCTCCCCGCTCGTGTACCTGGCAGGCAGGCTGGGGACTCATGAGCTGGTCCTCAAGCGGCGCTCTTATGTAGTGCGCGGGCTGGCCCTGCTGGTCGTTCTGGCAGCCTGGCTGCCCTTCCTGGTCTCGCTGGGTGTCTCACTGACCGGCGGTGTGGAGGAATGGAGCCTCGGTACGCTGGGCCTTAAGGCCGACGGGATCAGCTTCCTGATGGCCGGCACGGTATTGGCGCTTGGCACGCTTGTCATCCTCTTCTCGGGTCCCTACATGGCAGGGGAAGTGGGCGAGGAGAAGTATTACGCCATGCTGCTGGCCATGATGGGCCTGATGATCGGCCTGGTGTGCGCCACGGACCTCTTCAACCTGTGGGTCTGGTTCGAGGGCATGGCGATCTCCTCCTATCTGCTGGTGGCTTTCTACCGGGAACAGCCCGCCTCGCTGGAAGCGGGGATGAAGTATCTCGTCCAGAGCGCCACCGGCTCGGTGCTGGTCCTGATGGGGATCGCCCTCGTGCTGGCGCGCTTCGGCACGCTAAACATGTCGGCGGTCACGGCAATGGCTGCCGCGGGCCAGGGGGACCGGCTGGGCCTGTTGGCGGCCGGTGCATTGTTCGTCATCGGCTTCGGCGTCAAGGTGGCGCTTGTTCCTTTGCATACCTGGCTGCCCGACGCACACTCACAGGCACCCAGCGGGATCAGCGCCATGCTCTCCGGTGTCGTCATCGAGATCGGCCTGATCGCCATGCTGCGCGCCCTGGCCGTGCTGACAGGTCTGGCCCACTCGTGGGGCTTGCTGCTGATGCTCTTTGGAGCGCTGAATATCCTAGCGGGCAATCTGCTGGCGCTGCGCCAGACCATGCTGAAGCGCATGCTGGCCTATTCCAGCCTCAGCCATGTTGGCTACATCCTGCTCGGGCTTGGGGTTGCCCTGGGGTCCGGTCTGGCCCTGGGCGCACAGGGAGCCTTTTTCCACCTCTTCAACCACATGCTGATGAAGGGACTGGCCTTCCTTGCAGTGGGCGCGCTGATGTACGGGCTGCTGTTGCGCAACGGCTCGCATGCCGGGTTGAAGATCAGTGACCTGGCCGGCGCGGCGGGGAAGTATCCACTCGTTGCACTGTCCCTGAGCATTGCCTTGCTGGCCCTGGGCGGCATGCCGCCGCTGGCAGGTTTCATGTCCAAGTGGCAGATCTTCGTGGCCGGTTTCCAGGCCCGTGATCCCTGGATCACCGGTTTGATGGTCTTCATGGCGCTCAACAGCGTTCTTTCGCTCGGATACTATGCGCCGGTGGTGAACCTGCTGTATCGGGGCAAGCCTTCCGGGCTGGTACAGAACGCCAAACCCCTTCCCTGGACGGTGGTCCTCCCTCTGGTGTTGATGGCGGCCGCGGTGGTCCTACTGGGTTTCTTCCCCTCCCTGATGGATGCCCTGACCATCCCCGCAGCCCGGCATTTCATAGAGATATTCGGTGTGCAACCATGAACAATCTCCTGCTTTCTCCGCTCCTTGCCTTTGTGATCTATTTCGCGGCGGTGGGAATCACCTCCGGCCTGGGCAGCCTCTTCTCGGCCCGCGGCAAACAGACCAAGTTCAAGACTGCCGCGTATGCCAGCGGCGAGGCCAATGATCCGCTTCCTGCCGCCCCCGGCTACCGCCAGTTTTTCGTCATTGCGCTCTTCTTTGCCGTGCTGCACCTGGGCGTGCTGATGATCGGCAGCAGCGATATGTCGCCGGTGGCGGGACTTTATCTCCTGGGGCTGATCCTGGCTTTACTGGCATTGATCCTGGGATGACCCGGAAAGATGGTGAACCTGTGCGAGCAAAAATCGATCCCCTCTGGATGAAAGTGATCAGCGGCATACGGAGCTGGGCGCGTCTCAACTCCATCTGGGCCGTGCACTTTAACAGCGGCTCCTGCAATGGCTGCGATATCGAGATCCTGGCCACCCTCACCCCGCGCTACGATGTCGAGCGCTTTGGCATCAAGCTGGAGGGTTCCCCGCGGCATGCGGATGTGCTGCTGGTCAGCGGTCCTGTCACCCGCCAGGCCCGCGAGCGGCTTCTGCGCACGTATGAGCAGATGCCGGAACCGAAGTTCGTCATTTCCGTGGGCTCGTGCAGCATCTCGGGCGGCGTGTTCGACGGCTGCTACAACGTGGGCAGCGCGGTGGACAGGGTCGTGCCTGTGGATGTCTTCATCCCCGGCTGCCCTCCCCGCCCTGAGGCCATCATTGACGGCGTGATCCAGCTGCTGACCCACCTGAAAGAGGGCAAGCTGCCTCCGAAGCATCGCAGCCTGGAGCCGGGAAAGGTCGCAGCATGACGGTCGAGCAGACACTTCAACAGGCCGAGCAGATCCTGGCGGGCTGGAGCAGCGAAGCCTTGCATCCCGACCCCGAGCGCCTGGACGCGGTCATCTCCGCGGAAGACCTGCGCCCGGCGGTACGTGCCCTGCATGATGCCCACTGGGGCTATCTCTCTGCCATCACCGGGATCGACCAGGGCCCCGAGGCTGACAGGCTGGAAGCGCTGTATCACTTTGCCAGCGGCCCGGCCATCACCACGCTGCGCGTCTCGCAGCCGCGGCAGGGCGAGGCTGTCGTCCCCACCATCGAAGATATCATTCCTCCGGCGACCTTCTTTGAGCGCGAGCTGCACGAAATGCTCGGTTTCCGCATTGAGGGCGCCCGATCCAGTGACAGGCTCTTCATTGCCGACGACTGGCCCGAGGGAGTCTATCCTCTGCGCGCGGACTTCACGCCCGAGCAGGCGGCCCCTTCCTCCTCGCGCGGCGCGGACAGCATACCCGACGCCGGGCAGGTGGGGGACAACAAGTTCGTCGTGCCCATCGGCCCGCAGCATCCCGCCCTGAAGGAACCGGGTCACTTCGAGTTCACCGTCGAGGCCGAGGTGGTGACCGGGGCGCGCATGCGCCTGGGGTACGCCCACCGCGGCATTGAGAAAGCCGCCGAGAGCCGCAACTGGAACCAGAACCTGTACCTTTTCGAGCGCGTCTGCGGCATCTGCTCCCATACACATGCACTGGCGTACAGCCTCGGGGTGGAAAAGCTTGCGCAGGTGGAGGCTCCGCCGCGCGCCCAGGCCATCCGCGAGGTCGTCGCAGGGCTGGAGCGCATCCACTCGCACCTGCTTTGGCTGGGCGTGGCTGCCCATGAAGCCGGTTTTGACACCCTCTTCATGTACTCCTGGCGCGACCGCGAGACCGTGATGAACCTCCTGGAGCAGGTCACCGGCAACCGCGTCAACTACTCGGCCAATGTGCTGGGCGGCGTCAAGTGCGACCTGGGGTCGGAACAGATCAAGGCCATCAAGGAAGGCCTGGACTACCTCGAAACCCGCATCCGTCATTACCTCGAGGTCGTGACCACCGACGCCCTGTTCCTCAACCGGACGCGCGGCATCGGGACCATCGCCTGCGAAGAGGCTGATGAGTTCGGCCTGCTGGGACCCACCGCGCGTGCCTCGGGCCTGTTGCGGGATGTTCGCGTGGAAGCCCCCTATGGGGCGTACAAGCAGTTCCCCGTCAGTGCGGTGCTAGGCTCAGCCGGGGACCTGGAGGAGCGCTGCGAGGTCCGGCTTAAGGAGCTTCTCGTCACCTGCTTCGCCATCCGCACCGTGCTCGATAACCTCCCTGACGGCCCTCTGACCACGCGCGTGCCGCGCAAGATCCCTGCGGGTGAGACATTGATGCGCGTGGAAGCCCCGCGCGGTGAGCTGTTCTACTACATCAAGAGCGTGGGCGGCGAGAATCCCGCCCGCATCCACGTGCGCACGCCCAGCCTGTGCAACTGGGTCTCGGTCCTGGCCAAGGCGGTGGGCAGGCAGCTCGCCGATGTGCCCATGCTGATCGCCGGCATGGACCCCTGCTTCTCATGCAATGACCGTGTCGTCAGCGTGCGGCGCAAGGGCGAAGCCCGCACCTGGAGCTGGGATCAGCTCCGCCAGTATGGTATCGAGTATTACAAACGATGAACCTCCCTCCTCTGGTCTCCATCCTGATCTTCCCCGCCGGGCTTTCGCTCATGGTGGTGGGCATGCTCTACGAGTGGGTGGACCGCAAACTGGTCGCCCGCTTCCAGAACCGCATCGGCCCGCGCTGGTTCCAGCCCTTCGCGGACATGCTCAAGCTGTTCGGCAAGGAGCAGATCACCCCGGCCTCTGCCAACGCGCTGTTGTTCTTCGCGCTGCCTGTCACGGCCCTTGCCGGAGCCCTGACCGCCTCCCTGTATGTCCCGCTCATGGGACTGGCGCCCTCTCACACCTTCCCCGGCGACCTGATCGTTACCCTCTACCTGCTCAGCCTGCTCACCATGTGCATCGGGCTGGCAGGCTGGAATACCAGCAGCCGTTTTTCGTTGATCGGAGCCACGCGCGCCCTGACCCAGCTCTTCGCCTACGAGGCGCCCTTCCTGCTGGCGCTCCTGGGTCCCGCACTGGCCGCCGGGAGCTGGCAGATCGGCACCATCAATACCTTCGCGCAGAGCCACTGGATCGTGCTCACCCAGCCGGTGGGCTTTGTGGTCGCGCTGATCGGGTTGATGGGCAAGCTTGAGCTGCCTCCCTTCGATGCCCCCGAAGCCGAGACGGAGATCGTGGCCGGCGCCCTTACGGAATACAGCGGGCGCGG
>CAZSPX010000254.1:0-4827 GCA_964608885.1 uncultured Anaerolineaceae bacterium | reverse complement strand
AAAGCGGGTGACCCGCCATGGACCCGGATACCCTCAGCGCACTGCAAAAACTGTTCCAGAGCGTGGAGCACCAGAGCAATTGGAAAGTTGCCCTGGATACCCTTCTGGGCGCTCTTCGCCATCGCTTCGTTTACGACAATGTGTCCGTCTACATGGTGGACCCCCGCTCGCATGCCGCGGAGGTGATCTACGCGCGCGCGGTCGGCCGCGGAAAGCATGCCGAGGCCGACAGCAACTGGGGGGAGAGCCTGGCGGGCCATGTCATCAAGAAGGACGCGCCGGTCGTCATCGAGCCGGGCCAGGCCCTTCCGGGGGAGGACCGCCTGCTCCAGGCCTATGTGCTGGGCCTGCCCCTGCGCATCGGCGGGCGGCTGAGCGGCTCCCTGGTGTTCGTGCGCTTCGGCGGTCCCGCCTATCTCCCCGAGCACATTTCGCTGGCCTCGCTGATCGCTTCCTGGACAGCTTCGCTGCTCGAGCGCAAGGCCTTGCAGGATGCCCGCGCCGAGCTGGAATCGGTCCAGCGCCAGATGCGCCTCCAGGACGATTTTGCCTCCACCATCTCGCATGAGCTGCGCACCCCGCTCGGATTCATCAAGGGCTATACCACCAGCCTGCTGCGCGAGGATGCCCGCTGGGACGCTCAGACCCAGCAGGAATTCCTGACCATCATTGACGAGGAAGCCGACCGCCTGACCAGCCTGATCGAGAACATGCTCGAATCGGCCCGGCTGCAAAGCAAGACCCTGCAGTTCAAATTCCAGCCTCTGCGCCTGGACGCCCTCATCCGCGATGTGACCCTGCGCGTCACCACCCACCAGCGCGACCTGAAGGTGAACCTGGATTTTGAGACCGTGCCGGCCATCCAGGGCGACGGCGTGCGTATTTCCCAGGTGTTTGAGAACCTGTTCAGCAATGCCCTCAAGTACGCGCCCGGCTCGCCCATTGAGATCATGCTTGGGGCGGAGGACAAGGCCCTGCAGGTTAAATTCCGTGACCACGGCCCCGGCATCCCCGAGGATTACCTGCCCTTCCTTTTTGAGCGCTTTTACCGCGTCCCCGGCGAGCGCACCGTCACCGGCACGGGGCTGGGCTTGTATATTTGCAAACAAATAATCCTGGCACATCATGGTAAGATTTGGGCAGAATCCATCCTGGACAAGGGGACAACCTTTTACATTCAATTGCCGGCCGATCCTTCGGCCTGAGCCATTTTTTGCTAGGAGTGAGGCAGAATGTCCAAGCGAATCCTGATCGTGGATGATGAACCCCGTTACCTGCGCCTTCTGGAAGCAAACCTGCGCACCGAAGGATACGAGGTGGTGACAGCCCAGGACGGTATCCAGGCCCTCGAAGTCTTCTCCGCTCAGCCCATTGACCTTGCCCTCCTGGACGTTATGATGCCCCGCCTGGATGGCTTTGCCACCTGCCAGCGCATCCGCGAGTTCTCCAACGTTCCGATCATCATCCTGACCGCCAAGGGGGAGGAGCAGGACCGTGTGCGCGGCCTCGACCTGGGGGCCGACGATTACATGGTCAAGCCTTTCTCTGCCACCGAGCTGTTGGCGCGCGTGCGGGCGGTCCTGCGTCGCACCCAGGTGCCCATGGAGCAGGGGCAGGCTCGCTTCTTCACCCATGACAACCTGAAGATCGATTTTGCCCGCGCCGAGGTCTGGGCCTCCGAAGTGCCTGTCTCGCTCTCGGCCACGGAATACCGCCTGCTGCTTCAGTTCGCCCATAATATCGGCCGCATCCTGACCTCCGAGGAGCTGCTCACCAGCGTATGGGGTCCGGAATACAAGAACGACAAGGAGATCCTGTGGGTCAGCATCGCCCGCCTGCGCCAGAAGCTGGAGGAGGATGCCCATAACCCCAAGCATATCGTCACCCGCTCCGGGCTTGGATACCTGATGCCCCCGATCGAAGGCTGAAAAGTTGGGAGGTCCCCCTGTGGCCGCCAGAAGCATCCTTATCATTGATCCAGACTCTGTCACCCGCGCATTCATCTCCAATGTGCTCAGGCAGCAGCAATACGCTGTCATTCAGGTCGGCTCGGCCAAGGAAGGGCTGATCGCCGCCTGGCGTGACCGCCCCGACCTCATCCTGATCGAGCCGCTTATGCCCGATTACGCCGAACAGGACCTGATCGCGAAGCTGCACCAGGACGCGCGTACCAAAAGCACCCCCCTGGTGGCCCTCACTGCGGATACCTCCCCGGCCGCGCGCCAGGCCGGCATCAAGGCCGGGTTCTCCGACTTCATCATCAAGAGCCCGGAGGCCGTCCCGGCGCTGGTTGCCTCCCTCAACCAGATCCTGGCCAGCGGGTCCGAGGCGGAGGAAGCGGAGGTGCTGCCCCTTTCCTCCTCCACCCGCAAGGGGCTCTCCATTTTTTTCATCAGCGCCAAGGGCGGCATCGGCACCTCCTCCCTGTGCGCCAACCTGGCCATGAACATCGCCCAGAACGAGCCCGATTCCCGCGTGGCTGTCCTGGACCTGGTGTTGCCGATTGGCTCCATTGCCCCCATCGTGGGGTACGATGGCCCGCAAAATATCACCAACATGGTGACAATGGGTCCCGAGGAACTGCTGGAGGAGCTGAGTCTCGATCCACCGGTCTCCATCCGGAACTGGCGTTTTCATCTGGTGGCGGGCTCGCCGGATCCCGAGAGCGGGGCCCAGCTGCGCGTGGAAAAGCTCAACGGCTTCATCCAGCAGCTCAAGTCGGAGTTCGATTTTGTGGTGGTGGATGCCGGGCGCTCGCTCTCCAAATTCTCCCTGCCGCTCCTCAAGCAGGCCAACCTCCTCGTGCTGGTTGTCAGCACCGACCTGAGCAGCATCACCCTGACCAAAACCCTCCTCGATTACCTGCGCTCCAAGGGGATCCGGGATCGCTCGATCTTCACCGTCCTCAACAGGGCCGTGGGGTTGGAAGGCCTGAGCCGCGCCGAGGCCGAGCAGGCCCTCGGCATCGAGATCAAGACCAGCTTTCCCTACCTGGTGCACTTTACCCTGGCCAACAACCAGCACCAGCCGTACCCTGTCAAGTACCAGACGGAGACCACGGCCATCCTGGCCTTCAGAGACGTCGCCGAACGCATCGCCGCCACGGCCCGCCAGATGCGCGGGACCAAGGAGTTGTCATGAGCTATGAATATGATGAGAAGGGGAAGCTCTTCACCAATATTGTGAGCAAACGACCGGTCCCGGCCCTCATCCAGACCGTTACCCATTTGATCCGCGGCACCATCCACATCCGGCAGGATGAGCGCGTCAAGGATGAGCTCGACCGGGACGACCTGTTCCTGGCTGTCACCGATGCCGAGGTCCTCGACGCCGCCGGGAAGAGCCTGCACAATGCCGCCTTCCTGGCCGTGCGCCGCAACCAGATCGTCTGGCTGCTTCCCCGTGAGGAAGGTGAAGCGCAATGAGCATGCCCCCCGCCTCCGGCCGCCTGACCTCCGCCGACCTGGTCAAGTTCAAGCATTATCTGATCGATACCATGGCGCGCGCCCTGGAAGGCCAGACCCTGCCCGCCGAACGCCGCCGCGAATTCGTCCTCGACAGCCTCAAGGAGATCTACTCCCAGACCAAGTTCCGCTTTCCGGATGACCTGCGCAACCAGGTCTTCAAGGAAGTGCTGGATGAGGTCCTCGGCTACGGCCCGATCCAGCCTCTGCTTGAAGACCCAGATATCACCGAGGTGATGGTCAACGGGCCGAAGAAGATCTATATCGAAAAAGCAGGCCGCATCCTCAAGACCCCGCTGTCTTTCGAGAACGACGAGCACGTCATCCGGATCATCGAGCGCATCGTACTGCCCCTCGGGCGCCGTATTGATTCCGAGAACGCCACCGTGGATGCCCGCCTGCCTGACGGCTCGCGCGTCAACGCTGTGGTGCCCCCCGTCGCCATTGACGGTCCCTCCATCACCATTCGCAAATTCTTCCGCGACCGTCTGACCATGCAGCAGCTTTTCGAGTTCGGCTCTCTGACCCCCATCATGGGCGAGTTCCTGAGGGCCTGCGTGGTAGCCCGCCTCAATATCATCATCTCGGGCGGCACCGGCTCCGGCAAGACCACCCTGCTCAATGTCCTCTCGGCCTTCATCCCCGAGACGGAGCGCATCGTCACCATCGAGGATGCCGCTGAGCTTCAACTGCAGCAGGACCACCTCGTGCGCCTGGAGACCAAGGTCCCCGATGTGGATGGCAACGGCGGCCGCACTGTGCGCGACCTGGTGCGTAATTCCCTGCGCATGCGCCCGGACCGCATCGTGGTGGGCGAGGTGCGCGGCGGTGAGGCCCTGGACATGCTCCAGGCCATGAACACCGGTCACGACGGCTCGCTGACCACCCTGCACGCCAATTCCCCGCGCGATGCCCTCTCCCGCCTGGAGACGCTGGTCCTGATGGCTGGCATGGACCTGCCCCTTAAGGTTGTCCGCCAGCAGGTTTCCTCCGCGGTGGACCTGATCGTCCAGCAGTCCCGCCTCAACGACGGCTCCCGCAAGGTGACCGCCATCACCGAGGTGGCCGGCATGGAGGGCGATACCATCGTGCTGACGGATGTCTTCAAGTTCGAGCAGACCGGTACGACGTTCGAAGGGAAAGTGGAGGGCGTTCTCAAGCCCACCGGCATCCGGCCTCTTTTTATGCCGCGCTTCCAGCAGGCTGGCATCACCCTGGGCCCGGAGGTTTTCGGCATCAGCGCCCCGGCGCCTGCCTCCCGGGGCCGCCGCTGACCCGTCTGCAGCGGAGGGTTGTGGAGGAGCCCTCCCTCCTCTGCTATAATGTTTTCTGAACATGCTCATCAGGTGAGGCCTTATGGACA
>CAZSPX010000253.1:0-4842 GCA_964608885.1 uncultured Anaerolineaceae bacterium | reverse complement strand
AAAGGTGTTGCCGAAGATGAAGAGGATCAGACAGGTGATCAGGGTGGAGATGTTCGAATCGCGGATGGAGGGCCAGGCACGACTCCAGCCGAGGTCGATGGCCTGACGGAGGTTGCGGCCGGCCCGCAGCTCCTCTTTAAGGCGCTCGAAGATCAGAACGTTGGCGTCCACGGCCATGCCGATGCTGAGGATGAACCCAGCGATGCCTGGCAGCGTCAGCACGACCGGGATCAGCTTGAAGAGCATGAGGGAGAACAGGGCATAGCAGATCAGTGCAAGGTCGGCGACCACACCCGGAAGGCGGTAGTTCAAGCCCATGAACAGGATGACCACCACCAGGCCAATGATTCCGGCCAGAAGACTCTTGCGGACAGACTCCTCGCCAAGGGTGGGACCCACCGTCCGGCTTTCCACCACCTTGATCGGGATGGGGAGGGAGCCGGAGCGAAGCTGGATGGCGAGGGTGTTGGCGGAGTCGAGGGTGAAGCCGCCCTGGATCTGCCCCTGGCCGTCGGTGATCGGGGTATTGATGACGGGGGCAGAGACCACGCGCTTGTCCAGCACGATGGCAAGGTATTTCCCCTGGTTGGCAGTGGTGTACTGGCCGAAGAGATCCTTCGCATCGGATTTGAGGGTGAAGGCCACCACGTACTGCCCGGAGGAGGACTGGACAGAGGCGCTGTCCAGCGAGGCGCCGGTCATCACGGTGTGATAGACCGTGGCGGGAGCGGCTGCATCCGGGGAGGGAGGCGTGGCAGCAGCATCCGGGGTCGCGGCAGCTGCCGGGGTGGAAGTGGGCGGGATGGCGGTGGAAGCTGCAGCATCCGTGGACTTGGCGAAATCGGTCTGGATCACCGTCCCTGCAGCCACGGGACTAGATCCCATGTCCACGAATTCCAGAAGGGCCGTCTGCTTGAGCGAGGCGACCACCTCTTCGGGGTTTTGGATGCCGGGGAACTCGGCCACGATGCGGCGGTCACCGGCGATCTGCATCACCACCTCGCTGACGCCCAGCCCGTTGGCGCGGTTCTCAAGGATGCTGCGGGCATTGGTCAGCTCTTCGTTGGTCACGGTGCGGTCGGCAGGGACGTCCGCCTCGAGCAGGGTCTGGAGACCCCCGCGCAGGTCAAGCCCGAGCTTGAGGTCCACGTTCCGGTTGACGATTGCCGTCTGGTTGAAGGGGTTGGTGATCAGGAGATTCTTGCTGAGGTCGATCCACAGGGAGAAGGCCACGAGCAGGATGATCAGGATCAACCACGTGTTACGACTGCGATTCATGTATCACTCCATCACAAAAATACCAGCCTGGGGCTGGCGCGGGAGTGATTATACCTCGATTGAAAAGGCACGGGAAGATGGGCGTCAAGGATAAACCCATTCCTGGAACAGCGGGGTCAGGTCGCAGGAGCAATGCTTCTCGGCGACCGATTTCAGGCTCTCCGTGGTGGAGATCCCCCAGGCGAACGTGGAAACGTAGTCCTTCATGAAGGCATTGAAGGCCTCCGTTCCCAGCTGCGACTGAAGCGCCTCAAAGAACAGGCCGCCCCGGCCATACACGATCGCGCCATACTGCTGGTCGGTGTAATCTCTTACGGGGAGTCCGATGGGGATGGGGGCCTTATCCACACGTCCCCAGCGCTGTTCGAGCGATCCCTTGAAGCCTTCATAGCCTGCCTCTCCGTATTGATCCGTAAAGTATTCCAGAGTAACGAACTGGGCCAGTGACTCGTCCAGCCAGGGTTGGTCGAGCTGGTCGTTCCCCACCAGGTTGTAGAACCACTGGTGCCCCACCTCGTGCGCAACCGTCCCTTCCAGATACCCATCGCCAGGATCAAGTATGCGATCGGCAATGGCGATCATGCCTGGATACTCGATCCCCAGCGCAAGCGTGGGGGTGGAAGCCAGGTCGATCTCGCTGTAGGGGAAGAGGGCATACCGGTCGCTGTAATCCTCTATCGCACGGATGGCCGTGTCCAGCGCTTCGCGCGCCCCTGCCTGAAGGTCTTTGGGTGCATAGAAGCGCACCACGGTATCGCCGGCCTGCCCGGTAACTGATTGGTAGTGTGGGCTGGCGGTAAGGTAGTAATCGCGGACTGGTCCCGCGGCATAGGTAACGATCTGGGTGTCGCCCTGGACATCGCGGGCGATCTCGCGCCCCACCGAGACCAGCGTCAGGTCTTGCGGCGCAGTGATGCGCACCACAAAAAAGGCCATATCAGCGAAGGTCAGATCGCCCGATTGAGGTGGGATCTCCGCGTTCCAACCCTCCTCATTGTAGACGGGGATCATCGGGTAGGCATGGGCAAGCGCCAGCACGCCCTCGGCGTACGCCAGGACCCCATAATTCAGCTCCACGCTCTCCGGTACGGTGACAGAGAAGTCGAGGGCGAGGGTGAGACTGTTCCCTGGCTCCAGCGCCGAG
Organism: uncultured Anaerolineaceae bacterium; assembly: GCA_964608885.1. Lineage (GTDB taxonomy): Bacteria > Chloroflexota > Anaerolineae > Anaerolineales > Villigracilaceae > JACPVF01. The sequence continues at coordinate 2,420 of CAZSPX010000253.1, read as the reverse complement.
ACCAGAGGGACGATCAGGAGGCTGTTATTCAATCCATACTCCGGGATGACAGGCTTCCCATCCACGCGGACCTCGCTGATGCGCGTATTTCCCCCCAGGATGTTTGGGAAGAGCCGGAAGGGCACCTCTTTGAGCCGGATATTTTCTGCATTGGTATAGCGGACCTCCTCGCGCCCCGTGATGTGGACCAGGTCGGGGGCGATCTCCAACTTGAGGTGGTAGACCGATGCGGAGGGAAGTTCCTTGAGGATGGACCGACTGTCAGGGACGAGACCTGCGGAGAAGAGCTCACGATCCTCCCAGGGGAGCGACATTGGGTCAATCGCCGGTGAGGGGGTGCGTGCGTCTCCTTTTCCCGGAAAAAGGAAATTGCAGGAAAGCTGAAGGAGGACGAGAACCAAAAGGAAGGCAAGAATGCGCTTCATAGGCCATGCTCCTTGAGAAAGGCCAGCACTCGGTCCAGAACCTGCCCGGGGGTCAATGGATCGGTGTCCACGACCAGGTCGGCGTGCTGGAGAGCGTGCGCCAGCCGTCGTTGCTGCTCGGCAAAGTCTTCCTTGCGCCAGCTCAGCCTGCGGCGCTGCGTGCTGACCAGGAAGGAGGATTGCAGAAAGATGAGCACGTCCGGGTGGGTGATGTGCAGCCACATGTGCGGGACGTAGGAGTGCTCCTGGGCGATGTGACGGCAATTGAAGCCGTATCTCTCCAACCCGGCGATGAGGGTCGATTTTCCCGAGCCGCAGGGTCCCACCACACCGATAAGAGGACGTCCGGGAGGCTCACTCATTGTCATGCATGAGACGGCTCAGTTCCTCCGGGCCGCCCAGCACCGCCAGGGTATCGCCGGAATGCAGCGGGTGAGTGTCAGTGGGGTGCATGTGCGACTGGTGGTCGCTCCGGAGGAGGATGATGTTGAGGTGGTAATTATCCTCTACAAAGCCGACGGTCTTGTCGTCGAACTTCGAGCCGGGCTTGAGGGTGAGACGTGCAAGACTGAGCTGCTGGCCCTCCACGGAGATGGGGTTGGTCACGTCCGCGCCGGCCGCCGCCGCGGCGAACACGGGCGCAGCCATCTCGGTGGCGGAGAGGGCATTAAAGCCGAACTGCTCCTGCAGGGCGTGGGCGAAGTCCTCATCAAAGATGCGGACGACCACCTGGATGCCGGGATTGAGGCTGCGGGCCTTGAGGGCGATCTGGAGATTCATGGCGTCATTCTGGCCTGCCAGGATGATGGTGCGGGCCTCGCGGATGTTTGCGGCCTCCAGGGCGGAGGGGCGGGTGGCGTCATCAGGGATGACAGGGATGTTGAGGAGGCGAATCGCGCTGACGGTGTCGGAGGCGGGATTCAGCTCGATGACCACCACCTCCGCGCCCATCTCGTGCAGCCGCTGGACAATGCGGAACCCGAGGTGGCCGAGGCCAATAAGAATGATGTGCCGGTTCATGGTGGATGCGATGGCCATTTCCCATTCCTTGCTGCGCGCGCGGCGGTTGAAGAGCAGGCTGCCGAAATCGGTGAGGCCCTGCGCCAGGATACTGATGCCCACGATGGGCATGATGAAGTGAAAGAGCTGGAGGATGAAGCTGCGGGGAAAGTCACCCAGAGGCTGGAGGAAGGTGGCGGTGAGGACGAGGTAGACCGCCTCCGTCAGGCTTGCCACCGGCTCGTGCACCAGGCGCGAGAGCCAGAAATAGAGCATCCCGCCGCCCACCACTGCGAACGTGAAGATCAGCAGGGCCGTGCGGAACTCGCCCAGGAGGATCAGCGTATCCCTCCAGGAAGCACGCAGGCGGCGCAGGCGGAGGTTCACGCGCCCCTTCCCGGCTTGAGCGGCAGGCGGATCGACATGCGCCGCACATCGTCGCCTGTGAAGGGAGCGACCTTGATGACCACCACCGAAACGTCATCCGCCGGGCGGCCCTCGTCCAAGTTCACCGCCTGCGCCAAGAGCGCGTCCGCCAGCTGCTGGGGGGAGGGGTTCTGGTCCTCCAGCATGGAGCGCAAGGCCGCCCCCACGTCCATGGGGCGACCGCGGCGCTCACCGGCGTGCGTCAGCCCGTCCGTGTAGATCACCACCACCAGACCCGGCTGGAGCTCGATCTCCGTGATCAGAGGGCGCACATTGCGCGAGGTGCCCAGCGGGATGCTCTCCTGATCCAGACGGTCGATCTCCGCGCCGCGGCAGATGAACATCGGCGAGGGATTGTTGCGTGCCAGTACGAGAGTACCGCTCTGCAGGTCCACGGAGGCGATGTTCAGGGTGGAGATGACCTTGCCTTGGCGCTCGGTGAACAGCAAGTCCGAGGCTGCCCGCGCCGCGGCCCCATCCCGGACGCCCTCGGCCAGGAGGCCGATGACCTTACGGACTACCATCTGGGAGACGGCCTTGGCGCCGCGCCCGCTGGTCTGGCCGTCGGCG
>CAZSPX010000252.1:0-4877 GCA_964608885.1 uncultured Anaerolineaceae bacterium | reverse complement strand
ACCCGGGTTGTGTAGGCCTTGGTCACGGCGACAATGCGGTCGATCCGGCGCGGCGGGATGCCAAGCCCTGCCGAGGCCGCCGAGGGGATCGTCGTGGAGGCGGTCACAAAGGGGTAGGTCCCCCAGTCAGTGTCGAGGAAGGTGCCCATGGCCTGCTCCAGCAGGAAATTCTTTCCCTCGCGGAGGCCATCCTGCACAATCGGGAAAAGCTCGCGCAGGTAGGGTTTCAGGCGCTGGAAATAGCCCCGGTATGTTTCGAGGATCTCGTCAAGTGAGAGTCGTTCTCCGCCCAGCGCCGTAATGATGCGGTTCTTGATCTCCACCTGGGTGGTGAGACGTGAGAGCAGGACATCTTCGCGTGCAAAATCGGTCCAGCGGATGCCGTTGTAGCTCACCTTATCGGCAAAAACGGGACCAATCCCGCGGCGGGTAGTCCCGGTCGCTCCTGCGCCCCTGGCGGCCTCATACAACCCGTCCAGGATGCGATGGTAAGGCATGATGAGATGTGAACGCGGGGAGATCCACAAACGGCCTTGAATGGGCACGCCAGCCCGTTCGAGCGCCTCGATCTCGTCGATCAGGACCGGCGGATCGATCACCACACCGCCGCCGATCAGCCCGACAGCCTGGGGGGCAAAGATGCCTGAAGGAACAAGGTGGATCTTGAAGGTCCCATAGGAATTTATGACCGTGTGGCCGGCATTATTGCCCCCATTGAAACGGGCCACATAATCCGCATCTTTGGAAAGGTGGTCGACCACCTTTCCTTTGCCTTCGTCACCCCACTGTGACCCGATGACCGCAATGACTGTCATGAAGATTCCGCCTTTGTATCTATTGTTCCTGCGATAATCTGATCCACGATCTGAACTGCCAAACCCAGGTACGTCTCAGGTGAGAGGGACAGGAGCCGTTGGCGGGTCCCCTCGTCCACATCGAGGGAAATTGCCCAGGACTTGTAATCGAATTCTGTCAGGATCCGCCCACGCGCAAGAGCCAGCAGAGACTCGTACGCGTCCATGCGGCCCGAGAGGCGCAGGATGGTCTGCGCACCTTCACTGACGACCTCCCAATGCGCCTGCAGATCGGAGGCCAACTTCTCCTCATCCACTGCAAGGCGGGTCATGCCCCTGGCGAGGTTTTGCCAGGCGAGCAACGCATGGCCGAGGGCTACTCCAAAAGTCCGGCGCACGGTTGTATCGGAGAGGTCCCGCTGGAGGCGGGAGATCGGCAGCTTTTCCGTGTAGTGGGAGAACAAGGCATTGGCCAGGCCTGCATTCCCCTCGGCATTCTCAAAATCGATGGGGTTCACTTTCTGGGGCATCGTCGAGGATCCAACTTCGCCGGGCTTGACCGATTGGACAAGATACCCGTCACTGATATAGCGCCAGATGTCCCGGGCGAGATCGATCAAAATCGAGTTCAAAAGATGAAGGGCTTGAAAATAGCGGATCCAGTTATCCAGGGGAAGGATCTGGGTTGTATACAGGCTGGGTTCAAGCCCCAGGCTTCCTACGAAATCGCGGCTGAAATCCATCCAGGCCAGCTCTGGGAGGGCCGCCTGCAGGGCGTTGAAATTTCCCACCGCGCCTGTCAACTTTCCCTCGAAACGGTGGGCTGCCATTTTCTCCCTGCAGGAGCGCAGCCGTTCGAAGAAGAGGGCAAATTCCTTTCCGAGGGTGGTGGGAACGGCGGGCTGACCGTGGGTACGCGCCAACATGGGGGTGGAGCGGAAGCGCCGGGCGAAATCCCGCAAGTAGCCAAGCAGTTCATCCAGGGCAGGGAGCAGGACCTGGTCGCGCGAATCCCGTAATGCCAATGACTGGGCGAGGTTGTTCACATCTTCCGATGTCAGGCCGAAGTGGAGGTAGGGCCGCAGGTCTTTCAGATCGGGGTCTAAGGCTCCCTGGATTCGCTCACGGAGGAAATATTCAATGGCTTTCACATCATGCCGGGTGGTCTGCTCCAGCTCCTTGATGCGCTGGGCATCCTCCGGGCTAAAGCTCATGAGAAAGTCTGCCTGATCCACATCCAGGACAGTGATCAATCCAAACCTGCCCAGCGCTTCCAGATACCTGATCTCCAGTTCCAGCCGGGATCTATGGAAGGCGGATTCCGAGAAGAACGTCCGGAGCGGAGCAACTGAATCAAGGTAGCGGCCGTCCAGCGGTGAGAGCGCATCCAGAGCCATCCAAAGCATTATAATTCCTGCGGTTCATTAACGAGGTGAAAGATGAAAATACTCCCTGATACTGCCCTTACCTATGACGATGTCCTGCTGGTGCCCCAGTTCTCCGAGGTCGATTCAAGGCGAGGACTTTCGACCCAGACGCGGCTGACACGGAAGATCGGCCTGCAGGTCCCGATCATCTCCGCCAACATGGATGTTGTCACCGAGAGCGAAATGGCGATCGCGATCGCGCGCGAAGGGGGGATCGGGATGATCCACCGCTTCATGTCGATCGCAGAACAAGCCCGCCAGATCCAGCGCGTGAAGAAAGCTGAATCTTTTATCGTTGACGATCCGATCACGATGACCGAAACGCACACCATTGGCGATGTCAAGCGGGTGGTACAGGAGACCGGTACCGGCGGGATATTGATCGTGAACAGCGCGCAGGAACTGGTGGGCATCATCACCACGCGTGACCTGCTCTTCGAAAATGACCTGGACAGGCCTGTAACCACCATCATGCAGCGGGAGGTGATCACCGGCGCGCCCGGTGCAACCCTTAAAGAAGCGGAGCGCATGCTGCATGACCACCGGGTGGAGAAACTGCCCCTTGTGGATGAGAAAGGCCGGGTGCGGGGACTGGTGACCCTTAAGGATATTATGAAGATCACCCAATACCCGAAAGCGACCAAGGATGCGCGCGGACGGCTGGCAGTCGGCGCGGCGGTAGGGGTGAGGGAAAAAGAGATGCGCCGCGTGGAGGCATTATTGGAAGCCGGCGCGGACTGCATTGTGGTGGATATTGCACACGGGGATTCCAAGCTCGAGATCGATATGATCCGCCGGATACGCAAGGAGTTTGACCAGGCGCAGATCGTCGGGGGAAATGTGGCAACCGCGGATGGAACGCGCCGACTGATCGAGGCGGGCGCGGATGCGGTGAAGGTGGGTGTAGGCCCGGGCTCCATCTGCATCACCCGGATCGTTGCGGGCGCGGGTGTACCCCAGCTCAGCGCTGTGATCGAATGCGCCGAGGCGGCGCGCGAGTTCGATATTCCTGTCATTGCGGACGGGGGCATCCGGCAGCCGGGCGATGTCGCGAAAGCCATTGCGGCAGGAGCCGCCTCGGTGATGATCGGCAGCATGCTGGCCGGCACCGACGAGAGTCCGGGCCTGATGATGACCCGCAAGGGCCACCGCTACAAGGCTTCGAGAGGGATGGCCTCGCGCGGCGCGACCATCGACCGGAAGCAGCGCGAAGGCGACGACGTCACCCAGGAGGAGATCGATGAGTATGTGGCGGAGGGCGTGGAGGCGGCGGTTCCCTATCGCGGGCGGGCGCGCGAGGTGCTCACGAATCTGCTGGGGGGCCTGCAATCCGGGATGAGCTACAGCGGGGCCTGCTCCATACGGGAGCTGCAGGAGAAGGCCATCTTCGTTCGAATGACCGGGGCGGGCCTGAGGGAATCCGGGCCGCACGATGTGGAAGTATTAGGCTAGGAGCAGGGACGTAAAAAGCGCACGGCTGCCGAGCCGTGCGCTTTTGATTTCAGGCGGGAGCCTGCTCTCCTTTTTTTCGGAACCAGCTGCGCCACTCGCGGTTCTCCCAGACGACCAGCAGGGGAGCGGCGTTGAAGATCGACGAGTAGGTGCCGCTGAAGATACCGATCAGCAGGATGATCACAAAATGGCGGATGCTCTCTCCGCCGAAGAGCGCCAGGGCAGTGAGCGTGAACATCACGGTGAGCTGCGTTGTGATCGAGCGGTCGAGGGTCTGGACAATGGAGTGATTGACCAGGGTTTCGTAATCCACGCGGCGATAGATATGCGAGTTCTCGCGCACCCGGTCAAAGACCACGATCGTATCGTGGACGGAGAAGCCGATCACGGTCAGCAGGGCGGTCAGGAAGAGGGCATCCGCCTCCCAGCCGAGGAAGTAGCCCAGCATGGCCTCCACGCCCAGGACCACCAGCACGTCATGCAGCATGGCGACCACGGCCGCGGTCCCATAGCGGAAGGAATGCTCCACGCCCCGGAAGGCATACCAGATGTAGAGCAGGATGGCTAAAGCGGCCATCAGGATGGCAAACCCGGCAGCCCGTGTCACCTCGGCACCCACGGAAGGGCTCACCGATGTGAAGTTCAACACCGTAACGGTCCCACCGGAGCTGGTCTCAAGAGCAGACACAATGGAGCCTTTTGTCTCGTCAGCCATGGTGCGCGACCGGATCGAGTAGGCATCCTCGCCCAGCGGCTGGATGATGGGATCACTGATGGGCTCAGCAGCGGTGGAGAACTGGGTGTAGATGGCACGAACCTGATCGGGGGAAGGGCGGGCGCCTGCAAACTGGACCTCGAGCAGCGAGCCGCCGCGGAAGTCAATGGCAAGAGGCAGCGGGCCTTCCTGTGGATTGGCCGCCCAGTGCAGGCCCATGAAGACCAGCCCCGGGATGATCACGATCAGGGAGATCAGGAAGTACAGATAACGGTTCTTGATGATATTCATGATGTCGCTCCCGAGGGGCTACATACCAAACCACTTGGGATGCTCGCCGAACTTCAGGTCGTCGAGCATGGTATGCAGGAAGGTGCGCGTGACGGTGATGGCAGTGAACAGAGATACGAGCACACCGAGCGCCAGGGTCACCGAGAAGCCCTTCACCATGCTGGCCCCAAAGGTGTTGCCGAAGATGAAGAGGATCAG